>JAIDDH010000031.1 GCA_029055435.1 Acetatifactor sp.
TCCTGGCTGAAGGGGTCGAAGATTTTGTTGATGTATTCCTTGGAGATGCCGATGCCAGTATCTTCGCAGCGGTAGATTGTGGTTACATGCGTATCGTCCGTTTTTTTCTGGCTTACGGAAAAATGGATAGAATTGCCCTTTGGCGTAAATTTGGCGGCATTTCCCAGAATATTCATCAATATCTGCTTGATGCGTGTGGCGTCTCCCTCGATACAGGGTTCTATGATATCCTGGTCTACAGCAAATTCTACGCCGCGGCTTTGGATATTGTCGGTTTGCATTGCCACGACTTCATCGATAAGTGCGGATACCAACAGTGGTTTGTTGACGATATTGACTTTGGCTGCCTGAAGTTTGGACATATCCAGAATATTGTTTACCAGAGACAGAAGATAGTTGGCTGTGCTGTGGGATTTTTTGAGCCATTCCTTAATCTGGGCTTTCTGGCTGTCATCGTCGATATGAACCATAATCAGATGATTCATGCCAATCAGGCCGTTTAAAGGCGTGCGTATCTCATGGCTCATGTTGGAGAGGAATTCTCTTTGTGATTTTTCTCTTTCCGACGCCCGCATAGTTTTATTCTGCATTCTCATTACGACTAAGAGCATGGTGATTACCGTAAATATGCTGATTGCCAGCAGCAGCATACTCATCGTGACGAATGTCCTGGTCTGCTCGGTAAAGACGGCATCGTTGACGGACATGGCAAAATACAGGTTCATCCCGTCCCCAAAAGGTATGAGATAAAACAGTTCCTGATTTTTTTCTCCTATATGGGTATGGTAAAAGCCGAATGTCTCCATATTTTTAAGCTTCTGGGCGACTTCTTCGTTGGTCAGCTCGGAATCTTTTGATTCCTTCAGGTGTTCAAATATATTATTTGTCTGGTTCTGGTTAATATTTACAATGTAATCTCCGTTCATATCTATCAGAGCGCTACGCCCGCGGCTTTTTCCATTTCTGACAAAGCTGTCAATAACCATTTTATCCTGAATGGAAGAGATATCGCTGATTCCCACCAGCGCGAGCATTCGCTCTCCGGCCACCTCATAATTCTGCAGTCTGATGCCATAGAGAATACATTCTTTTGTCAGCTGTTCATCCTCGATTTTATCATCAAAACGCGCAACCACCTTCTCCTCGCCGTTTGCAAAATAAGGCAGGAAATCCATGTTTTTGTTCAGGTCAGTATCGCCGGGGATATAGGTGACACATTTGTCAGTATAGATGACGCCGTCTTCTGTTACCAGATAGATATGCGTGAAGTCGCTGGAAGCACATTCCAGATTCAGTCTGGTCGTGATGTCTTGTATGGTCTTGCAGTCAGAGCTCACAAAGCGTTCCTGAATTTCATAGAGGTCATCCCAGCAAATTTCAATATATGTCTGAATGGCTGCTTTATCATGCTCGGCAATCTCGCTGATGGAACTGATGATATTATCTGAGATGGTCTTATTTAGTTGTCTGATATAAAGGGTAGTGGCCAGACAGACAATGGTCAGAGTGATAATTATGAGCAGCAAATAGAATAATTTATGTTTCGTCTTCTTGTTTATATTCATGTCCATACCTCTGCGTATCGCAGAATTATTCTACCATATTAGGCGTAGGGTGTCAAAACACATCGAATGCGGGAAATGGCTGCTTGTAAGGATATTTTTCCTGTGCTAAAATTAGTAATTAAATGAAGTAAACGAGGAGTGTGAAGAGTACAAGAGATGGACGATGACAGGATAAACAGCAGCGAAATACGAACGATGGTGACGGCAGTATACTTTCTTCTGATTTTTTTGATGTTTCCGCTGTATGTGGAGAATCGTTATCAGGCTATGGGCGATTGTAAATGGAGGTTTTACTGCGCGGTTACGGTTCCTTATCTGGCGGTGATGCTGCTTATGGCGCTGCCGGGACTGGCGAAAACCGTGAGGGACAGGCGGCGTCCTGTGATTGGGATTTGCGATCTGTTGGTGGGAGCCTATGGAATCTGTGTGCTGATTTCCTTTGCACTCTGCGGTGACAGGCAGGTGGTCTGGCTGGGAGCGGAGGGGTGGCATATGGGAGTGGCGGCGCAGCTTCTGTTTGTGCTCTCTTATTTTGTGGTATCCCGCAGCCGGATACCGGTCTCATGGCTTGTGGTATGCAATGCGGCGGGCTCCGGGGGCTGTTTCCTTATCGGTATCCTGCAGAGGCTGGGTTATGATTTTTTGAATCTGTATGAAGGGTTGCCGAATGTGGCGGTATCAGACTTTCTCTCTACCATTGGCAATCGTACATGGATGTCGGGTTACGCCTGTGCGGTGTTTCCCATAGGAGTGTATCTTTTCTGGAAGACGGGGGCGGAGAGCTTTGGCGATGGAGTGAAGGCTAAGGACAGGGATTGGATGCCGGGCAGCAATCGATGGCAGTTGTTGTTCTGGGGAGGCTACAGCGCGCTGGCATTTATGGGTCTTGCGGCGGCCTATAGCGACAGCGCCTATATCGGACTGGGTGTTGTGTTTCTGGCGCTGGGTATACTCAGCGTGGGCGATAGAGGAAAAATGTTTTCTTTCTGTCAGGTTTTGTGCCTCTGGTTTGGATCTTCGCTTTTTATGTGCGGTGTGAGAGCGCTGCGCCGGGGATATGTGCGGGATGAGAGAGGACTGAGCGTCTATGTCTACAACTGGCGCTGGATGCTTGCAGGGCTGATGCTTTGTGTGTTGTTTACTGTTGCTGTAGTGATTTTTTATGCGCGCAGACAGGGGCAGACAGGGGTTATGAGCGCAGCGCGCAGGGGACGGCTGCAGAGGCGCTGTGTGGCAGCTTCGGTAGTCTGTGGAGTTCTGCTGGTTTTATTGATTGTGTGCAATACCACCGGTCTTTTGGAACGGATTTTTTCCGTGACACTGCACAGTCCCTATCTGTATTTTGACGATGCGTGGGGGGACATGCGCGGGTGGACGTGGAAGATGGTCTGCAGGATGTTCGGGGAGCTGCCCTTTTGGAATAAGCTTTTCGGTGTGGGTGCGGACGGTTTTGTGTATTATTGCTATGGAAGTTTGGAGTATGCCTGGGAGCTGAGTGCGGTGTGGGGAAACGCGATTCTGACCAATGCCCACAATGAATGGCTGAATATGTTTTTCTGTCAGGGTATTCTCGGCGGCCTGGCTTATCTGGGGATTTTTGTAGGGGGTATCATCGCCTGCCTCTGTGGGATACAGGACAGAGCGGAGCCTGTGGCGCAGGCCGTGGGGCTGTGCCTTCTAGCTTATGCTTTCCACAATTTCTTTTGTTATCAGCAGATTTGCGCTACGGGGCTGATTTTTATTTTGCTGGGAGCGGCGATGTCCCTTTTGAGGGGGAATACAAGAGATACCGGAGATATAGGAAAGGCAGAGAGCTTTGGATGATGGAAGGCGGAGAGATGACGCAAGGCAGAGATGAGGAAATGGAGGAACGGTATGGAGAGACGGATTCTGACCTATCGCAGCTATATAGATGAGCTGCTTGCCCGGGATGATGCGGACTGGGAGAAGGTGAAGGCGGAGCATTTGGCACAGATTGCTTTTTTTCAGCATGAGAGACTGATTCATCTGATTGTCACGGTGATTTTTGCACTGCTCACCATGGCGGCCATCTGCATGTCCTTTTTATTGATGGCGTTTGGCGCGGAGGGGGCGCTTGGCTGGCTTTTGGTGACAGCGGTATTTCTGGTGTTGTTGATCCCCTATGTGCGGCATTATTATATATTGGAGAATGAAGTGCAGAAGATGTATGGTCAGTATGACAAGATCGTGGCAAAGAGTGGTATGATATTTTATTCCTGACAGATATTTGCAGATGTTTGTGAGAGCCCTTCCCGCAATTTTTTAATTTGAAGCGGGAGGGGCTTTAGCATTTTTTCATAAAATCCGGTTAAAAAGATTGTTAAAATACACGAAGAAAATTTTGTTGTGAAAAAAAAGATAATAAAATATAATTAGAGTACATAGAGCGCAACCGATTGCGCAACATTTGCGCAATCGGTTGCATAGGCTGGATTGATAGTATTGTAGAAAAGAGCGCGCAGAAAACAAAAACAGGAGGGATAGCATGAAGCGAAGGGGCAAACAGTATTGGCGGAAAATTTTATGCGGAATTCTGTCGGCGGCCATGGTGCTCACCGGGAGTGGACTGCCTGTCACGTCTGTTCGGGCGGAGGAGCAGACAGATGGACAGGGGGCAGGAAACCAGACAGCGGAAGAGCAGACAAATTATATTGTGGGCGGCGATTTCTTGGGTCTGGAGTGGGTTGGCGACAAGCTGGGAAGCTGGCAGTTCCCGGATTGGTCGGCTATTACAGCGGGTGGCGTAAGTTTAAGCGACTATGAACCGCATAACGGCGGCGGAGCTGCAAATGACACCTGTCTCGGAATTAATTTTGGGAGTGCGGGAACCTTTTCTCTTTATCAGGAAATCGCAGAGGAGCTTCCGGCGGGCACTTACCGTCTGGAGGGTTATGTGAAAAACGTCGCATCGGCCCGTGTACTTGCGGGTGAAACCTATGATGCGGCTGTGGAAAATCTGGGCACCGGAGACGGGGACGACCGGGTGAGCGAAGATGCGGAAAACGCCGGATGGACGAAGGTGGAGAAAGAGTTTGAGGTGAAGTCCGACGTTTCAAAGTATGTGGCGGGCATTCGTGTGATGACCGAATCCGGAGTATGGGTCTGCGTGGACGATATCTCTCTGGTGTGCGTCTCTGAGGGTACAGAAGGTTATTCGCTGGAGGAGCTGTCCGCTCTGTGTAAGAAGGCGGAAAAACTCATAGAGGGAAAGACCGCCGCGGATTTCAAGGCCGGATATGAAGCGCTGCAGGAGAAGCTGTCGGCGGCAAAGACCTTGATCAGCGCATCTTCCACGGACAAGGGCACAATCAATACAGCATACGAGGAGCTGGATGCGGCGGTAAAGGGTCTGCAGGGAAAGGATATAGAGATCCGTTTCTGTGTCTATGACGATCAGGCAACGCCCCTGATCGCCAGAAAGGGAAGTGCTCTGTCGAAGCTTGACGGGGAAGGTAAGACCGTTCCCTTGGAGTCTTATGATGCTGGAGTAGACTGGGCCACATTTTATGCCATGACCGCGGTGGAGGGCAGCGACAACTGGTATGAGCTGACTTTTATTCTGCCGGATACGGCTACGGATGGGGCGTTTTTTGAACTCTACAGCAAAGATAAGGATGGCTGGATTACGAAATTCACGGAGGGCGGCGGCTCGTATGCGACGGATATTCAACCGCTCCGTGAGGGAAACTGCTGCTATAAAGCAGGGAAGTTGTACGCTTCAATCAAGGAGGCGGACGGTGTCAGCCTGAAGAAGCTTCGCACGTATGTGCAGGGAGAGGAAGTAAGCGCCATTGTCACGGCTGGCGCGGAAGCTTATACGCAGGAGAGCTGGAGTAGATTTGAGAGTGCCAAAGCGGCGGCGGAACAGGTGATCTCCGAAAGCGCAGATTTAAAGGATGACGACACCAATGAGAAGATTGTCTCGGCCTATGAGAATCTGACAGCCGCCGTGGCCGCCATGGAGCGGCCCGGAAGAAATATTGTTTTGTATTATTACGCGGCGGAGGCGGAGAAGCTGGGCATCAATATCTGGAAAGACGGAGGCGAGAGTCTTACTACCACAGCGGAGGCAGCGGACTGGCATATCTGGAATGCCGGTGATATTTATGGAATGACACCGGTGTCAGGATGTGCGGGGTGGTTTTCGGTTCCACTCACCTTCCGTGATGATGCGACCGTGGCAAAGGCTGGTTTTGATATCTATTATGACAGTGATGAGAATGCCAAGGCGGGAACTATCTCCTATAGCTGGGGCGGCGCGGAGATTTACGAGCAGCTTTCTTCCGGAGCAAATCCCTGCTTTGCGGTAAAGGGGGATAAGGTCTACGGCGGCACGGAAGATAATGTGGCTGAATATCTGCGCATGATCACGCTGCATGTCTATGGCGGAGAAACAATTCCGAGTCTGCAGCTTAAGGGGACGCTGGAGACCATTGACGACGAGACGAATGAGAAGAAGGCTCTGATTGCGGACAGCACGGACGAGTGGAGCAACAACTATTATAAGCTGCATGCAGATGCGGCGGGGGATGGCTGGTATGAGCTGACCTTTATATTGCCCAAGGGTGAGGTATCAGCCAAGCTTATGGGACTGTATCTGGGTGAGGAGTGGAGTAAGGATCTGGTAAACGGCCCCACAGAGAATAATTGGGAGGCCGATATCACTCAGGCGCTGACCGGGCTGACTTATTATAAGGACGGCGTATTTTATGCAGACAAGAATTCAATGCCCGGCGGAAATCTGGAGGCGGTGAGACAGGCTCTGCAGGAGCGGATTGCCGTCATGAAGAAATTAAAGAAAGAAGATTATGCGGCGGAGGGCTTTGCGGCGCTGGAGAGCGCTCTGGCTGAGGCCGAGAAAGCGTTTCAGGACTATGCCGATGTGACGGCGGACTCCGAGCAGGCAGAGACTGCTCAGAACGCATTCCAGACAGCATATGATCAGCTGACAGCGGCCTTTGATGCACTGATTCCCGTCAAGGAGGCGGAAATTTCCGTAAAACCCGTGGCTCTTTCGGAGGACTTTATCACCGGCGCAGACCTCTCTTCCTACATTGCTCTGAAGGAGAGCGGTGTGGTATTTAAGAATCAAAAGGGCGAGGCACTGTCCGATGAAGAATTCTTTAAGATGCTGAAGGATGGCGGTACAAACTGGGTGCGTATCCGTATCTGGAACGATCCCTACGACAGCAATGGAAATGGATACGGAGGCGGTAATTCGGATTTGGAAAAGGCGGTGCAGATCGGTCGGCTTGCTACAGGGGCAGGCATGAGAGTGCTCATTGATTTCCACTACTCGGATTTCTGGGCAGATCCCTCAAAACAGCAGGCTCCCAAGGCATGGAGCAATTACACGCAAGCCGAGAAAGAGGCGGCGGTGTATGAATTTACGCTGGACAGTCTGAAGACACTGCAGGCAGCAGGCGTGGACGTAGGTATGGTGCAGGTGGGCAACGAGACCAACAATGGTGTCTGCGGCGAGAGCAACTGGACGAAGGTATCCGCACTGTTTAACGCCGGTTCCCGGGCGGTGAGAACTTTTGACCCGAACTGTCTGGTGGCGGTACATTTTACGGATCCGCAGACCAGAGGAGAGTTTGACAGTATTGCATCTACTTTGCAGAAAAACGGTGTGGACTATGATGTCTTTGCGGCTTCCTATTATCCTTATTGGCATGGAACCACGGAGAATCTCACCACGGTTTTGAAAGATATCGCCCAAAACTATGGCAAGAAGGTTATGGTGGCGGAGACCTCCTGGGCTACCACATGGGAGGACGGAGACGGCCATGGCAACAGCGCGCCCAAGACGGCAGGGCAGGATTTGAATTATGCGATTTCAGTTCAGGGTCAGGCCGATGAGATTCGGGATGTGGTGAATGCCGTGAATCTGGTAAACGGCAGCGTGAGCGGCGCAGGTATCGGCGTGTTTTACTGGGAGCCCGCATGGCTTTCCGTATATTATGCGTACAATGCGGACGGCAGTGTGAATCAGTCCGCTTATAGCAAGAACAAGGCATTGTGGGAGAAATACGGCGCAGGCTGGGCTTCCAGCTACGCCTATGAGTACGACCCTTCTGACGCAGGCCTGTGGTACGGCGGCAGCGCCATCGACAATCAGGCATGGTTTGATTTCGACGGTACGGCGCTTCCCACTGCGGAGATTTATCGTCTGATCAGGACGGGAGCTGTCTCCCAGCGTGTAGTCTCCCAGATTGACAGCCGGATGACCATGAAGCTTAAGGTGGGAGAGACAGTAAACTATCCTGCAACAGCAGCGGTAGTATTCAGCGATGGCACTTCTGCAAATTGTCCCATAGTTTGGAACCGGGACGAGGTGAAGCTGGTCAATACCGATAGCGCAGGAATCTATACGGTGACGGGTACGGTGACCTGCACCTATGAGGACGGAGCAGGCAGCACCAAAACGGAAAAATATAAGGGATCTCTGGAGATTCAGGTGGAGTTTGCGGGCAATGTACTGCAGAATCCCGGCTTCGAGGAGGATATGAAAGGGTGGAAGCTTACCTATGCGAATGACGATTCCACCGGATATACGGTGAAGCCTACCACGGAGAATCCCAGAACGGATGCCTATGGATTGAATTTTTATCGGACTGAAAAGATGCAGTTTAGTGTGACGCAGACACTGGAGGGGCTGGCTCCCGGCATGTACACTTTCGGCGGCTATATTCAGGGCGGCTCCGCGGGCGTGGATGATTTGCAGTATGCGGTAGTGAGAGTGCGCAAGAAAGATGGCGGCACAGCGGTCTATAAGTCGGAGTGCTCTCTGAGCGGCTGGCTGAACTGGGCAAATCCTGAGATTACCGGTATTGCGGTGGAGACGGGAGACACTCTGGAGGTCGGCTTCGAGGTCAATTCCACTGTGGCAGAAGCCTGGGGAAGTATTGATGATTGCTATCTCTATGGAAGATACAGCCTGATTGTGGATGAGAGTCTGCAAAACGGTTCCATCACTCTGAGCAGTCTGGAGCCCACAAGCGGCGAGGTCGTGCGTGTGACCGCACAGCCTAAGGCCGGTTATATGTTGAAGTCCCTCACGGTGAGCGGCGATGCGGTGAAGAATGCAATTTTGTCTGATGGTGCTGTGGAGGCAAAATATAATGCGGAGACGCACACTGCTTCCCTGAATTATACGGATCAGGCGGAGACTACCACTGCGGCTTTTGCAATGCCGGACGGCGTTGTCACAGTCAGCGCAGAATTTGTCAGCATCTTCGGAGATGGCGGCATTGATATAAGCAGTACGGATGTGCAGGCAGCTTCTGTTCCTGCCCAGTATCACACGGGCAAGAAACTGACTCCCGCTGTCAAATTAACTTACAGGGGATACACTTTGACATCCGCCGACTACAGTGTGAGCTATAGCGATAATGTGGAGCTCACCACGGCGGAGAAGCCTGCAACGATCACTCTGACGGGCAAAGGGAAATTTACGGGAAGCCGGACAGTTACTTTTGCCATCGTGGAGGACAATCGGACGGATATCTCTAAGGCTGTCGTTAATTTCAAGGATTACGACGACGCGCAGAAGAAGAGTTATTATTACACCGGGGAGGAAGTTGAGCCCAAGGTGGAGCTTACCCTGGAAAACAAGGTGATTTCCGGTGACAATTATGACGTCTATTACGAGAAGAATATAAAAGTGGGTAAGTCCGCAAAGCTTATGGTGGTGGCCAAGGGGACGCAGTACAAGGGCTCTGTCACCCAAAGCTTTACGATTGAAAAATGCCCTGTCTCAAGGCTTACAATCAGCAATCCTGCGGGCAGCACCTATACAGGTAAAGCAGTGACTCCGGTTGTCACCGTGAAGTATGGCAGCATCGTTCTGCAGCAGGGCAAGGACTATACAGTCAGCTACAAGAACAACACCAAAGTGAGTACGACAGACGCACAGGGCAATTCCAGCGCGTATCTGACGGTGAAGGGAATCGGCAGCTACACAGGCGTATCGGAGAAGAAGTATTTTACCATCAAGGCCAAGTCCATAGCGGATATCAGTGTGAAGGCAACGATAGAAGACCTGGCGGTCAAAACTTCCGCTCAGACCGTAAAAGCGGTTGTAAAGGACGGCACGAAGACTTTAAACAGCAGCAATTATGAGATTGCGGAAGTGAAGAAGGACGGTACACCGGTGGAGGGCGGCAAGGTGAAAGACGCCGGAAATTATACGGCTACACTGAGGGGCCGCAACAATTACACCGGAACCAGAGAGATTGCTTTCAGGGTGTTGGATCAGCAGTTTTTGATTTCTTATGCTACTATCAAGACCAACAAACAGGTATACACGGGCTCTGCCATCCGGCTGGTAACTACGGGAGACAATGCGGGACTGGTAGTTACATCCAAGAACGGTACAGTTCTGACAGAAGGCACCCATTATACTGTGACCTATGAAAACAATATCAAGGCGGGAACAGCCAAGATACTCATTACCGGTATCGGTGATTACGGCGGTACGAAGAAGGCGAGCTTCACCATCGTCAAGAGAACCATGAACGCCATGGATAAGGCGGCGGGTATGTCTGCTGAACAATTGGCAAAGAACGGCTTTATCCAATTGGAGCTGGTGTCTGATGATATCTACGGGACGGCTCAGTATTATACCGGCTATAAGCTGGAGCCCGCATTAAAGGTGACTGCGCTCAACGACGGCAAAACAGTTTCGCTGAAAAAGGGAACGGATTACACGGTGACTTATAAAAACAATATAAAGGTCGGCGGCAAGGCCACGATCGTCATCAAGGGCAAGGGCAATTACAGCGGCAGCGTTACTTTCCAAAATGCCTTTGAGGTTCTGGACAGGAATCTGGATGATCTGGTTGTGTCCATAAATCCCGTGACCTATACGGGAAAGGCTATTAAGCCGGAAATCAGTTTTGTGGATAAAGCCACGGGTGTGGCCGTGAAGCTCAAACAGGGAACCGCGTACAGTATCTCTTACAAAAATAACATCAAGGTAGCCGGCAAGGACAGCTCGAAGCAGCCTTATGTCATCATCAAAGAAAAGGGCATGCGTCTGAGCGGGGAAAAGAAGAGCAAAACTGTGAATTTTACTGTCACCACAGCAGCTATCACCAATCAGAACGTGCAGGAGATTCCGGCTCAGACCTATAAGGGCAAGTCGGTGACTCCCAAGGTAAAGATTACGGTGAACGGAAAAACCCTCGTATCCGGCAGGGACTATCTGATCACCTACCAGGATAACGAGGGCAAGGGATGTGCTACGGCCCGGATTACCGGTATCGGCAACTACGCGGGAACCGTCACAAAGACCTTTGTCATCAAATAAATTATGAATTAATTTTCTTATCAACAGTATTGCGGCTGGTCTGCGCCTCGGAAGAGTCTTCTGCGGTGCAGGTCGCCGCAATATTGTCGTGTTTGGTATAAGAAATTTGGTATAAGAAACCGCAATAAAAAGAGTTGCGCAACGGGAAAAAAAGTTATACTATAGAAGGAAAGAAAAAAGGAAAGAGACGGTCGGTGTTCGTGACACAAAGCGCGGCCGGAGGTATAACGATGAAGGTATATGTATGTTTCCCGGGGGGGAAGGCAAAGGCTCTGACCATGAGCTATGATGACGGCAAGCCGCAGGATGAGCGTCTGGTCGCTATTTTTAACAAGAATGGAATCAAGGGAACCTTTAATTTGAATTATGGCCTGATGGGACTGGACAAGTCTATTCCCCGTCTGCCTGAGGACAGGATCAAGGATCTCTATCAGGGGCATGAGGTGGCGACCCACACGATGACGCATCCCACCATTGCGCGCTGCCCTATGACATCTGTGGTGAAGGAAATTTTGGACGACAGGCTCGGGCTGGAGCGCATCATGGGTACGCTGGTTCGCGGACATGCCTATCCTAATGGCTCCTACAGTGAGGAGATCAAGCAGCTCTTCCGTCAGATGGGTATTGCCTACGCCCGTGTGGTGGAGACTTCGGGCGAGTTCGAGTTGCCATTGGATTTTATGGAATGGAAGGCCACCTGTCATCACGATGATCCTCAACTGATGGAGAAGGCGAAATTTTTTGCAGAGTTCAAAAAGCCTCAGTATCTGAAGCTTATGTATGTGTGGGGCCACAGCTATGAGTTTGACAAGAACGATAACTGGGAGGTCATTGAGGAATTCTGCGAATACATGGGCGGCAGAGAGGATATCTGGTATGCTACCAATATCGAGATCGTGGATTATATGACGGCTGCGAAGAATCTGCAGTTTTCTGCGGACTGCAATGCGGTGTTCAATCCCAATGCGGCGAGCGTCTGGTTGCTTTTGAATGATAAAAAAGTAGTAGAGATTCCCGGCGGCGAGTATGTGGATCTGACTGCAGTTTCTTAGAGGATGAAAGAGAGGCCTGGCTTTCGGCTGCTTCGGCGGTGGAGGACTGGGCCTTTGTGAGTATAAGGGAGGTTTTATGAAAGGTTATATCATGGCGCTGGATCAGGGGACGACCAGTTCCCGCTGTATTCTTTTTGACAAGAAGGGAAATATTTGTTCTATGGCCCAGAAGGAGTTTTCGCAGATTTATCCGAAGCCCGGCTGGGTGGAGCACAATCCCATGGAAATATGGTCGTCTCAGCTGGCGGTTGCTGCGGAGGCCATGGCTAAGCTGGGCGCGGGGGCTGATCAGATATGCGGTATCGGCATCACGAATCAGAGAGAGACCACGATCGTCTGGGACAGGCGCACGGGGGAGCCGGTGTACAATGCCATCGTGTGGCAGTGCCGCCGCACATCAGACCGCATCGAGGAGCTGAAGAAGGACGGTTTTGATAAAGTGCTGCGCGAGAGGACGGGGCTGATTCCCGACGCTTATTTTAGTGCCACCAAGATCGCCTGGATTTTGGACAATGTTCCCGGCGCGCGGGAGCGTGCGGAGGCCGGAGAGCTGTTGTTCGGGACGGTGGACACCTGGCTGATCTGGAATCTGACCAAGGGAAAGAATCATGTGACGGATTATACCAATGCCTCCCGCACCATGCTTTTCGATATTCATAAACTGGAATGGGATGAAGAAATTTTGACATATTTTAGGATTCCTAAAATCATGCTACCCAAAGTAGTGGCTTCCGGTGGGCAGTGTGGGACTGTGGATGCGTCTGTGCTGGGCGGCGTTATTCCCATTGCAGGAATTGCGGGAGACCAGCAGGCCGCGCTGTTCGGGCAGTGTTGTTTTGAGCAGGGCGAGGTGAAAAATACTTACGGGACAGGATGTTTCCTTCTGATGAACACGGGGGCGCAGGCCATCGAATCCAAGTCGGGGCTTCTTACTACCATCGCCGCCACTGCAGACGGCAGTGTGGAGTATGCTCTGGAGGGTAGCGTGTTTGTGGCCGGGGCGGGAGTACAGTGGCTGCGTGATAGCATGGATATGATTCGCAATACGCCTCAGTCGCAGGAGTTTGCCGAGCAGGTGGAGGATACGGCGGGAGTATATGTGGTGCCGGCCTTTGCAGGTCTGGGCGCACCTTATTGGAATCAATATGCCAGAGGTACAGTGGTGGGTATCACGAGAGGCTGTACCAAAGCGCATTTTATCCGAGCGGTTCTGGAGTCCATCGCTTATCAGACGGCGGATGTGATTGGAGCCATGGAGCAGGACAGCGGGATTGCTCTGCGGAGTCTGCGCGTGGATGGCGGCGCCAGCGCTAATGATTTTCTCATGCAGTTTCAGTCAGACATTGTGGAGACGCAGGTGGAGAGGCCCGGCTGTATTGAGACCACTGCGCTGGGCGCGGCTTATCTGGCGGGGCTGGCAGTAGGTTATTGGAAGGATAAAGATGAGATTAAGGCCAACCGGAGTGTGGCGGCTGTCTTTGAGCCTGCCATGGAGGCGGAGCGCAGATCCGGGCTTTTGAAAGGGTGGCGCAGAGCGGTGAAATGTGCGCTGATGTGGGCTGACATGGACTAAAATAAACGGAACAGATTACACTAATAAATTATACGGAAAAGAGGGAATATAATATGTTGGTACAAAAGTATATAGATATGTTGTCTGCAAAATCGGTGATCCGACAGCTTTCGGAGTTTGCCACCGCAAGGGGGCAGGAGATCGGTTATGAGAATGTGTTCGATTACAGTCTGGGGAATCCTTCCGTGCCTGCACCGCAGGAGTTTACGGATGCCATGATCCGGATGTTATCCGAGCAAAATCCCATGGAGCTTCACGGCTACAGTCCCAGCCTTGGCATCACTTCCGTGCGGGAGGCTGTGGCGGCGTCCCTTGAAAAGCGCTATGGAATCCCTTACCGCAAGGAGCATATTTTTATGGCTTCCGGCGCGGCGGGGGCATTGGCCCACGCTTTTCGGCTGGTGACGGAGCCGGGGGACGAGATACTCACCTTTGCCCCGTATTTTCCGGAGTATGGGCCTTATGTGAATCTGTGGGGAGCGGTGTTGAAAGTAGTGCCGCCCGATACGGATACTTTTCAGATTCATTTTGAGGCATTTGAGGAAATGCTCACGGAGAAGGTGAAGGCCGTGCTGATTAACACGCCAAACAACCCCTCCGGCGTTGTGTACTCCACGGCGACCATCCAGAAACTGGCGGATATTCTGCGGGCGAAATCAAAGCAATACGGGCATGAGATTTATCTGATATCTGATGAGCCTTATCGTGAGATCATTTTTGCAGATGCGGATGCTCCTTGTGTGTCCCGTTTTTATGAGAACAGCATCATGTGTTATTCCTTCTCCAAGTCTTTGTCCCTTCCCGGGGAGCGCATCGGCTATGTGGCGGTGAATCCCGCCTGCCCGGACGCGGAGACCATGGTGAATATGTGCGGACAGATTTCCCGAGGGATCGGCCACAACTGCCCGCCTTCCATCATTCAGCTTGCGGTAGCGGAGGTGCTGGACCGGACTGCGGATTTGAGTGTCTATGAGACGAATATGAATTTGATTTATGAGGAGCTGATCAAGCTGGGCTTCACTTGTGTAAAGCCCGGCGGTACCTTCTACATTTTCCCCAAGGCGCTGGAGGAGGACTCCGTCCTGTTTTGTCAGAAAGCGCTGAAATATGATTTGATTCTGGTGCCCGCAGATACTTTCGGGGCGCCGGGATATTTCCGTATGGCCTACTGCATCGACACGGAGAAGGTAGAGCGCTCTCTGGAGGTGCTGAGAAAGTTTGTGAATGCCGAATATCCTGACCGGTGACGGATAAATGGAGGTTTGCTATGTATCATGCAGGATTAGTTTTGGAGGGCGGCGGCATGAAGGGAATTTATACCGCCGGCGTACTTGATTTCTTTCTGGATAAAGGGCTGGAATTTTCCAGCGTATATGGAGTGTCTGCCGGGGCCTGCAATCTGTGCAGTTATCTGTCCAAACAGCGGGGCAGAAGCAGGGATGTCAACATCGATTATCTGGACAGTAAGCGTTACTGCAGTCTGGAGAGTCTTATGTTCACCGGGGATTTACTGAATGTGAATATGTGCTATCACACCATTCCCGACTATCTGTATCCCTTTGACAATGAGACTTTTAAGCAGTATGGGGGAAAGGCTTATAGTGTGGTGACCAATCTGGAGACCGGGCAGGCTGAGTATCTGCGTCTGCGCGATATGAAGAAGGATATCGATAAAGTGCGTGCGTCGGCATCGCTCCCTCTGGTCGCCCGGACGGTCATAATCGACGGGAAACCCTATCTGGACGGCGGCCTGAGCGATTCCATTCCCATACAGAAGGCGGTACTGGACGGCAATCGCAAGAATGTGGTGATTATGACAAAGGAGACAGGTTTTCGCAGGAAGCCCATAGACCAGGCACAGCTTGCACTCATAAAAGTGCGCTATACAAAATATCCTAAAGTAGCGGAGCTTATGGCGAGCCGTCATATAGCATATAATGAATGTCTGGATTATATTCAGAGGCTGGAGAACAAGGGACAGATTTTTGTCATTCGTCCACAGCGGCTGAGCCAGGTGAGGCGCATCGAGAGGGATAAGGATAAGATGCGGGCGCTCTATGAGGAGGGCTATGCGGATGCTGAGGCGCGCTGTGAGGATTTGTTGAGTTATCTGGAGAGATGAATTCAGTCCGCGGAAATTACGATGAAAACAGGGTGGAAAAATTATGTTTGAGATAATCAAGGCGATTATTTACGGTATTGTGGAGGGCGTTACAGAGTGGCTTCCCATCAGCAGCACAGGACATTTGATTCTGGTGGAGGAGCTGATACCCTTTCAGGGAGTCAGCGAGGACTTCTTCAGCATGTTTGACGTGGTGATTCAGCTGGGGGCGATTCTGGCGGTGGTAGTGCTGTTCTGGAATCAGATCTGGCCCTTTGCCCTGACGCGGAAGGAGCGGGAGGGCAAGAGCGGTCTGCTGTCTTTTGTCAAAATGGATGTCATGACGCTGTGGTTCAAAATTCTGGTGTCCTGTGTGCCGGCGGCGGTCATCGGTGTGTTGTTCGATGATGTGCTGGATGCGCTTTTCTATAATCCTGTGTGCGTGGCGCTGGCGCTGATCATATTCGGCGTAGCTTTCATTGTCATCGAGAACTGGAATAAGGGGCGTAGCCCCAAGGTGAACGCGCTGGCGGGACTTACTTATCAGATGGCGCTTCTGATCGGTGTGTTTCAGGTGATTGCCGCTGTTTTTCCGGGCACTTCCCGGTCCGGCGCTACCATTGTGGGCGCGCTGCTCATCGGTGTCTCCCGCACTGTGGCGGCGGAGTATACTTTCTTTCTGGCTATCCCGGTGATGTTTGGAGCCAGTCTGCTGAAGGTGGTGAAATTCGGTTTTGCCTTCACTTCGCTGGAGCTTGTGCTGCTGCTTTTGGGCACGGCAGTGTCCTTTGTGGTATCTCTGTTTGTGCTGAGATTTTTGATGGGTTATATTAAGAAGCATGACTTTAAGGTATTTGGCTGGTACAGAATTGCGCTGGGACTGGTTGTGCTGGCATACTTTGGGCTGATGGCGTAGAGATTGATGCAAGAAATCGCGACGGCGCGCACGCCTGTTCACAAGATGCTCAGTATTAGACAAAAAGCATACTATTCTTGTGATAAAAGTGTATGTTTTTGTGACAAATGCGGTTGACAAGTGTAGTTAAAAGAGATAAACTGTGTCTTGTTAGGTTATTGTTAACTATTATTCGGATATCTCAGGGACTTGTAAAGAGTAAGAGATAGAGAGGAAATCCGGAAAGGATTCAGAAGGGAGACGTGTTATGGCAGTAAAGAAGACCGTAAAGCCCGTTGCAGTGACATCTGCAGCGACCACGCCTAAGGCAGAGGCAAAAAAGACAGAGACCCCCGCAGAAGTAAAGACAGAAGTTAAGGCAGAGACGAAGAAAGCAGAGGCTCCTGCAGCAGCAAAGACCGAGAAGCCTGCGGCAGTTAAAAAGGAAACCGTTAAGAAAGAGACTGTGAAAAAGGAGACCGTTAAGAAAGCCCCGGCTAAAAAAGCTCCGGCTAAGAAGGCAACGAAGGCTCCGGCTAAGAAGGCAGAGATCAAGAGTGAGGTACATGTGCAGTTCTCCGGCAAGTCTTACACACAGGAAGATCTGCTGAAGATTGCAAAGGATGTATGGAAATATGACCTGAACGGGGATATTTCCGATCTGACCAGCATCGAGCTGTATCTTAAGCCCGAGGAGCAGACTGTTTACTATGTGATGAACAAGGAGTTCACAGGCAGCTTTGCCATCTAATTCTACATAATAAATATTACAGACTCAGAAGACCACGAGAATATGCAGCATATGCTGTATGTTCCCGTGGTTTTTAAATATGCTGAATGTTTTCCGAAACAGAAGCCTTGCGGAAATTCAGTCTATTTTATAATTTATTTATATTTTTTTTGCTGGAAATCTGTTGACAATAAATAGTAGTGGTGCTATCTTATGTAAAGAAGATGTTAGCACTCCCTTTAAATGAGTGCTAACAAACAAGCCGCAGCAAAACAGAGGAACGCGGCCTGAGGATTGGCGGAAAGGAGTGAGGGCATACAGTGGACGAGAGAAAGGAAAAAATTTTGCAGGCGATTATCCGTAACTACCTGGAGACAGGCGAGCCGGTGGGCAGCAGAACCATTTCCAAGTACACTGATTTAAACCTGAGCTCTGCGACAATCCGAAATGAGATGGCTGATTTGGAGGAGATGGGATATATTCTCCAGCCGCACACGTCTGCGGGACGTATTCCCTCTGACAAGGGTTATCGCTTTTATGTTGACACCATGATGGAAGCGCGGGAGCGGGAAGTGGTGGAGATGAAAGAGATGCTTCTGGAGCGTCAGGATAAGATGGAGCAGATGCTGCAGCAGGTGGCCAGAGTGCTGGCCCAGAATACGCAGTACGCTACTCTGATATCAGCTCCCCAGACCCATGGTAGCAAGGTGAAATTCGTACAGCTCTCCCGTGTGGATGAAGGCCAGCTTCTGGCGGTCATCGTGGCTGAGGGCAATGTGATCAAAAACAATATTCTCACCGTGAGGGAGGAGCTTTCTGACGAGACGCTGTTGAAGCTGAATATTCTGTTGAACACAAATCTGACAGGAATGTCAATGCAGGAAATCAATCTGGGAATGATAGCTGCCATGAAGCAGCAGGCCGGTATCCACAGCGCTATCGTGAGCGAGGTAATCGACGCGGTGGCGGAGGCCATCAAGGCTGAGGAGGATCTGGAGATTTACACCAGCGGAACCAACAATATTTTCCGATATCCTGAGCTTGCGGATCAGCAGAAGGCCAGCGAGCTGATTACTACCTTTGAGGAGAAACAGCTTTTGAGCAATCTCCTTCAGAATACATTGACGGAGGAGAGCAGTTCCGGCATTCAGGTCTATATCGGGGACGAAACTCCGGTGAAGAGTATGCGGGACTGCAGTGTGGTGACAGCCACCTATGAATTGGGGGAAGGCATGAGGGGCACCATAGGAATTGTCGGACCCAAGCGCATGGATTATGACAAGGTCGTGGGGACTTTAAAGACCCTGCAGAGTAAGCTGGATGAAATATACAGGGAAGTGTGAGTGGCACGGTCTAAAACAGGAGAAAGGAAGGTGCGGCATGGAGAATCAGGAAGTGAATCAGGAGGAAATTCAGGAGGAGAGCATGCAGGCAGCCATGGAAGAAGATCTGACGGATGAGAAAGACGCAGTAAAAGAGCAGACAGCGGATTCCGGAGAGCATTCCGGAGACGGTGAGCCTGAGAAGGGAAAGACCCGGGCGGAGCAGCGGGCGGCCAAAAAGCAGGCAAAGCAGGATAAAAAGAATGATGTCTACAAGGAGCAGATTGAGCAGCTGGAGGACAGAGTAAAGCGCCAGATGGCAGAGTTTGAGAATTTCCGCAAGCGCACGGACAAGGAAAAACAGGCCATGTTTGAGACGGGGGCAAAGAGCGTGATAGAAAAGCTTCTTCCCGTGGTAGACAATTTCGAGAGAGGGCTGGCGACAGTTCCCGAGGAACAGCGGGAAGATCCGTTTGTGGACGGTATGAACCGCATTTATAAGCAGCTTCTCACGGAGCTCGACAATATCGGCGTGAAGCCCATCGAGGCAGTGGGCTGCGAGTTTGATCCGAACCTTCACAATGCAGTGATGCAGGTGGAGAGCGAGGAGTATGAGAGCGGTGTGGTGGCGCAGGAATTACAGAAAGGTTATACCTATCGCGATGCGGTAGTGAGACATAGTATGGTTGCAGTAGTGCAGTAGCTGATATGATATCAAAACAGGAGGAGAATAAAATGAGTAAAATTATCGGAATTGACTTGGGAACAACCAATAGCTGCGTGGCAGTTATGGAAGGTGGAAAGCCCACCGTTATAGCTAATGCTGAAGGTGCAAGAACCACACCTTCCGTAGTGGCATTCACCAAAAACGGAGAGCGTCTGGTGGGTGAGCCTGCAAAGCGTCAGGCAGTGACCAACGCGGAGAAGACCATTGCTTCCATCAAGAGAGAGATGGGCACGGATCACAAGCGTGCGATCGATGACAAGAAATACTCTCCCCAGCAGATTTCCGCTATGATTCTGCAGAAATTAAAAGCGGATGCGGAGAGCTATCTGGGCGAGAAGGTGACAGAGGCAGTCATCACGGTTCCTGCATATTTTAATGATGCACAGCGTCAGGCTACCAAGGACGCGGGCAAGATTGCAGGTCTGGACGTAAAGCGTATCATCAACGAGCCCACCGCGGCTGCATTGGCTTACGGTCTGGACAATGAGAAAGAGCAGAATATCATGGTATACGACCTGGGCGGCGGTACCTTCGATGTCTCCATCATCGAGATTGCCGACGGCGTTATCACGGTGCTTGCCACCAACGGCGACACCTTCCTGGGCGGCGATGATTTCGATAATCGGATTACCCAGTGGATGCTGGATGAATTCAAAAAGGCCGAGGGTGTGGATCTGTCGGGAGACAAGATGGCAATGCAGAGATTGAAGGAGGCCGCAGAGAAGGCCAAGAAGGAGCTTTCCAGCGCCATGACTACCAACATCAATCTGCCCTTCATCACAGCTACGGATGCAGGTCCCAAGCACTTTGACGTCAACCTGACCCGTGCAAAATTTGACGAGCTGACTCACGATCTGGTGGAGAAGACTGCGATTCCCGTGCAGAATGCCATGAAGGATGCGGGCCTCAACAATTCCGATCTGGGCCAGGTGCTGCTGGTAGGCGGTTCCACCCGTATTCCCGCAGTGCAGGATAAGGTGAGACAGCTCACCGGCAAGGAGCCTTCCAAGACCCTGAATCCCGATGAGTGCGTGGCTCTGGGCGCTTCCGTGCAGGGCGGTAAGCTGGCAGGCGACGCAGGTGCAGGCGATATCCTGCTTCTGGATGTGACGCCATTGTCTCTGTCCATCGAGACCATGGGCGGTGTGGCAACCAGACTGATCGAGAGAAATACAACCATTCCTACCAAGAAGAGTCAGGTGTTCTCCACCGCGGCAGACAATCAGACCGCGGTAGACATCAATGTGGTACAGGGTGAGAGACAGTTTGCAAGAGACAACAAGTCCCTCGGACAGTTCCGTCTCGACGGCATTCCTCCCGCACCCAGAGGAATCCCTCAGATTGAGGTTACTTTTGATATCGATGCAAACGGTATCGTAAATGTTTCTGCGAAAGATTTGGGAACGGGCAAGGAGCAGCATATCACCATCACCGCAGGCTCCAATATGTCTGATGATGATATCGAGAGGGCAGTGAAGGAAGCTGCTGAGTTCGAGGCGCAGGATAAGAAGCGCAAGGAGGCGGTTGAGACCAGAAATGAGGCGGACTCCTTCGTGTTCCAGACCGAGAAGGCTTTGAACGAAGTGGGCGACAAGATTGCCGACAGCGACAAGTCTCAGGTGCAGGCTGATCTGGATGCGGTAAAGGCAATCCTGGAGCGCACCAAGGACGGAGAGATGAGCGACAGCGATATCGACGAGCTGAAGGCTGCAAAAGAGAAACTGACCAATTCTGCACAGTCCCTGTTCACCAAGATGTATGAGAATATGCAGCAGGCACAGGGCGGCGCAGGCCCCGACATGAGCAATATGGGCGGCGCGGCAGATGCAGGCGCTTCCGCTCCTCAGGATGATGTGATTGACGGAGATTTCCGCGAAGTCTAAAGAAAAGAAGTTTCCGGGAGGAAGTTGCTATTTTAATTGAGTGTGCCGTATGTGCGGCGGAGTGAGGGAGCTATGGCAGAACAGAAACGAGACTATTATGAAGTGCTCGGTGTGGATAAAAATGCCGATGAAGCGGCAATTAAAAAAGCGTATCGTGCTCTTGCAAAAAAATATCATCCCGATGTGAATCCCGGGGATGCGGAGGCGGAGAAGAAATTTAAGGAGGCTTCCGAGGCGTATGCGGTATTGAGCGACCCGGATAAGAAGCGCCGGTATGATCAATTCGGTCATGCGGCATTTGACGGCGGTGCAGACGGTGCCGGTGGATTTGATTTCACCGGCGCCGATTTCAGCGATATCTTCGGCGATATTTTCGGCGATTTCTTTGGCGGCGGACGCAGAAGCAGTGCGCGCAACAACGGTCCAATGAAGGGGGCAAATATTCGCACCAGTGTGCGGATTACCTTTGAAGAGGCGGTGTTCGGCTGCAGCAAGGAGATTGATCTGAATGTTAAGGAGACCTGTAAGACCTGTAACGGCAGCGGTGCAAAGCCGGGCACCACACCTGAGACCTGCGGCAAGTGCGGAGGCAAGGGTCAAGTGGTGTTTACGCAGCAGTCCTTCTTTGGCACCGTGCGCAATGTGCAGACCTGTCCTGACTGTCAGGGCAGCGGAAAGGTGATTAAGGAGAAGTGCGTAGACTGTCACGGCACAGGTTATATCTCCATGAGGAAACGCTATTCCGTGGAAATTCCGGCGGGTATCGACAACGGGCAGTCCGTGCGTCAGCCCGGTCTGGGAGAGCCCGGCACCAACGGCGGCCCCAGAGGAGATGTGCTGGTGGAGGTTATCGTGGGCAGACATCCCATCTTCCAGCGGCAGGAGTTCAACATCTTCTCAACCGTCCCTATGTCATTTGCGGTGGCTGCGCTGGGCGGTGAGATATACATCGATACTGTGGACGGCAAGGTGATTTATGATGTGAAAGCCGGAACACAGACGGACACCAAGGTACGCCTGAAGGGCAAGGGTGTTCCTACTCTGAGGAACAGAGAGGTCAGAGGAGATCACTATGTAACTCTGGTTGTAGAGGTTCCCGACAAGCTGAAGCCCGAGGCAAAGGAGCTGTTAAAGCAGTTCGATGCTTTGACGGGCGATAGTCTCAATGCCACCAAGGCGGCAGGGGAATCTGCCGGAGAGGGCGGTAAGGAGACCAAGGATAATAAAGAAGGCAAAAAGAAGAAGTTCTGGAAATAGAATAATTCTGGAAACAGGAAAATTCTGAGAACAGGATATGAAATGAAAATACGCCCGGTGGTTTGAACATCCACCGGGCGTATGTATTAGTTCTTGTCTTTTTCTACGATCGTAATATTTCCGCTTTCTATCAAGGAGAGAAGGCAGTCGGCAATATGGGGATCAAACTGCGTTCCTCTATTGTTTTTCAGCTCGCTGATGATAACATCCTCGGAGAGGTTGTTGCGGTAGCAGCGTCGGCTGTTCATCGCGTCGAACGCGTCCGCCACGCCAATTATGCGCGCTATGAGGGGGATTTCCTCTCCGGCAAGCCCGTTGGGATAGCCTTTTCCGTCGTACCGCTCATGGTGGAACATGGCGCCCGTTCTGATATTGTCTATCGCGTTGAAATCCCGAAGTATGTCTCCGCCGAAAACGGGGTGCTTCTTCATTGTTTCGTATTCCTCGTCCGTGAGCTTTCCGGGCTTTCCGAGTATTTCATCGGGGATATAAATCTTGCCGCAGTCGTGCATGAGCGCTATCCAATATATCTGATCGCAATCAGCCTCCGAAAATCCCAGCTTTTCGGCGATCATCCTGGAATACTGCGCCACGCGGAGCGAGTGTCCCTTTGTACTCGGGTCTTTTGCCTCGATGAAATTAATGATCGTCTGCATCGTCTGCTCGATGATCTTTTTGTCGCGTTTTTGCTGCTCCACATAACGCTTTAGGTTCATCTTTACGGTGATCATCGTGATAAAGCTGATCAGCCATACGACGGTCAGCACGCAGAGCACCAGGAAAAACGGATTTTTTGTAATACTCGTGTGGAGGTGATAGCGTATCTCTCCTACGGAAAAATCCGCAACGTAGTCTTCGGATTTGGAAGGAATGTATGTAATAAAGCCCATTTTCGTGCTGTCTGTTACGGTAGACGAATCCACGTTGGGGGAAAAAACGAAATGGTCTCCCTCGTACAGATTGACCAAGAGTCCGACATGTGTTAAGTGATGCTCGAGGGTTATGTCATACTTGGAGTATTGGGAAAATTTTATCGTCTGAACTTGTTCGCTGCCCGAGTTTACATTCTGATGGAATTCTACTTCGCCGTCCCATGCGTCGTTTAGGCACATTTCTTCGGGAATGCGGATCATGACGTTCCAATCGCAAAGGTCGTTGGCGGAGTTGTTGAAGATCTCCATCTCGTATATCGTGCCGACGGTTGACATATATATGAGCCTTCCGTCGTTGTCGTAAAGGCTGGTGCTTACCCACGAACCAGAATCGCCGCCTCTTGGCGCTATGTTCACAGTAACGTCGTCGAAGATCATGGACGTTCCTTTGAGAGTGGCGCTCGCGAAGTCGCACACTCTTTCGCGAGAATTATACAGATAATTTTGCAGTAAGAGTACGATAGCCCCTACCACGATAACAATTGGGAGAAAGATGTTTATGATCTGCAGGAGCTTTCCGCTCTTTATCTTCTTCATAGCTTTCCAACTCTCCTTTTATCAACTGTATATATTACATCACAGTCGGCGAATAGAGTCAATGACTAAATTCAACATATATTTCAGATATTTCAGGCATTTTCCGGGTATGGAAATAATGATTGAAGTGTGCTATGGTTTAGTTGTAGTTATGGAGCAGCAGAGAATTGGGAGAAAACGCAGTGGAGAAACGGATATTAAGTTTAAGCAAAAAAATTGTTTTCATGGGACTGTTTCTTTTTTACATGGCAGCCGTACTGTCTGCCTGCGGGACGGAAGAGAGTGAGAACACTGAGGAAAAAGCTTTCAGTATGGATTATGATGCGGAGGAAGCGGCAATCCGGGGACTTGAGCAGGTCGTCTGCGGACAGGAGTGCGCATGGGCCATTACCCATGTGAAGGGCGATTTTATCTATGAGCTTGGTTTTGATACCGGGAAAGCAGAGATGGAGAAAATTGAATGGCAGCCGGAAGAAGGGGAATATTTTATCGTAAATATTGCGGAACAGAACGGGACACTCTATGCAGAGTTTTGGAACAGGGACAAGGATACCCTTGAAATTCGCAGGAAAGGCGCTGGTGACGTGTGGAGCGATGTCATGTCCATAAAGTCGGAGGATGTGGAAAGTTATGCCTTCATGGGAAGCGGTTTATTTGTGGACAGCAATGGAAGTGTGTACCTTGTAAACGGGGACAACGTGGCGTGTTTTGACACAGAAGGGAGACAGACATATACCTATGAACTGAGGGGCACTGCCTGCTTTTTCCAGGAAAACGGGGAAGGGTATGTAGAATGTGTGGCGACGGACACAAATGAAATTACATTGTATAGATTCATAGCAAACAGGGCGAAGGAACAATGGAGGTTTAAAGTATCGGCCGGGAAGGTACACGGTATCCGGAGCAGTGAGGAAGACACACTGTGTCTGGCAGCAGATCAGGAAATCCTGTTTCTTGACAGGGAAACCGGCAGACTGTCAGCAAGGACTGATCTGGTGAGACTGGGAGTTGCTTCCGTCCTGGCCGGGTATTATGACGCCGGTGCGGGGACATTGCGGCTGTACAGCACGGTCGGGAATGGCGCGGAGGGACTGCGCTACAGTCTGTTGCGTGAAGGAGATGCATCCGCGGAGCAGCGGACGAGGCTTGTATATGGAGTGCTGACGAGGGCGAACGCGGATTCCACCTCAAGCATTTGGACTGCCATTGCCACATTTAATCAGGAGAATAAAGATTATTATGTAGTGTTCAAAGACTATGACAATAATCTGGAGCGCCTGCACGCGGATATGGCGACGGGAAACGGACCGGATATCATAGATATGACTTATTCGGAATATTACGAATCCTATGTAAAAAACGGCTATCTGGAGGACCTGTCTCCTTATCTGGAGCAGTCGCAGTACAGGGATGACATCATATGGAATGTTCTGGATACCTATAGGATAGACGGCGGGCTATATATGTTGACGCCGCAATTCCATCTGCGGGGACTCTTGATACACCCGGAATATGAGGATTTTGTAGAAGAATGGAATATGGAGACATTCCTTGAACTGGTTGAAAAGAACCAATGGGAGAAAGATATATTCGGAAGCTTGGTGGGAGACCCGGAGACTTTGCTATATTACATGCTGCACGGCAGACGGGATGAGTTTATTGACTGGGAGAAAAAGACAGCGGCATTTGAGACGGAAGAATTTTTCGACATGCTTGCATTGTGTAAGGAATATGCGGAGGCAGACTGGTCTGATGCAAAGGAGTGGACGTACGAGGAGCGGGACTGGAATACCTTGTGCCCGGCAGTGATATTTTTTGATTACAGCAGCTATCTGCATAATGTAGATATTAACGGCAGGGAATATCAAATTTATGGATATCCTACACTTTCGGGGCAGACTTATGGTATTAAAGCATGCGCTGACAGTTGCGCCATTTATACCGGAAGCAGTCAAAAAGAAGGCGCCTGGGAATTTATAGAAAGTCTGCTGTGGGAATCAAACCAGAGGTGCCGGGGGATGGTTAATTCTGGACTTCCGATTCGGGGTTCTATCTTGAAAGAAATGGCAGCGGAAGCTGAGAGTGAGACAATAAAGATCAATAATAAGCAATATTCCCCGGTTACGGAGAGTGAAGTTGCGATTGTGGACGACATCATCTATAACGGGGAGCTGAGCAATCTTTCAATAGATCCCGATATCTGGACCGTGATATGGGAAGAGACAGCACCCTACTTTGCCGGGGATAAGAGTGCGCAGGAGGTGGCACATATCATACAGGGCAGGGTACAGATTATTCTGGCAGAATAAACCAGAAAATACAATTGTGAAGAATTGTTGACACTATCTTATGCTTGGGGTAAACTGTCTAAGATTGTGTTCTTTCTGGTGCAGAAAAAGTTTTGCAGCAGTTAGACGACAGCGGATCATATTTGACGATTAAAATACTTGGAAAGAGGAGAAGAATTATGAACAAACGAAAAATTGCAGCCGTTTTGACTTCAGCCCTGATTTGCGTATCCCTGGCCGGATGTTCAAAACCGGCATCTACGAATCCCGACAAGCCTTCCGATAGCAGTGAGTCCGTGAGTACCGATGTGCCTGACACCTCAAGCAGTCTGCCCGCGGTTGACCCCGATATCGAAACGGTTACAACCTTGTCTGAAATCAGAACCGAAAACTCCCAAAGAGTTTTTGATGTTACTCAGACGAGTTCCCAATTTGAGATAACAGCAAAAATTGGTGAAGCGTCAAATGACAGTACAAAGGTTTTGAGTATGACTGTTAAGCCCATAGGTGTTTCATTTGAGTCCATTTGTGAGCTTATGGACTTGCCGACTGATGTGTTTGAGCGCGATGGCGACGTCTATACTGCTACGGATGTAAATATAGATTCTCCCATGTATGATTCAAGCCTGGATGAAGTTTATGCAATTTATGCGTTTTATGCGGCTATTGAATCAATGGGTGATGTAACGGATCAACCAATCGATTTCTCGGGCGCGCAAGTTTATGGTCCCAACGGAGAGCTGCTCACCCCCATTGAGAGCAATAGTGACGGCAGTATGGCTGAATCATCAAACGGTTCGAGCCCGGTAAACGCTTCCGGTCTGACCCACAGATTTGAGACCACTGAAAAGGGTATTGCACTGATGACAGATCTCGGAGACGGAATCACTCTTATCGAGGAGTATTATTTCGAGGCCGGCAGTACTGAAAAGATAAATTACATGCCGAATGTTTCGATACAAGGCGTAGGCGACAAGTCACTTGATGACATAAACTCATATTTAACACAGGCAGGATTAGCAGAACTTGTGAGTACAGATGTAATAGGACGTTTTGATACCTTATCTAATGGGACATTGCTTATAAGCTCCACTACATTTAACGGTTTTTCCGGCGAAGCCATGTATAAAGTCGATTCCGCTGCTGATGGAGAGAGCATTCTCAAGTCATTCTGTGATTGAGCTTATAAAGGCATAAGGTGAGAAACTATGAATAAGAAATGTTTAACATTGGCAGTTGCGGCGGTTATGTCGGCCTTTTTGCTTGCCGGATGCGGCAATACCGGCACCGCGGATGATACCAACAGTCCGTCAGATGGCGGCGCAACGGCATCTGCCGCTGTAGATGAATCAGGCGCTGCGGACACTGTGCAGGAATGTGTACATGAATGGATAGAGGCTACTTTTGCGAAGCCAAAGACTTGTTCTCTGTGCGGCAAGACAGAGGGGGAACCCCGGCAGAGTTATTTTGAGGAGCATGGAGTACAAGTGGCGTACACACCGGTGGCGTGTACGGTGAATGCTGTAAACTTTGACTATTTTGATATAACAAATCAGAGGATTACGGATGCGGTTTGGAAGCAGATTGACTGTTACAGTGAACCGGCAGACGAGGAAGGGTATCATTTGGTTCATCTGGAATTGGAAGAGAGCCATC
This sequence comes from Acetatifactor sp., assembly GCA_029055435.1. Taxonomy (GTDB): domain Bacteria; phylum Bacillota; class Clostridia; order Lachnospirales; family Lachnospiraceae; genus Acetatifactor. The sequence goes on from JAIDDH010000031.1 coordinate 27,853, forward strand.
AGCTTTTTTATGATGCTTCAACGTATATAGAATATAATTTCTGCTCTCTTGAAAGCGATCTTTATGACTGGTATACTGGACGGGTTTTTCCGAAGCGCCAATTGTATCAGGACGACGAATTTGATTACAGCACTATGCTGGAAATTGATGGAGTACAATACAATGTGTTCTATTCCATTTCGGTAGAATGGGAGCATGATGATTGGAAATCTGATAAAGATGGAAATGGAACCAAGACCAGTGTAGGTCATCATATTTATACATTCAAAGTTCCCGACGGATATGACGGATTGGTATTTGGCGCAGTTCCAGAAAATGAATATACCGGACTGGATACAGAGACCGTGAACGAAGATGAGCGTTATGCATTAGATGATGGATATATAGAAGGCACCGTATTTTTCCGCATCAATAAAGAAGGCACAGTACCTGAGAAACTGTAGTAAAAAATTGCTGTTAGACAGGGTTTTCAGTCTCCTTTATACGTTATCATTAAAAGTGGGTGTAGCCGTTATTATTCAGCGGTTACACCCTTGTTTTTTTACCTGCGGTTACTGCCGATTACCCATAGTATACCACAATCAAAATATAAAGTTTATTCGATTATGAAGTTTGCTCTATCTCTATGTATAAAAATATAGAAATTAGTATTTAGGTAGGGTATAATAAATACAAGTATTTTTATGAAGGATTACAAATAACATGATAAGTGAATTTGATAAAGCCATTAAGGTTGCAAATTTGATAGAACAAAACTAATTGTTTCTAAATCTAAATGTTTCTAAATTAAGAAAGGAAGGATACTCATGATATTCAGAAGCAGAGAAACAAGCAGGATCATCGCGGCCCTTCTTGCGGCAGTGCTGTTGGCAGCTTCCATGCCGCAGGAAGCATTGCGGACAACCGCGGCAGGGGATGAGGACAGCCGCTTGGGGCAGACCGCGGCGGTATCGGCTTCGGAGGAAGCTGCGCCGGGAACAGGCACCATAGACGGATCGGCTTCGGAGGAACCTTCCGTGACCTATACCGTCACGTTTCGGCTGATGGGGCATGGAGAGGATCTTGTCAGGACGGATATCAAGGCGGGCAGTCTGTTGGAACAGACGGAGGATCTGCGGCCTGTGGATGAGGGATTTCATTTTGAGAACTGGTATATGGACGATACGTTTTCACAGGCGTGGAATTTTGCCAAAGATACGGTGGAGAGCGATCTGACGCTGTATGCAAAGTGGGTAAGTCTGGAGCCGGGGACAATCGTTGTCACCCTTGATCTGTGCGGACATGGTGTGAATCAGTACCAATATGTCGCACCAGTCGAGCTCTTGTTTATACCGATAGAGCCCCGTGATCCCGGCTATCGATTCCTCGGCTGGTACAAGGATGCGGATTACACGCAGGAATGGAGTGGTTGGGATAGGCTCACAGAAGATATTACATTGTATGCGAAGTGGGAGGAAACCACTTATATTGTCAACTTTTATTTTGGGCATATGGTTCCTACGATTGTCAGAACAGGTCTGGAGGCAGGCAGTTTATTGGAGGAGACGGAAGACCTGCGGCCCACGGTTCCCGGTTATATTTTTGAAGGCTGGTATAAAGACAGCTTTTTTGAAGAACCATGGGATTTTGAAAAAGATACAGTACAGGATAATATGTACCTTTTTGCAAAGTTGACGCGGCTTTGCGCCGTGACTTTCAACTTGTCGGGACACGGCGACGATATTGTCAAGACCGATATCAAAGAGGGCAGTCTGCTGGAACTGACGCCGGATCTGTATCCGACGGATGCCGGATATGATTTTGACGGCTGGTACTCGGATCGCTTTTTCGAGAATCCGTGGGACTTTGACAATGATACGGTGGATTGGGATTTCACGCTCTATGCCAAGTGGACGCCAACCTATACGGTTACTTTTGATTTGGCGGGGCATGGGGACAATATCGTCAAAACGGATATCAGAACGGGCAGTCTGTTGGAGCGGACGGAGGATCTGAGGCCTGTGGACGAGGGATTCCATTTTGAGAACTGGTATAAGGATGCCGAACTCACCCAAATGTGGGATTTCAGACGGGATACGGTGGAGAGCGATATCACGCTGTATGCCAAATGGGAAGCGATTGCGGTGGGAGAAGCGGCCGTCACCTTTGATCTATGCGGGCATGGCGAAGATTTCTCCCGGTATGTCCCGAAGGGCAATGTAATCGGAGAAGTGGCGGAGCCGGAAGATGCGGGATACTATTTTATCGGCTGGTATCGGGATCGTGGATATACCGACGCATGGGATCTGGACAAGGATAAGGTGACGGAGAATATCACGCTATATGCGAGGTGGCAGGATGCACCGATCCTGCGCGTGGAGCGGATACAGCCCCAGCACTATACGGGAAAAGCGATCAAACCGGAAGTTTATGTATATACCGGCAGCGAGAAGGCGCCGATCTTATTAAAAGCGGGAAAAGATTATACGATCCGCTACAAAAATAATGTGGATACCAATGCGTTCCTGCTGGAACAGGAGAAAGCCAAAGCGGACGGAACGTGGCAGACGGGTGATACGGAGGAAGGCGGCAGCAATGCGTCGGGGATGAAAGTCAGAGGAGGTTTCAATCCGGTACTGCCCCATGTGGTGATTGAAGGAAAGGGCGACTATAACGGCAAGGTTTATATGAATTTTACGATTGCCCAGATTGCGCTCGGAGACGAAAATCATAACGTCGCCAAGGGCATTACGCTGAACTGCATTGATCAATTCGAGACCGGAACCTACAAGAAAGATCAGGAGACCTTAAAATCCGTCAAATATCTGAAGACCTTAAAAGCCGGGCAGGACTATACGGTGTCGATCACCGATGAGCAGGGAACCAGAGAAGGGTCCGTCTTGTCCAAAGATGATCCCATATTCCGGGAGGAGTCAGGCGGCGGAGAACGAACCCTGACAATCACGGGAATTGGTAATTATACGGGGACGATCGTCCGGACAATCTATGTCCGAAATAAGGGAATTCTGTTGAAGTCGGCCAAGATTTCTCTCGGGAGCCAATGCAAGTCCAAAGCATTTATAGAAGATGAGGAAATTACGCTGATTCCCGCATGGTATGAGACAAGGGACGTAGAGTTTGAGGATGCCAAGGGTAATATTAAGACGAAAAAAGTGACGATGTATTATCAGTATATCGGCGGAGATTGGACGACCGACTGGGTAGAGTATGATGACTATTATGAGGTGCCGGTCCTGCATAAGCTGAACCGAAAGAATGCCTTTACTGTCAAATATGGGTCAAAATGGCTTAAGTATGGGGAGGATTACGAGATCGAGTACCGGAACAATGCCGCGGTGGGTACCGCCACCATGACAATCAAGGGCATCGGCAGTTACTGCGGTTCAAAGAGCGTGAATTTTAAGATCACCGGCAAAGCCTTTAATGCCCAGACCGTCTCCGCAAAGAATCGATACATGGGGCGCTGGCAGGCCAAGATACCCTACGATGGATATCCGCAGACACAGGATGTGACGCTGGTCAGCCAAAAGAGCCATCGCATTTCACCGTGGGATTCGGAGAGAGAGCCGGATTATGTCTTTAGAGAAGGCATCGATTATACGGTCCGCTATCTGAACAATGTGAATAAGGGAACGGCCACGGTGGTCTATACCGCCATACCGGAGTCGGGTTATGTGGGCAGTTTTCGGCAGACGTTTCAGATCACGGCGGCCAATCTGGCGGAGAGCGTGGTCTTCTCTGCGGGGGAGGAGACGCTGAACCCCATCATCATAGAGGACGATGTCTATCTGGGAGAGGATGCGCATGGCAATCCGAAATACAAGTATGTGAGAAAAGTGGAGTCCACCAGATTCTTGAAGAGTACCCGGCCTTATGCCAAGTCGGGGGCGAAGCTGGATTTTCAACTGTATTTGGAGGGGACGCATACGCCGCTTGTTTTGGACAGGGATTACACAGTGAAATATCAAAATAACAAGAGCATCACCCCCATGAAAAAGAAACAGGATAAATGGAGAGAGCAGGACGAAAACGGAAAATGGCACTGGGTGTATGGCGAAGAAGAGATCGTACCCGACGAGGGGAAGATGGGAACTTTGATCATCACCGGAAAGGGCAATTACACGGGGAAGATGATCATAAAATATCAGATCGTGCAGGGCTTTCTGGATATGGACAGTGTCAGAATCGAGGACGCACGCGCAGAGTATGACTCTAAGACCGAGGAATATAAGCCCAAAGTGGTCGTGAGAACCGATTGGGACGGGATTCTGAGCGAAGGGCAGGACTATGCGCTCTCGTATGGCAACAACAAGCGGGAGGATGTGGAGAAGTATATGGCGGGCAGCGGAGCGGCTCCCACGGTGACCGTCACGTTCAAGCGATCGGACAATTACGGAAATCTGAGCGGCAGCGGTTTCGATGAGACTGCGATGACGAAAACGGTTCCCATAGACTTCTACACCAAGAAACTGACCGAGAAAAATCTCTACGTCATCATTGACAATGAGAATCCCAAAGAACTTGTCTATAACGGCAGTCCCGTGACCAATGTTAAGATGAGAGTTTACTATGGGGACGAGGACAAGGTCAAGGAGGCGAAACGGGACAAAGCGACAGACAACGCCCGGCTGGTGGATGCGGGAGCATACGGGCTCACGCTTCTGAACGAGTCTGCGGAAGAGAAAACAGGGGATTACAGTCTCGCTTACGGCGCCAACATGACAGTGGGCAAGAACAAGGGAAGCGTCACGGTGAACGGAATGGGCGAATATGGCGGAAGCGTCACGCAGAAGTTCACAATTTACAGAAATCCCGTGTCCTACCAGATCGTATCACCCTAAAAATCAGATCGGGATATCAGAAAGCAGTATCAATAAGCGCGCAAAAGCGGAACAATCGCACAGGCAGCAGCCACAGGAGAAGTGGCGGCTGCCTGTCTTATTCAATAAAGTGAAAAACATTGATTAAAATGGCAATAAAAGGTATAATATGCATTATGGAAAAGTGGAGAGCAGATTTGTTCAAAATCTATGGAAATAAGGCATATGTGTTCCTTTTATCGCTTTCCGCCGCGTGCGGTTATGGTTTTAAGATTGCGCATCCGGCGATGGGAATCGATGACACGCCCTATGCCTATTATTTTGAGGAGGGTCTGGCGGCCGTGGTGGGGCGCTGGGTCCTGTTTGTGTTGAATAAAGTGATGCATCTGGCAGACTTTGCTCCTTTTTTGACGGATTTTGCCGCAGTGTTGCTTCTGATGCTTGCGGTGACTGTGTGGGGGCTGTTGTTTTACTCGATTCTGGGCGACCGGATTCCGCGTTATGGTTATTGGCTTTTTTCCTGTGTGTTTCTGACCTGTCCGCTCATCGCGGAGGTGTTTACTTATTATTTGCACAACGGGATTGCCATCGGCTATCTAAGCTGTGGGGTGAGTCTCTGTCTGATGCGGGAAGGTTTCAATCGTCTGGGCGGGAGAAAAGGCAGGCGTGCAGAGGCCGTCTGTACTTTTGCCATGGCCGCGGCGTTTCTGGTGATTGCCATGGGTTGTTATGAGTCATTTATGATCGTGTGGCTGGTGGGGATTCTGCTGATACTTTTGACGGAGCGGCTGGCGGGTACGCGCCGGGCTGTCATGGGAAGCCTGCTGATTGCGGCGGTGACGGCGTTTGTGGGTATGGTGCTTCGGGGAATTATCCTGAAGCTTGTGATGGCGGTGTTTGGTCTGGATTATCTGAGAGATGAGGCCGTGCAGCGTTCTGTGACAGAGCTTTTGGGATGGATGGTGAAGCCGGGGGCCGGTGCGGAGTTTGCCATGGTGCTTAAGCGGATATTTGTGATGTACGGCGTGTTTGCTTACGCGTATTATCCCATAAAGATTTTTGTGCTGGCGGCGGCAGTGATGGGGTTGTATAGTCTGTGGCGCAGCATTCGTCTGAAGGATGCGTGGATCGTGATTTTGACAGTGGGCTGTTTTGTGGCGGCATTTCTGCTGGCGGTGGTGGAAGGAAAGGCGACGCTGTATCGCTCGGCTCAGTTTCTGCCTTTGATCTGTGGCTACGGGATGCTGCTTGCAGTCTGCGCGGTGCAGGGTTTTGTTCAGGCGGCAAAGCGCAGAGGAAAGGGCGGACTGTGGGCTGCGGCAGGAAAGGGAAGCCGGGCGCTGCTGTTGTTTGTGGCCGCTGTGATCATCTGGAACCAGTGTACGGATTTAAATCACTGGTTTTATGTGGATTATCGAAAATATGAGTATGCGAAAGAATATACCGCACAGGTGGCAGCCGAGCTGGAGAAGAATTTTAATACGTCAAAGCCGGTGGTATTTACCGGGCAGTGGGAAAATCCCCAGAGTCTGGTGCAGGACGCCTATGTGCAGTACAATTCCGAGACTTTTTATAAAATGAAGCGCATTGCAGATTTGGTGGACGGGCAGCTTTTGGAGAAGTTTAACCGGGAGTATGGAGTGTGGGTGGCCCAGACACCGTCCCTGTCGGTGATCAGCTGGGGCAAGTATGCCTTTGACAATGACGAGGAGCTGGTGAGATTCATGCGGTTTCACGGCCATACCATCAAACCGCTGGTGGACAATTCACACTATGATGAGGCGGAGCAGTATTCGCTGGATTTGCCCAGTTTTCCCGCGGAGGGTTCCATTGTGGACAGGGGAGACTATATCATCGTACATTTTTAGCAGTTCAGCCTGAAATATTGCGAATGCCATATTTCAGGCTGGACTGTTACGTATATTTTTAGCAATATTGTGATATTCTTGCGTTTTTCTTAATTTTTTGGAAGGTTTTTCCTGAATATTTGGCGGGAAGTTTTACTAAGCAGAAAAGATGTGATACAATAAAAGCTAATTTCAAGAGCTAATTTCAGAAGCTAATTTCAAGGGCTGATGTCATGAATGAGTCATGGCTGCCGGGCAAAGCAGGCGAAACGATGAGTGAAAATAGAAGTAATAAAAATAAGGAAAATAAAAATAGTAAAAATAATAAAAAAGACAGGATATATGTCTGTCATACCTATTATCATGTGTATGTGACTTTTTTGAAGGAGTTAAAGCTCCCCCGGGAGAAGCGGGGCGGGGCGACGCTGGTTCTCTCGAAAATGTCCTGCAATTTTGAGAATCTGAGGAGCCGAGTGGAGAGCACGGGGCTTTTTGCCGAGGTATTGGAATTTGACGAGAAAAATGAGCGCTGTTTCCCGGAGCTTGTCAGGCTGCGGAAGGAGCCTGAGGGAAAGTCCGCCGGAGGATTTCTGGGAAATCTCTTAAGGAGGATTCGTTTTACCAGACGCTATGCCGCGCTGCAGGAGCCTTATATTCCGGTGGATTTTAAAGAATATGGGGACGTTTATGTGTATTGCGATTCAGACCCAATCGGGTATTATCTGAATCAGAAGCATATTTATTATCACGCGCTGGAGGACGGGCTGAACTGCCTGAAGAATTTTGATGCGGCGCGTTTTGACAACAGAGGGCATTTCGGGCTGAAGGTGTTTTTGTCCCGGCGGCTCAATCTGATCTTTGTGCAGAATGGTTATGGGAAATATTGTCTGGACATGGAGGTCAACGATATCTCCGCCATTCAATATCCTTGTCCTCAGTATATCGAGGAGCCCAGGCAGGCGCTGGTGGAGCGGCTGACGGAAGAGGACAAGCAGATTATTCTGCAGGCCTTTATCCGGGACAGAGAGAAGCTGGAGCGCCAGATCAGGGAGAGCAGCGAGGTGGGGGATAAGATTCTGATTTTGACGGATCCCTTATGCACGCTGGATGTACGGGAGCGGATTTTCAGAGATATTATCAGGATGTATGAGCCGGAGGGTACGATTTTCTTAAAGCCCCATCCCAGGGACGAGTTGGATTATCAGACATTGTTTGGCGAGTATCCTCAGTTTGACGCCACGGTGCCCATGGAGATGTTGAATTTTTTCCCGGGGCTGCGGTTCCGGAAGGTGGTGGCCGTGCTCACGGAGATCAAGGCCATTCAGTTTGCGGACGAGGTGGTGCGTCTGGGGGAAGACTTTATGGACGCCTATGAAGATCCCCTGATTCACAGACAGAATGAACAGGTGGGAATCAAGAGGGTATAAGAATGCGGCAGATTATTAAAAAACTTCAGATTTTATTGGATAAAAAGCAGAAGTATACTATGGCGGGACTGATGGTTCTCATGGTAATCGGGGCGTTTCTGCAGACTGCCGGGGTGGGACTTCTGGTGCAGGTGGTGAATATTGTCATCGACCCTGCGGCCGTGCAGAACAGCCGGATTGCGTCGTGGGTCTATGAGCTTTTTGGCAGTCCCGACTATGAGACCTTTGCGGTGTCTATCATGGCATTGCTGATCGCTACTTTTGTGGTGAAGAATATTTTCCTTTTTGTTCAGCAGAAGCTGACTTTTGCTTTTGTCTATACCAATCAGTTTCGTACTTCCGAGCGCATGATGTGCAATTATCTGCGCAGGAGCTATGAGTTTTATCTGAATGCGGACACGGCTGTGGTGCAGCGGAGCATCACTTCCGATGTGAATAATATGTATGCGCTGATTCTGGCGCTGCTGCAGATGATGTCGGACGGCGTGGTGTCTTTATTCATCATCATCTATTGTTTCATCACCAACGGAACCATGACAGTGCTTTTGGCGGTGGTGATGCTGGCGCTGATGTTCGGGGTCAAGGTGGTGTTGAAGCCGATCATGTACAAGGCGGGGAAGGACAATCAGGATTATTACAGCGGTCTGTTCAAGTGGATTTCCCAGACGGTACAGGGCATCAAGGAAGTGAAAATCGCCACCAAGGAGCAGTATTTTGTCAACGAGTACAAGAAGTGCGGGCAAGGGTATGTGAATGCGGTGCAGCGCTATAGTTTATACAACAATATTCCGAAGCTTCTCATTGAGGCGGCCTGTGTGGCTACCATGGTGGGGTATATGATTTATCTGGTGGTGGCGGGAGTGCCTACGGAAAATATGCTCACTGTGTTTTCCACCCTGGCGGCTGCGGCTTTTATCCTGCTGCCTTGTGTGAACCGGATCAATAATCAGATGAATTCCATCGCGTATTTCGAGCCCTTCTTTATGGGAGTCAGCGACAATCTTCAGGACGAGATCAGCGGGGAGAAGGTGGATATGACTTTTGCCACCGACGAGGAGGAGAAGCTTCCTGTAAAGAAAGCCATTGAGTTAAAAGACATTACTTACGCTTATCCGGGTACGGAGAAGCTGATTTTTGACCATGCACAGCTTACGGTTCCCGTGGGTTCCTCTGTGGGTATCGTAGGTACCTCCGGGGCGGGCAAGAGCACGGTGGTGGATATTTTACTGGGGCTTTTACAGGTGCAGAGCGGTGTGGTGCTGGCGGACGGTGTGGACACCCGGACGCAGTATCGCAAGTGGCTGAAAAATGTGGGTTATATCCCTCAGATGATTTTTATGCTGGATGATACAATCCGGCGGAATGTGGCTTTTGGTGTGCCGGAGGACAAAATTGACGAGGAGCGGCTCTGGGAAGTTTTGCGGGAGGCCCAGTTGGACGAGTTTATCAAGACTTTGCCGGAAGGACTGGACACGGGCATCGGTGAGCGGGGCATCCGGCTCTCCGGCGGACAGCGCCAGCGCATCGGCATTGCAAGGGCGCTCTACAATAATCCTGAGGTATTGATTTTGGACGAGGCGACTTCTGCGCTGGACAATGACACGGAGGCTGCCATCATGGAGTCCATCAACAGGCTGCATGGGAGAAAGACTTTGATTATCATTGCGCACAGGCTGCAGACCATCGAGAAATGCGATCTGGTGTATCGCGTGGAGGACGGGAAGGCCGTGATCGAAAGGGGTAGCTTATAAGATGATGCGTCTGAGTGTCATAGTGCCTGTCTACAACATGGCATCAGGGGGAAAACTGAATTTTTGTATGGACTCTCTGACAGGGCAGACTCTTCCGAAATCCGATTATGAGATTATCGCGGTGGACGATGCTTCCACGGACAATTCTCTGGAGATTCTGCGCGATTACGAGCGAAAGCATCCGGGGCTTGTGAAGGTGATACATTATGAGAGAAACAGGCGGCAGGGCGGCGCCAAAAACGAAGGCTTGAAGGCTGCTTCGGGGGAGTGGATCGGTTTTGTCGACAGTGACGACTGGGTGACGCCGGACTATTATGAGAAGCTTTTAAAGCGGGCGGAGGAGACAGGGGCCGATATGGTGGGCTGTGATTATAGTCTGGTGCGGGAGCACACCATGGAAGTGGGGCAGATCGTGCAGAACAATTCGGCAGACCAGACCGGAGTGCTGGATGAGGAGAAGCATAAAAAACTTCTCATGCGCCCCGGCAGCATGGTGATTAAGATTTACAAGCATGCCGTCATCAGGGAGAATCATCTGGGCTTTCCCGAGGGAATGTTTTATGAGGACAATTGTGCAGGGCCTCTGTGGTCGCTGTATTTCACCCGGTTCGAGCGGGTGGAGGAGCCCATGTATTATTATTATCAGCACGATGTCTCCACGGTGCATCACATCACGGAGGAGAAGTGCCGAGATCGGATGAAGGCGGCGGAACTCTTGTACGGGGAGTGTAAAATGAGAGGCTTTCTGGATGCGTACTATGCGGAGATTGAGTATCGTTTCAGCGAGCTGTATTATGTGAACACGCTGTTTTCTTATATGACGGGCGTGAAGCATCCCAGGCTGTCCTTTGTGAAAGCGCTGCGCAGAGGCGTCAGGGGGCGTTTTCCGAGATTCCGTGCAAACGAATACTACAGACAGTTTACCGGCGAGGAGGAGCAGAAATTGATTGCCATGCAGGCGGAGTCGGATTTGAAATTTTTCTGGTACTATCGAATCAAACTTTGCGTTCGGCGGATGAAGGGGAATAAGGGATGAGGGATAAAAGAATTGCGATTATAACGGCACGGGGCGGCAGCAAGCGCATACCCCGGAAAAATATCAAAGAATTCTGCGGGCAGCCGATTTTGGCCTATTCCATTCAGGCGGCGCTTAAGTCGGGGATTTTTCACACGGTGATGGTGTCCACGGACGATGAGGAGATTGCGGAGGTGGCCCGGCAGTATGGCGCAGAGGTGCCTTTTTACAGAAGTGCGGAGACGGCCAATGATTTTGCCACCACTAACGACGTGCTGCTGGAGGTGCTGGCCGAATACGAAAAACGGGGACAGCATTTTGATATGGGTGTGTGCATTTATCCCACGGCACCCTTTGTCACGGTGGAGAAGCTGAAGACAGGGGTGGAGCTGTTGGAGGACAGCGATGCGGACACGCTGATTCCTGTGGTGGCGTTCTCTTATCCGCCCCAGCGGGCCATGATTGTGGAGAACGGCAGACTGGTGTTTGAGTATCCGCAGTATCTGGACAGCCGATCGCAGGATTTGACGCCCCACTATCACGATGTGGGACAGTTTTATGTATTCCGCACGGAGGCATTTCAGGTAAACAGGAAGCTGATGGTGGGCAATATCCTGCCCATGGTAGTGTCCGAGCTGGAGGTGCAGGACATTGACAATCAGACGGACTGGGAGATCGCCGAGATGAAATACAGGTTGATGAAACAGGGAGATTTTCATGGAGAATAATGGGAAAGGCAGACGGATTGCGCTGCTCTCCAATGTGAATATGAACGCTCTCATCCGTATTCTGCAGCAGGATGCGCAGGTGTATGAGACGGAAGGGTATGGGAATGAGCTGGGGATTCTTCGAAATCCGGCATCTTCCTATCATGTCTTTCAGCCGGAGATGACCTTTCTGGTGATGGATCTTCTGGAGCTTTTGGGACATGAGACGGCGGAGCAGGCTGCGCTGGCTGTCATAGAGAACTGGTTTGCGGGGCTGGAGAGTGCGCTGGAAAAAGAGTGCATTTATTATATCAGCGATGCCTATCTGTGGGGCGTGGAGCTTGAGGCGGCGGACGCTCTGATTGACAGAGGCATGTTGGAAAGACTCTGGGACGATGCGCTCCGCGGGCTGTGCGGACGCCATGCCAATGTGCGTATACTGCCCTATCACAGGCTGATTACAACGCTGGGGGAGGAGAATGCCTTTTCTGTAAAGATGTGGTATATGGGGCGGATTCTTCTGAGCAGTGAGATGACAAAGCGTCTGGCGGCCTTGATTTTGGACAGGGTGAGAATCGAATACCGGACGCCCAAAAAGGTGCTCGCGCTGGATTTGGACAATACCCTATGGGGCGGCCTTGCGGGGGAACATGACAAGAGCCCTGTGGTGCTCTCGGAGGAGCATGCGGGTCTGGCCTATAAAAATCTGCAGCGGGTGATTTTGCAGATGCAGAGGCAGGGAGTGCTTCTGGTTATCGTCTCCAAGAATAATGAGGAGGATGCCCGGGAGATTTTGGAAAACCACCCGCATATGGTGCTTCGGCCGGAGCATTTTGCGGCGAAGCGTATCAATTGGAAGGCAAAGAATGAGAATCTGCAGGAGCTTGCCAAAGAACTGAATTTGGGTCTGGATTCTTTTGTGTTCTGGGACGACAATCCCCAGGAGCGGCTTCTGGTGAGTCAGATGCTGCCGGAGGTGACAGTGCCGGAGTTTCCCGGAAAGGCGGAGGAACTGGCTCCCGCCATGACGGAGATTTATCATACTTATTTTGAGAAGGCTGCCTTGACCGCGGAGGATATGGAAAAGACGGCGCAATATGCGGATAATGCCAGACGGAGCGAGTTACAGCGCAGCGCGGGGAGCTTTGAGGACTATCTGCGCCAGCTTCGAATCGTGCTCACCCGGGTGGATGCGGCGGAGCATGTCAATCGTCTGGCAGATATGCTAAACAAGACCAATCAGTTTAATCTGACCACCAGAAGGCATACCGTCAGCGAAGTACAGGCCATGACGGAGGATGCGGAAAAGAGGATTTTCCTCTACCGTGTGACGGATTGTTTTGGAGATTACGGCGTGGTGGCGGCGGTGATCGTGGATGTGGCGGGGGAGATTCCCGTCATCGAGGAGTTTGTTATGAGCTGCCGTGTCATGGGCAAAAATATTGAGCAGGGAATTTTAAGTCAGGTGGAGGAAAGTCTGCGCGGGGAGGGCTTTGCCCGTGTCAGAGGCCTTTATGTGCCGACGGCGAAGAATAAGCCTGTGGCGGAATTATATCCGCAGCTGGGATATGTCAGGCTGGAGGCGGAAGAGAACGCGGCAGACGGTGAGGGTATCTGCTATGAGCTTTCGTTGTGTGAGTCCCCCGCCAGAGCATTTGTCGGAGAAGTGTAAAGAGAATTTTTTAAGAATATAGAATAGAGAGGAGCTGTAAGATTATGCAGGAGAAAATCATCGCTCTCATTGAGGAGCTGTTGAAGGTACCCGCGGGAACCATCACTATAGATACCCGGATTGAGGATGTGGAGGAGTGGGATTCTCTGATGCATGTGATGATTATAGGAGAGCTTGAGGAGCGGCTGGGCGTGGCGATTCCTCTGGAGGATGCCATTGAGCTTGGCAGTGTGCGGGAGCTTCTGGAGAAGGCGGGCTGTCTATGAGTGTGACGCTGCGGGACATCCGGGAGGATGATCTGGAAAATATCATGAACTGGCGCATGGCGGAGGAGATTACCCGCTATATGAATACCAATCCCAAACTTACCATGGAGGGACAGCGCAAGTGGCTGGCGGCCGTTTTGAAAAATCCTGACCTGAGATATTGGCTCATCGAGGTGAATGGGGAGCCCGCAGGTGTCATCAATCTCACGGGGCTGACGGAGGTCTTCGGCAATCTGGGCTGGGCCTATTATGTGGGGGTAAAGCGGCTCAGAAGTATTCAGACCGCTCTGGCGCTGGAGATGAGCATGTACGATTATGCCCTGCTTGCGCTGGGTAAGCAGGCTGTCTACAGCGATGTGTTCACTTTGAATGCGGGAGTCATCCAGCTACACAAGCTCTGCGGCTGCGAGGTGGTGGAGGAACGCAAGGCAGCAGTTCTGAAGGAGGGCGTTTATTACGACGTGACCTATATGCGCATGACAAGGGAACATTGGATGGAAATCCGGGAGGGGAAGCGGTATGAGAAAATTGTATTCCCTGAGCCGGAAAATAAAGATGAAATGCAGGGAGGAGCAGAATCTTGAATAAAACAATCACAATCGGCGGGCATATCATCAGCGAGCAGTCTCCCACCTTTATCATTGCGGAGATGTCCGCCAATCATCTGATGGATTTTGACCGGGCGGTGGCCGTAATGCGGGCGGCGAAGGATGCGGGGGCTGACGCAATCAAGATTCAGACCTACACGGCAGATACCATCACTCTGGACTGCGATGATCCCTGTTTTCAGATCACACAGGGAACAATCTGGGATGGCACCACGCTGCACCGGCTTTATCAAACGGCATACACGCCGTGGGAGTGGCAGCCGAAGCTTCAGAAGCTGGCGGAGGAGATGGGACTGGTCTTTTTCTCTTCGCCCTTTGATTTTTCTGCTGTGGATTTTCTGGAGGATATGCAGGTGCCCGCCTATAAGATCGCAAGCTTTGAGATCAATGACATCCCTTTGATCCGGAAGATTGCGAGACTGGGCAAGCCCATGATCTTTGCCACGGGAGTGGCCAGACTTGCGGATATTGAGCTGGCTCTGCGCACCTGTAAAGAAGAGGGGAACGAGGATGTGGTTCTTCTGAAATGTACATCTTCCTATCCTGCGCCCTACGAGGATATTAATCTGAAAACCATTCCTTCCATGGCGCAGACCTTCGACTGTATCACGGGGCTGTCCGATCACAGCATGGGACATGCGGTGGCGGACGCTGCGGTGGCGCTGGGGGCAAAGGTGGTGGAGAAGCATCTGACCTTGTCCCGGGCGGATGGCGGTGCGGATGCCGCTTTTTCCATGGAGCCGGAGGAATTCCGTATCATGACGGAGAATATACGCAAAATAGAGAAGGCGCTGGGGACAGTGACCTATGAGCTGACGGAGAAGCAGACCAGAGAGAGGGAGCATTCCCGCTCGCTCTTTGTGGCGCAGGATATGAAGGCGGGGGATGTGTTCACGCCTGAGAATCTCCGTTCGGTGCGACCTGCCTGCGGTCTGCACACCATGTATTACGAGGAGCTTCTGGGGAAGAAAATTTCCCGGGATGCGAAGCTTGGCACTCCCATGAGCTGGGAGCTGGTGGATTTTGAGGAGTAGAAAATGTTCAAGGAGTAGGGAATGTTCATTGTTCGGGCGGACGGAAATGCGAAAATTGGCGCGGGACATCTGATGCGCTGTCTGACCATCGGGGATGCGGTGCGGAGGAATGCCGGCGCGGACTGGTATCAGGAGATACTGTTTTTGTGTGCGGATGAAGACTCGGTTGCGCTGGTGGAGCGCCATGGCTTTCGGGCGGGAGTGCTCCACACGGATTACCGGCAGCCGGAGACAGAGCTTGCTGTATGGGACTCGTGGGCCGGCGCAGGATCAAACACGATTCTGGCGGACAGTTATTATGTGACGGACGATTATCTGTCAGCGCTCTCCCGGTATGGCACTGTCTATCTCATGGACGATATGCAGCGGCATGCCTATCCTGTGGATGGAATAATCAATTATAATCTCTTTGCGGACAGGGCTGTCTATGAGTCGCTGTATCCTGCGGGAAATGTCAGACTTTGTCTGGGCGGGGATTATATCCCGCTGCGGGAGCAGTTTCGCGGAGTGTCATATCGTGTGGGGGATGCAGTGCAGAATGTGCTGCTCACCACGGGCGGCGGGGATGCGGACAATATCGCAGGAGCTGTCCTGGATGGCATTTACAGACAGGATATCGTCTATCATGTGCTGGTGGGGCGATTCAGTCCTCATTTTGGGAGCTGGCAGGAGCGGGCCCGCAAGGCGCAAAATATTCGGATTTATTTTGACGTTCAGGATATGGCGGGGCTGATGTGCCAATGTGATCTGGCGGTGAGCGCCGGGGGAAGTACGCTGTATGAGCTTGCCGCGGTGGGAGTTCCTTTTGTGTGCTTTTCTTATGCAGAGAATCAGGAGGCATTGGTGGAGTATCTCGGGGATACGCAGGCGGCGTGCAGCGCGGGGGCATGGCACAGGGATGCGGCAGATACGCAGGAGCGGCTGCGTCTACATTTTGAGCAGTTGTGTGCCAGCCATTCGTTACGGCAGCAGTATTCCGACAGGGAGCGGAAGCTGGTGGACGGTCAGGGGGCATGCAGGCTGGCCCGAATTTTATGCGGAGGAAATGTGTGAAGGACAGGAGCGGATTATTTTCCCAAATAGCATATGGTCTGGCGGCGGTTCTGGTGTTTGTGCTTCTGTGTGGATTTTTTGTGCAGAGTCGGGAGGAGGAGACTGCGCTCACGCAGTACCCGGTCGTCATTCTGGGGGACAGCCTCATGGGGCAGTGCCGGGATGAGACCTCCGTGGCGGAGCTCCTGGAAGAGAGACTGGGCAGACCGGTCTTTAACGGCGCTTTCGGCGGAACCTGTATGGCGCTGCAGGAACAGGAGCTGGAGGCCAATTACACCATGGAGCTGTTGAATATGGTGAATCTGTCCAAGGCACTTTCGGCGGATGATTTCGGCGCGCAGCAGACGGTGCGCAGCAGGAGAGAGATCACGGATTATTTCGGAGACACCGTGGACGAGCTTGCGGTCATCGATTACCAGAAGGTGGAGATATTGATTCTGGCCTTTGGAATCAATGATTATCACGCGGGCATTGCGCTGAATAATGAGCGGAATCCGTTGGATGAATCAACCTATGGAGGGGCGCTGCGCAGTGTGCTGACCACATTGCAGAAGTGTTATCCGGATATGAGGATTGTGTTGGTGACGCCCACTTACGCGTGGTATCGGTCCAAAAAGATGACCTGCGAGGAGTACAAGACGGGCGACGCCTATCTGGAGGAATATGTGGAGGAGATGCGCTCTGTGGCGGAGGAGTTTGGAATAGAGACAATCGACTTGTATCATGATTTGTATTCCCATCAGGAGTGGCAGGACTGGAAGCTGTATACGGAGGATGGGCTGCATCCCAACGAGGACGGCAGAAAGCTGATTGCGGATAGGCTTGCGGCGTATCTGCAGGAGTGAGGATAAAGGAAAGAATAGGATAAAAAGTATAGGATAAAAGGCATAGGATAAAAAGCATAAAGCAGGAGATATCAGGAAATGAAAACAGTGTTGACGGAGAAGTCTCCCGCACAGGCGCTGACGCAGTGGGTGCGGGGAATCAGAAAAGAATACAGGACAGCATTCGTAGCGGCTTTTGTCATGGGGCTTTTGATTCATATGCCTGTTTTGCTGTCGGATATCCCCAATCACGATGGTCTGGGGAGTATGTATTTTGACCAGAATATGATTACCTCCGGACGGTGGTTTCTCACGGTGGCCTGTGGGTTTTCTTCGTATTTTACGATTCCCTGGGTGATAGGGCTTCTGGGGCTTTTGTTCCTTTCTCTGGCGGCGGTGGCCTTCACCGCGCTGTTAGAGCTTAGGGACACGGTTTCCGTGGTGCTGGTCAGCGGGCTGTTAGTAAGCTTTCCGGCGCTTGCATCTACCTTCGCCTATGTGTTTACCATGGACGGTTACATGCTGGCTTTGCTTCTGGCGGTGCTGTCGGTGCTGTGTACGAAGAAGCATAAGTGGGGCTTTCTGTGGGGGGCAGTGTGTCTGGCCTTCAGCATGGGCACTTATCAGGCGTACTTGTCATCTGCAATTCTCCTGTGTATGTATGAGGTTCTGATAATCTTTATGGATAAGGGAAAATTTGGAGGAAAGCTGCGCGCATCGCTCAGGTATCTCTATATGGGAGTGCTGGGAGCTGCGCTGTATTATATTATTCTGCGTATTTTATTGTTGGTTCAGGGAAAGGAACTTGCCTCTTATCAGGGAATCAACGGTATGGGGAGATTTGGTGCGGATGCAGTCATGCATATCTATCGGGATTTTTTGAGTTTCAGCGTGAAGGGAAATGTGCTGTATCACAATATTTTCTCACTGGCGGCCTGCATTCTTCTGATCTGTGCGGTGCTGTTTGTGCTGGGGAGATTGGTTCTTCAAAGAAAATGGTGGAAGTGTCCCGGATTTTTCGTTATAATAGCTTTGGCAGCGGTGGCGGCGCCCTTTGCCACGAATATCATTCTGTTGATTTCCCCGGAGGTGACATATCATTTGCTGATGAGGTATCAATGGGTGCTGTATCTGATACTGGCGGTGGCGTTTGTGACCCGTTATGCCGGATGGGACGCCCGGGGGAATCTGACACAGTGGATTGCCTTTGCCGCCGCGTTCGTGCTGATTTTCCACTATGCGGTGACGGACAACATCGGGTATTCCAATCTGCAGAAGCGGTATGAGAAGACTTATGCCTATTGTATGAGACTGCTGGACCGCATCGAGCAGACGGAAGGGTATTATCAGGGAATCCCCATCGCCATGGTGGGTGTGGTGGGTTACAATCCCTATCCTGTGACAGATATCACGCTGGATGTGACCTCCAATATGATTGGTCTGAACGGGGACACACTTTTGTACACCGGTGAGAATTATCAGGTCTTTATGAAAAATTATCTGGGAGCCACACTTAATATGATGACTCCCGAGGAGATGGAGGATATTTATTATTCTCAGGAATATATCGAGATGGAGAGTTTTCCCGCGGAGTCTTCCGTGAAGATTGTGGACGGGATTATGTATATCAAGACAGAGAATGTGGGGAGAGATTGACAAATGTCGGTGTTATCGATTGTTTTACCCGCTTATAATGAGGAACAGAATATTGCAAACACGGCTCAGGTGCTGTCCGCTTTTTTGGAGGAGCAGGGAATCGACTATGAATTGGTTTTTATCAGCGACGGCTCCAAGGACAATACTTATGCGGAAATCCGGAAGGCAGCGGCGGCAAATCCCCGGATCAGGGGCGCGCAGTTTTCCCGCAATTTCGGCAAGGAGGCCGGAATCTTTGCAGGTCTGGAGCTGACTTCGGGAGATGCGGTGATTGTCATGGATTGCGATTTGCAGCATCCGCCGCAGGCGATTCCAAAGATGTGGGAGAAATGGAAGGCCGGAGCGGAGATCGTGGAGGGCATCAAGTCGGACAGAGGAAAGGAAAGTCTGGGCTACAGGCTTTCGGCGGGACTGTTTTACAAGATTATGAGCAGACTCATCAAAATCGACATGAATGCCTCATCGGATTTTAAGCTTCTGGACCGCAAGGTGGTCAATGTGCTTCTGGAGCTGCCAGAGAGGAATACATTCTTCAGAGCCCTGACCTTCTGGGCCGGATTTCGCACGGAGACTGTGGAGTACGAGGTGCAGGAGCGGCAGTTTGGCCAGAGCAAATGGTCCGTCTGGAGTCTGATGAAATACGCTATTACCAATGCGACGTCTTTCAGTACCCTGCCTTTGCAGATGGTGACAGTGCTGGGAGTGGTGTCTATTGTAGGCAGCCTGATTATTGCAATCCAGACGCTGGTGCGCTTCCTCATGGGAGCGTCGGTGGAGGGCTTTACCACGGTAATCCTGTTGATTTTAATCATCGGCGGTTTTATCATGCTCAGCCTGGGCGTCATCGGGCATTATATCGCCAGGATTTATGAGGAGGTCAAGGGAAGACCCAAGTATATCATCAGTCAGGTGACGGACAATGTAAACGGCAATGTGGCCGGAACATGGAAAAGATGAAAAGGCTAGATTTGTGCCGCAGGCACGGCAGAAAGAGAGGAATTTATGAGCGATTTCAAGATACCTTTTAATATACCACCCTATGTGGAGACAGCGGCGGACTATATACAGGAATGTGTGAAAAATCAGAAGATTTGCGGGGACGGCGGCTATACCGCAAAGTGCAGCGAGTGGATTGAGGAGCGCACCGGTACGGCCAAGTGTATGCTCACTACCTCCTGCACCCATGCCACGGAGATGGCGGCTCTTCTGGCGCAGGTGGGGCCCGGGGATGAGGTCATCATGCCATCTTATACTTTCGTGTCCACCGCAAATGCCTTTGTGCTCCGGGGAGCTGTACCGGTGTTTGTGGATATCCGGCCGGACACCATGAATATCGATGAGACCAAGATTGAAGCCGCCATCACTGAGCGGACAAAGGGCATCGTGCCTGTACATTATGCGGGAGTAGCCTGCGAGATGGACACTATCATGGACATCGCCAAAAGACATAAGCTCTGGGTCATCGAGGATGCTGCGCAGGGAGTTTTGGCTTCCTATAAAGGGCGTGCGCTGGGAACGATAGGCGATTACGGGTGCTTCAGCTTTCACGAGACCAAGAACTACAGCATGGGAGAAGGCGGAGCGCTGCTCATCCGTGACGAGGACAATGTGGAGGATGCCGAGATTATCCGTGAGAAGGGCACTAATCGAAGCAAGTATTACAGAGGTCAGGTTGACAAGTATAGATGGGTGAATATGGGCTCCTCCTATCTGCCCAGCGATATGAATGCGGCATATCTGTACGCTCAGCTGGAGATCGCGGATGAGATCAATGACGCGCGTCTTGCCGCATGGAATCGCTATTATGAGAGGCTGAGTCCGCTTGCGGAGCAGGGGAAGATAGAGCTTCCCGTTGTGCCGGAGGGCTGTGTCCACAATGCCCATATGTTTTATATCAAGCTGGAGAATCTGGAGAAGCGCACCGCGTTCATCGAATATATGAAGAAACATGAGATATTGACGGTGTTCCATTATATTCCGCTGCACACGGCGCCCGCGGGGCAGCAGTTCGGGCGTTTTCATGGCGAGGATGTCTATACTACAAAAGAGAGCGACCGTCTGGTCAGACTGCCGATGTATTATGGATTGACTGTGGAGCAGGTGGATGAGATCTGTGACAGGGTTGAGGAGTATTTATGCAAAAGCTTCTAGAGCATTGTGCTGCCGTTCTAGGCAGGGTCATTTTCATAGGCTTCGGCATCCAGATCGCGCTGGGAATACTCTGGATGTGCAATGCTTTCGCTAGGCTGGAGAGGCCGGGCGAAAGCATTGTCTGCGTGTGTCAGATAGCGGCTCTGGGAGCCGCTGTATACTTTTTTGCAGGGTCTGTGCGGGGAAGAGTTTTTGCGGTTCTCTCTGTGCTGACCTTCCCTATGGTACTGCAGTGTCTGGTGATTCCCGACATACGGGTATTCGCCTCGGCGCTGTTGATTTCGGAGACGGGATGTGTCCTGCGTGCCATGGAACAGCGGGAGGGCAGGAGATTTTTGTATGCGGGCCTGTGTGCATGGCTGGCGGCTTCCCTGCTGCGGGGAGAGTATCTTTATATCGGTACGGTTCCCATGGTGTTTTCCTGGCTGTATGACTGTGTGCGTTTTTCCCGGAACAGGGGAGAAGGTGAGGATGACGGCCGGCGGCAGAGGAGAAAAGGGCTGCTGTACCGTCTGTTGTTATTGTGTGCCGTGGCGGGTCTTGCTGCGGGAATCGGCAGTTTTTATCAGAGCAGAGAGAAGCTGCTGACGCATCTGACCAGCCGGGTGGTATGGACCACTCTGTATAATGCTTACTCTGATCTGCCCAAGGAGACGAGGGTGTTGATTAAATATTGGGATTTGGTGAACAGCACTTATGAGGCCACGGGAATCGAGACGATACTTCGGCCCTCTCTGGAGGAGCATCTGGGGGAGCGGGAGGCTGAGACGGTGTTGAGAGCGCTGATTAAAACAGCGTGGCAGAATAGCAAAGGACAGATTCTGAAGGAGACTGTCTGGGATATGGCAGGTTATCTGGTGGCTCCGGTGGTGCTGCCGCTGCAGCTTCAGGGGAGGGCTTATGAGTCTTATTCAGGCAACAATTATCTGCAGATTTTGAAGCCTGCGCCGAAGCTTGGTAGATTTTATATGGAATACTGCTGTAAATGGCTTATGGCGTCGTCGGTGCTGGGGTTTTTGACAGGTTTTGCCGTGAGAGCAAAGCGGCGGCTGAGGGCCGTGAGAGTGTTTGTGATTCCGTTTTTGACTGCTTTTGCGATGAGTGTGGGATACACTCTGAGCGGGGCGGGGCGGATGGATTATAAAAATACCCTGTTTGTGATGTGCATGTGGGTGCTTTGGGCGGCATCCGCAGGAGCGCGGGGAGTCATGGGAGGGAGACCGGATGAAAAAGAACGGTAAAGTCTTGTTTGCCGTCGGTTTTCTGACGGTGCTTCTGCTCCTTGTGCCCGGCTGGATTCTGGGAGAGCATGCGGTAATTGCGTATCACGATCAGTTGGACGGCGAGATGATTGCTTATCTGCTTCAGGCGAAGCATCTGGGAGATGGAGAGGTGCTGCCGGAGTTTATGGGCGGTGCGGCAAAGACTGCGCTGACGCCTCCTGCTCCTGGCTGTGTACTGCTGTTTGTGGGCGGGCATGGGCTCCTGGCTTTTTTTGTCATGCAGTTTGTGGGCTGTCTTGTGGGATATGTGGGAATGTATCTGTTGGGGCGGGAGGTGACGGGAAGAGAATTGCCGTCTGTTCTCGCGGCGGGCTTGTATGCAGCCCTGCCTTTTTTGCCCGTGTATGGACTTTCGCAGTATGGACTGCCCATGCTGTTGTGGTGTGTGCTGCAGCTTAGAAAGGACAGACAGGGGAAGGCTGCCTTTAGTACTGTTTTCTATGCTGTTGTTTATGCTGCTTTTTTTGCGCTGAATTCTTCGCTGGTGCTGGCGGGCTTTGCCGTGCTGGCAGTGTTTGCCGTGGGGATAGCGGGAGAGGCGCTGCGGATGCGGCGAAGGAAGCAAATTAAAAAGCAGTTTAAGAAGCTGGCCGCACTGGCGGGTATGTGGCTTGTAATGTGTGTTGTGTATGTTTTGACGAATCTGTCTCTGTTAGGACAGATTCTGGGGATGGGAGAGTCCGTGACCTCCCATAAGGCGGAGTATGCGCTGGCTGCGGAGGGCTTCCTTCGTGGCTGGGCGGAAGGTTTTCTCCATGGAGGTCAGCACAGTCAGGACTATCATTTATATCTGTTGGCGGCGGTGGCTGTGACGCTTGTGTGGACTGTACTGCGGGGTAAGATCAGGCAGATGTCTCTCGTGCGGGTGATTCTGTATGGGCTGTGCTGCAATGCGGTTCTGGCAGGGATTGCCGCCGGGTGGAACAGCAGTGTAGGCGTGGCGCTTCGGAAGCATCTGGGAGCTCTGGGGGCATTTCAGTTGGACCGGGTGTTGTGGCTCAGTCCCTGTCTGTGGTATCTGATTCTGGCATGCGGCATTGCACTGATTCTGGAGGCTTGGAGGGAAGAAGGACGGGCTGCCAGGCTGCAGGCGTGCGTCTGTTGTGTGCTGACGGCAGCAGCCGTGGGTGTGACAGGTCTGCTGATTTTAAAAAACAGTGATTTTAAATCCAATGTGCAGAAGCTTCGCAATCCGGATTATCCGGTCATGAGTTATGCGGATTATTATGCTGTGGGCGTAATGGATCAGGTGGAGGAATTTCTGTATCAGACCACCGGGCTGGAGCAGTCGGCATATCGCGCGGTCAGTCTGGGTATTGACCCCGCGGCGGCATTGTATCACGGCTTTTATTGTCTGGACGGCTATTCCAACAATTATTCTCTGGAGTATAAGCATCGTTTTCGCGAGGTCATCGCGCCTGCGCTGGAAGCCAGCGATTATCTGAGAGCGTATTATGACGAGTGGGGCAATCGATGCTATCTCTTTGGTTCGGAGTGTCCGGGTTATTATACCATTCAGAAGAATGGCTTTTATTTCACGCATCTGGAGCTGGACGTGGAGGCGCTGCGGGGGATGGGATGTAATTATCTCTTCTCGGCGGCCTATATCGCCAACGGGGAAGAGCTGGGGCTGAAGCTTCTTCGGGAGGAGCCTTTCCAGACGGAGGAGAGCTATTATTATATTTATCTCTATGAGGTGGAAGCTGGATAAGATGGAAATGGATAAGAAGGAAAAAGGCAATAAGACTTTATCTGAAAAATCTTTAATAAAGAAAATGGCTGTATATCTCCCGGAGCTTGTGGTGCTGTTAGTGTGTGCAGTGCTGCTTCTCGGTGATATCCACGAGAAGCAGGGGTATCATATGGACGAGCTTTTGAGCTTTGAGCTTGCGAATGCGGAGTTCAATCCGTGGATCGTGCCGACGCAGCCCCAGGGGCGGCTTGCCAGGTATGTGGAGCAGGAGCTGCGGGGAGATAGTGTGGGGGAGACTCTTGCCCGGCTGGCGGACACGGTGAAGGATGTGCTGCAAAACCGCGGTGCAAGCAAGCTTTTGTCCTATGAGGCGGAGGTGTTTGAGGAGCCGGTCTGGATTGATAGTCAGACTTTTCAGGATTATATCACGGTGGGCGGGCAGGACGCATTCAACTATCTGTCTGTGTATTTTAACGTCAAGGACGACAATCACCCGCCGCTGCATTTCATGGTGCTGCACACGGTGTCATCTCTGTTCAGGGGTAAATTGACACCCCTTATGGGATGCAGCATCAATCTGGTCTGTGTGCTTTTGATGATGCTGCTTTTGATGCGGCTGGGCAGGCAGTTTATGACATTGTTCGGCTGGGAGCGGTATGGTCGGTTTGCGGGACTTTGGGCAGCAGGGATTTACGGTTTGTCTGCAGGCGCGATGTCCACAGTGCTTTTGATACGGATGTACGCCATGGTGGCGCTCTTTTGCGTGGCGTTGCTGGCCATTCATCTGCGAAAGCTCTGTTTTGAGAAGCTGGGCGGAAAAGGATTTGTGGAGGGCAATAAGCTCTTGATTCTGGTGACGGTGCTGGGATTTTGGACGCAGTATTTTTTCCTGTTTTATTGTCTGACGCTGGCTGCTGTGACGGCGGTGATTCTGTGGAGACAGAGGCGGATGAAGGAGCTGTGGCGTTATGTGCGTTCCATGGTGACTGCCGCAGTGATCGGTGTGTTGGTGTTCCCTTTCAGCATTGCGGATGTGTTTTCCAGCGGCAGGGGGGTGGAGGCTCTGGGGGCGCTGGCCTCGGGGCTTGCCGGTTACGGGAGCCGTCTGGCGGGATTTTTGCAGATCTTCGTGGTGCTGCTGGTGACCACCAACCACTCCGGTGGGATGTCTCCCAACTAT
>JAIDDH010000032.1 GCA_029055435.1 Acetatifactor sp.
ACATATCCAAATGGGTAAAAATCAGCACCCCTTCAATCTATAAAAAAGTCATCCAGCTGGAAGAAAAGGGGTTCATCAAAAGCCGCATCGAAAAAGAAGGGAAAATGCCCGAAAAAGCAGTCTATTCTTTAACCGAACAGGGAGAAATGGAATTTGAAAGACTTATGCTGGAAATTGCTTCAAAATCCATCAATTTTTATCTGGATTTCAATGCCGTGATCGTCAACCTGGACAGTCTCCCGCCGGAACATCAGCAAACATGCCTCACAAATATTGAGGACAATATCCGGCAGTTAAAAGCATATCTGGAAGAAAACCTTTCTGTAAAGCAAAACGCGCCAGATGTCCCCGAAAATGGCATGGCAGTGCTGAGGCAACAGATTATTCTCACTCAGGCAATCGAAACATGGATTTCTTCCTTGAAGGAAACGCCTGATTGAGCCCGCCGGCCTGGCACTGCCTCTACTTTTGATATGAAACGGTCCTTCTACTCCACAAACGGATTGACTTCATCCCCATTAATACTTACTGCAAACAGCAGGTTAGGGCCTGTTGCCATGCCGGTCTGTCCCAGTGTTGCGATAACCTGTCCCTGCTTTATCTCCTCACCTTCGGACACCTTTATCTCTTTCAGATGTCCATATTTAACCGTAACGCCCTCTCCCAAGTCCACTACGATGAAGTTTCCAGAGGTGCTTTCAAATGCCGCCTCCAGCACCACTCCATCCGCAACTGCATAAACTTCATCCCCGGCTGTTCCGACAATATTAACATGGTCCAAATAAGTTCCGTTTTCCTGCTTACCATAAAGTCCTGACACATCCCGGCTGACCGTTGGCCAATTCCAATCCGGATTAATCAGCTCGCCCGTACCATATTGCTTATCTTCTGCCTTTTGTCTCCCTGCCCTTTGTTCCATGGAATCGGCAAATCTGTCCATGACGTCTTCTGTCTGTTCGATTTCAAAATTAAAGGAACACATCCAGTCCTGCCCAAAGGCAAAATTGTTATTGGTCAGCACAAAATAGTACCAGTCCTTTTCTCCAAGATTTTTTTCCATTGCGCCTACATTATAGCCTTCTGATATATCAATGGAAACGACCCCCTTGGAATGGGGCGCTATTGTCAGTCCTGACATCCTGATCTTTTCACTGTCCCCTTCTACTTCTTCACCGGTTGACCACTGCATGATCTTTACTTTGTCCTGCAGCTTTAATTCCTTGTCAGAGACATTTATAATGACAATTTCAAACCTGCCATCGCCCTGATATACCGATGCAAAGCCCGCGTCATCCCCATTTAGATCTGAAAACTTTGCATATGCAAAAGCGCAAAATATTACACAGCACAACAAGCCGCAAGCCGCAAGCGCCCACTGCCCGATTTTATATCCGGCTGTCTTCCTGTCGGAAACAATGACTGCTCCTGTTTTCTCTTGCACAATAGCCTGTATAGCCTTAAGATTTTCCCTGCTGTATTTTTTCATGAATGTCTCCTTCCTGCTTTTCCATCATTTTCCTCAGCTTCTGTCTCACATAGTATAATTTGTTTTCCACCTGTTTCTTGGGCATATCCAGTGCAACCGCAATCTCCGCCGGTTTCTGCTCATAGTAATACCGCCTTATGACCAGTTCTTTTTCCTTTTCATCCAACCCATCAATACAGGACCGCAATTTTTCCATGGAAGAAAGGCATTCCATGGAATGCTCCATTTCCTCATCTGCCGTTGCTATCTCAGCATATTCCAGGCTTTCCACCATGATTTTTTCCATGGATATTTCCCTTTTTCTGGTGATGCGGCGATAGCTGTCAACCGCTCTTGACCTGGCAATTACGGAAAGCCATGAAGATAACTTCGCTTTATCAGGATCATACTTTTCAGGATATTGCCACAGGTAAATAAACACATCTGCTACACATTCCTCCACGTCCTGAACAGAAGCCGCATTGATTAAAACAGACGCGGCAATCCTCCAGAGAAGTTTGGAGTATTTCTGTACCACATATGCCAGCATCCGCTCATCCCGTGCTGCAATTGCTGAGATTATTTTTTTATCACTCAATACAGATACCTCTTTCTCAAACAGTACATTTAACTGACCAGTCATATATAATACGAATATAAATCCAAAAACACTTACTTGAAAATCCTTTGCTGATAAAAAATGTTTAGAGTATGAAAAATACAGATGACTTTAGTCACCTACAGCCATCTGTCTCCTAATACCAATCGTGAAGTTGTGATAATTTCTTCTGCTCAGCCCTCCTACCTAACTCTCCTGCCTGTTCACTTCCATGCAATAATAGTTAAAATACTGCTCCCTTAAGCCTTTATAAGTACCTCGCGGCAAATAAATCTTTCTTCCGTTATCCATGCAGATTTCCTTTGCATTCAGAGTCCCGATATATCCGAGATTGACGATAAAACCGGCACCGATTTTTGCAAACTCCTGACATTGCGAGAGCTGTGCGTAGAGCTCTGTCATGGTCATGCGCAGAGTATACTGCGTGCCGTCTGTGAGATAAATGCATTGTTTTTTCCCCTGTGCTTCACAGTATATAATGTCATTTAATGACACTCTCACAAGCATTCCCTCGATTCGTAACAGAATATATTTCTTCCGTTCCTCTTCTATATCTTTCAGTAAGCTGTTAAGGATCGAAAATAATTTTTCTTTCAAAACCGGCTTGACTATATATTGCAATGCATCCACATCGAAAGCCTCCAGTGCATACTCTTTGGAGGTAGTAAGAAATACAATCTTTCCTTTGTAGTTCATATGACGAAGCTCCCTTGCAGCTTCCATTCCCAAAGGATAGGCATTTCCCAAAGAATAAGTATTGCTTTTTTTATCCGGCATATAAATATCCATAAATATCAGATCCGGGATATACTTTTTCTCTCTGACCAGACAGAGCAGCTCATCGGCATTTTCAAAACACCGAGTCATAAATTCCAAACCGGGATATATTTTCTCATAATCACTCAGCAACTTTTCTGTCTTCTCTAACTCCTCCGCCTCGTCATCACAGAGCGCTATCAAATACATAGTTTTCCCCCTTTGTCTGCCTATATATCCGCCGGAATATTCATGACCAGTCTGAAAATAAACACCCCGTTATCATTCTTAAAATCGTATTCCCCATCATACTTTTCTGCTGTCTTGATAATGCTTGAAACACCGATGCCGCCCGTAAATTCCGCTTTCGGCTGCCCGTTCTTTAATTCGGTTTCCTTTCTGCATGTATTGCTGCAGTAGATAATCAGTTTATTTTTCCTCTTTCTGACCATCAAATGAATAGAACATTCCCTCTCATCAGAATGCTTCTTCACTTCCATGCAGGCATAAATTGCATTCTCATAAGCATTTGCAAGGATTGCTACCAAATCAATATTCGGTATCGCCAAATTCTTTCCGATCTCAATATCAAGCCTGACCTTGATCTGTTCATTCCTCGCCTTTCTGGTATAAGCCGAAAGAATATTATTGACTGCGGAATTGGCGCATATCATCTCCACCGCGCCCTGATCCGTTTCCCTGTCATACTCCTTTAAAAATTGCAGCAGCTCTTCCTTCTGTCCCCGGCGTACATACTCTGCTATCACCGCATTATTATGCCTTACATCATGACGAATCCGTCTTCCTGATTCCACGGATTCTTCCAGAATCTCTATCTGGCGTTCCAAAAGCCTATAGTTCATCTGTATCAGCTGATTTTCTCTCTCATATTTTTTCTCTTTACCGATATGCAGATAAAACCGAAACATAAGAAGCTGCAAAGTGCCTGTCAGGACAAAATTTATAATGATCTGATAAAGGCGATGCGGCGTTGTCACTCTAACATCCGGATTTAAAATAAATCCGATTCCCAAAAGGATACTGATGATCATAACTGCGACACTGAACTTATCTACCTCTTTCGTCACATAATCACTAAAATCCCTAATGGAGCTTTTTAGCTTCCTGTCTATTACAAATGTCATAAGAAGAATGAGCAGAATACGCATAATAATGTCTACCCAGACATTCCTGTCAAAGAAAATAACGGCAACCTCCAACCCGCCGACCACAAATACAGCCATCATGTAAAAAGTCAGCGCTAGCTTATAGATAGACAGATAAACAGAATCTCTGCTCATAAAAATGGCAAAGACAGCAAAACACATATACATTATAAAAGCCACAATCCGCACACAGCTTTCCCAGTCTATCACATACCAGATACAGGCCAAAGTAATCAAAGCTACGCTGAATCCTCCATAACAGACGATGGTTCTTTTCCTCCCAAACCGTGATTCACTCATTCTGGAATACAACAAGATTACTCCTGCAAGGCTTATCGCAAACCGAATGAATGCCGTATATACTGAACCACCTAACATACAGTTTATCTCTCCTATCTCAAAATTATTTATACCCTGAATGATGCCACTGTCCGGTTCAAAAGCCCGCTTAACCGGAACAGCTCCTCCATCTCCATCGTGACTGCTCCAGAATTTTCATTGGAATTCTCAGCCAGTTTATTCATACTCTGCATTGATTCTGTTATCTCTCCCACAAGTTCTGCAATGACAACAATCGATTCATTGATTTCTGTCATACTGGCGCTCATTTCCTGTGCGGATGCTCCCAGCTCACCGGAAATATCGCTGTAAAACTCTGCATCCTTTTCATACATTCCGGCAAGCGCTGTCATTCCCTTATAGTCCTCTATCACTTTATCGGTCATAAATCCCAACAGTCTACCTGATGTTGCAGATAAAAAGGAAACATTATCCACCACACCCTGTGTCACCTGACGGATTTTATCCACGGCCTGTCTTGAATTGTCTGCCAGATTTCTGATTTCTTCTGCTACAACAGCAAAACCTTTGCCCGCCTCACCGGCCCTCGATGCCTCTATGGATGCATTAAGTGCCAAAAGATTCGTCTGCGAGCTGATGGCAAGGATTTCCTCTGTCAGCGCATTAATCTCCCCTACCCTCTTGCTGTCTTCGATTGCCTGCTCCATCTCCTTTTTAGTTTTCTCATAAATGGAAACGGCTTCTTCCGCAGACCGTTTGGAAGTTTCAGACTGTTTTCCCGCACGTTCCATTATATCACTTGACTGCCGTGCCGCTTCTCCCGCTTTCTTGGCTACATTCTCAATGGCATTCCCCAGTTCCTGCCCATTATGCTTTATATTTTTCGCTAATTCTCTCGCCTTTGCAGTCTGCTCCATGACCAGGCTGACAGAATCAGTAATCCCGCAAACATCCTGATTCAGCACCGTCATTTTAGAAGAAGTCCCCTCGGCAATAGTACTGATTTCTTCCGCATCCTGCTTGGTATTCAGAATAATTTCCCTAATCTGCTGCTTTACCTCTGTGGTCGCTTTCCTGATCTGCTCCGTCTCATTTTTATATTCCCTTGGAATTGCCTTTTCTACCACAGTATTTTCGGAAAAATCGCCTGAGGCAAACTGCTTCAACATCTGCACCGGCGCCAGCATTCTTCCAATCAGACCTGTCATAAATACCGCCACAAACGCAATAATCACAAATGCAGTCACAACCGCTATCACAATCATCGTCATCAAAGATCTCGTAACATTAGCTGCGGGCACTACGACTCCCATCTTCCAGCCGCAACCAGCTATCTCCGTCAACGCAAAATAGCACCTGCTGCCATCATAATCTGTGAGCTTCTGTATGCCGGGTTCCTTTGCTTCCATCAGTGCTCCAAGTTTCGGAAGAATATCCTTTACCAAGACTGTGGTTTCTTCCGTAGGTTCGTATTCTTTGTTTCTATGTGATATATATTGTCCACTGCTGTCTACGAGAAAACCATAAACTCCCTCATCATAGTTAATGCTTTCCGTCAGCTCCGTCACGGTTCCAAGGGTTACATCCAGGCCGATAACGCCTGCCAGTTCGCCGCCTATGTATACCGGTGCGGCAATCGTCGCACACATCTGCCCCGTTATCGCATCACAATACGGATCTGTCACAATGACGCTTCCTTCCTCTGCAGCCTGTTTGTACCATCCGCGCTCTACCGGATCATACCCCTCCGGGATTCCCGCCTCCCTGTTGGACTGGATAAACCTGCTGTCCTTTGTCCCACAATATAGATTTAAAAGTTCCTGCCTGTCCGCCGCATGGGCGTCCACTACAGACTGCACATAGTCCGTGTCGATCGTTCCTCCGGCACTTATGCTCTTGGCCGCCCCGTCTGCCAGCATTTTTTCATTTTCAATCCATGTATTGATTTCCTCCGCATACTTATCTGCATTCAGCTGCAGAGCCTGTGTCTGATCCTGAATCGCCTGCTTTCCCGCTACCACAATAATTCCCACTGTGGTCAAAAGAATACTTGCCACAACAATGCCGATCATACTGACCGTAAGTCTTCCTTTAATTGTCCTCAACATATTTATGTACCCCTTTGTATTTTTTCTATTATGCATTTTGCAGCTTCTTTGCACCGTCGTTCAGATTTCCGACAATCCCGCGCACGGATTCCACCATGCAGATATTTTCTTCACATGCATGGAAGGTTTCATTGGCGTGAGCGGAAATTTCTTCCGTGATGGCAGAAATGGTCTGGATATTCCCGACAATATCCCCGTTTGCATGTTCCAGCTCCGTAACAATGTGCAGCAGTTCCTCCGTGCGGCGGCTGATGTCCTGTGTCCCGCTTGTGATTCCCGTAAAGGTATTCTTTACCACACCGGTACTCTCGGCGTTTGCATCATTACTCTTGGTAACCACGTTCACCGCCTCAGCCACATGCGCCAGTTCCTTATTAATATTTTCAATCAAGCCGGTAATATTAGATGTCGCCGTCTGTGTCTGGTTCGCCAGCTCGGAAATCTGGCTTGCAACCACGGCAAAGCCCCTGCCGGCTTCCCCTGCTCGAGCCGCCTCGATGGAAGCATTCAGCGCCAGCATAACGGTACTGTCCGTGATGTTGCTGATTGTTTCAGTAATCGTGTTCATTTGACCGGTGTATGTACTCAGTTCCTGCATTTTCTCCAATACTTCCGCATTGGCGGCCTTAGACTGCTCAACCTGACTTTCCAAAGCAGCCATCTGCTCCCTGCCGGCTACGACCTTGTTCACGGTGTCATGAACATTCTGATCAATCTGAGCCGTAGTGTTCTTCACATTGCCAATATACGCCTGTATCTGCTCCGTACGCTGTATCTGTACCTGCACAGATTCTGCTGTCTCAGCGCTGCCGGCGGAAACCTCCTGCATAGCGTCATGCACCTTTACCACGGAATCCTCCAAGCCGGTCATCTGCTTTGACACCTCCGTGATATCCGCTATCATATCCTGAGACGTAGCCAGGATATTGTCCATTAACCTGCCGGTCTCGTCCGTCTGATCCTGAATCTGTTTTAATTTCATGTTATTTACTTTTGTCACAGCAATAGCAACGAAAATCATGAATACCGCCATGAGAACTGTTACCGCTATCCGAATTTCCACATCAGGAATCTCAGCCTTCGTATATCCTGCTGTCATCGCATGATAAACCACATATGCCAAATTTCCGCATGAAGCAAATACACCGATGAGTATGTTAAACCGGGGGTCCATATATAGGATAATGACGATAAACATGGGAAATGCGTAGGTAAAAGGCAATAGACTTGTAGTTGTAAATATGACAAAGAAATACAAGACGCCATAGGTTATGCCCATGAGATGTTTAATGACGCCGCTCTCCGGGTTTTTGGCATAAATCAGCCATTCTGCCACCACAGGGACGACTGTCATCAGCGCAAAAACTGCAAAATAGCCGATTGTTCTGGAACCTTTCAATACCTCCAGCAAATATGCGGCAAAAAGTATGGAATCAATGATTGTATGCCCCATAATCGCCGTCTTATTTACATATTTTTTCTCCGAGAAATTCATATGTACCCTCCTCTGTTTGATGTTTCTTCCTTTCCATAATATCAAAATAAATTACTGGGAAAAGTAGGTTTGGTACAATTTGTCGCTTTTGAGGTATAATTTGCAGTTTTGAATCGGCTGTCAGCTTTATAGCTTTATAAAGGGGACGGCCATGAATAAATGATAAAATGACCATACCGGAGCGCTGCCGCTCTGATATGGTCATTTTGATGATTTTCCTTATTGCAAATTCTTACAGGTCTTATTAATATTAGCCTGTTACTGGAACATATTCAACACAAAGTCCAGCAGATTGTAGCGGCTGAATATTGCCACTGCAACCAGAGACACGGTGGACATGATCTTGATCAGAATATCCAGAGAGGGACCTACCGTATCCTTCAGGGGATCGCCTACCGTATCGCCCACCACAGCCGCGTCATGTGCGGGAGAGCCCTTCTTCTGGCCTTCGATAGCGCCGGACTCGATGTACTTCTTGCCATTGTCCCATGCGCCGCCGGCATTTCCGGTAAAGATTGCCAGCATGATGGCGGACAGGGTTGCACCGATGAGCACGCCGCCCACAAACAGCGGTCCGAAGAGGAATCCAGCCACCAGAGGGAAAATAATGGAGAGGATTGCGGGGAAACGCATTTCCTTCAGAGCGCCCTGAGAGGAAATCTCGATACAGGTCTTGTAGTCAGGCTTTGCCTTACCCTCCAGAATACCGGGAATCTCTTTAAACTGACGTCTCACTTCCTCAACCATCCTGCGGGCAGCCTTGGCAACCGCCTCAATCAGCATGCCGGAGAACAGATAGGGAAGCGCCGCTCCCACCATCGCACCGGAGAGGATCAGAGGATCAGTGAAATTCAGGTTCAGCTCTGTACCGGGCTCATTAAAGGAATACAGATAGGATACCATCAGAGACAATGCCGCAAGAGACGCGGAACCGATGGCAAATCCCTTACCGATGGCCGCGGTAGTATTACCCACGGAATCCAGCTTATCTGTGATCTCACGAACTGCCGGCTCCAGCTCGGACATCTCGGCGATACCGCCGGCATTGTCGGAGATGGGACCGTAAGTGTCAACGGAAACGGTGGTGCTGACAAAGGACAGCATACCGATTGCAGCCATGGAAATACCAAACATACCCGCAACCGCATAGGAGCCATAGGTTGCAATGCCCAGCAGAATGAGGGGAGCCATACAGGACTTCATGCCCACTGCCAGGCCCTGAGTAATGGTGAGTGCCGCGCCCTCCTTGGAGGCGTGCGCAATCAACTGAGTCGGCTTGTAATCATAGCTGGTATAATATTCGGCAATCATACCGATTACCACGCCGCTGACAACGCCGATGGAAGCCGCAATCCAAGGGGAAATATAGCCCAGTGCGAAACCGGCTTCCTGAATGGCATCCGACAGAGATTCATCCCCAAAGAGCAGATAAGTCGCGCCGAAGCCGCAGACAATCGTCAGACCTGCGGACACCATGGTTGCAAAATTCAAATCCTTGTGCGGATTGTCGGAACCTTTTTTAAACAATACGGATGCAATACCGATGATGCAGGCAATCAGACCGCATGCCGCAAATACCAGCGGATAGTAGAACATTTTCTGCAGCAGCTCCTCGTCGATCATGCCGCTGCCGGCAAGAGACGCCAAGAACAGATGGGACGCCAGAATAATACCGGAGGAGATTGCTCCCACATAGGACTCCAGAAGGTCGGATCCAAGACCTGCCACGTCGCCCACATTGTCGCCCACATTGTCGGCGATGGTAGCGGGATTGCGGGGATCGTCCTCGGGAATATGTGCCTCGGTCTTGCCCACCAGATCGGCTCCCATATCTGCGGCCTTGGTGTAGATACCGCCGCCCACACGGTTAAACATAGCCACGATGGAGCAGCCCAGCGCATAGCAGGAGAGACACTGTGTAAAGATGGCGCCGTCCATGATGGCGTCTACAGACATCAGCCCCATACCGATGCCAAAAATCATATACACAAGGAAAAGACCAAACAGTGCGAAACCGCCCACGCAAAGACCCATAACAGAACCGCCGCGGAAAGCCACTTTCAGGGTTTCACCGATGTTTTTGGTCACACGCGCTCTGTTGGAAACGCGCACATTCGCATAAGTCGCTATCTTCATGCCAATCCATCCTGCCGCCGCTGACATCAGCACGCCGATGACAAAGCAGATTGCGGACTGCCATGACATAAAGATCAGCAGTACAGCGATAATCGCCACCACAATTGCGATAATCTTATACTCATAGGTGATAAATGCATTCGCACCGACTCTGATTGCCGATGCAATCTCAGACATGGTGTCTGTTCCTTCCTCCATCTTCTTCACCCCATAGAAGTTGAAGGCTGCGAAAGCTAATGCTGCAAGCGCTGCAACAATAACCAAGATTAGAGCTGTCATTTTGTAACTCCCTTCCCTATTTGTAAGATTTAAACATTTTGAGATTCTTTCAAAACGCCTATATGGTCAATTCTACCAAATTTTTTCCAAAAGGTCAATGTAATACGCGGCGGCGCATCCATAAACCCAGAGCCACCGACAAAAGTACTGCCGCCGTCACCACGGCGAATATCCTGCGGCGGGCGCTTTCCTGCTCGGCACGAAGACGCTCCGCCTCCAGCCGTTCCTGTTCTTCCCGCTCCTGACGTTCCCGTTCCAGTCGCTCCTGTTCTTCTCTTTCCAGCCGTTCCAACCGTTCCTGTTCTTCTTGTTCCAGACGTTTCTGTTCTTCCAGCTTCAGCCGCTCCTGCTCTTCTTTTTCCAATCGCTCCTGCTCTTCATAGAGTACGATATTTTCCAGCATACTGTTCCCCGTATCATATCCCACAACGGTCCGATACAGTCCAAAATCGGCACAGCTATACTCATAATCGTCCGACACATAAAAAGACCATTTCTGCTGCGAGACATGTCTCTTGTATGCCGCTTTTGCCACCTCCAGAGCCGTCTGCCCATCCATGGATTCAAGCGGTATGCGCAGATCCAGTCTGATGGTGTTTTCTCCATATAGATGAAAATATGCCTTGGGCGTATCCCAGACGCCATAGGTTAAAAAAATCTCCGAATCGGCTCTGTATGTATCATCCGCCGCATTCTCCAGAGCCTGAGCCGTGGCATTTGCCGTCAGCATATGAAAGCCGTGCCCGTACTCACCGTTAAAATCATGCGCCACAACTATCTGCGGCCGAAATTGACGGATCACATCCGTGAGGTAATCCACCGCCGCCTGATAATCATATTTATTCTCCGCATCCGCCAGATCACGGCAATAGATATCTCTGAAATTTGCGCAGACGGGATAATAGCGCACTCCATCCGTCCACAGTCCGTCCAGTTTCTCATGTTCCCGCACGCTGTTCGTACTGCGGAATTCCGTCATGTAGACCACCTGCACCCTCGCTCCAAGTTCTGCGCCATAAGTTGGCCCAATGCCGCCCATATACAGAATCTCATCATCCGAATGGGAAGGAATCAGCATAATATCGGCGCGCTCGCAGGGCGGCTCCCAAATCTGCACATCATCCGGCACAGACTCATCCGTAAAAATCCGCACTTCATTTTTGTACAGCCTCATCTCCTGTTCAGGCAATAACACCGTCACCGTCCGACTGCTCTCCGGCAAAAGGATAAATTCATGCAGAAATCCATATTCCCCGCATTCCACCATACCCTGATCCGTCTCTATCTGATACGGCACCACCGGGTCGTCCCATTTGATATACAAAGCTCCTATGCCGCTGCCGTCCTCCGCAGTGACAGTGATCGTATTTTTATCACTGTCCGAGACGATTACCGGAGTCAGCTCCTCTGCCGATACCCGAAGCCCCGGAGTAAAGAGCAGGCACACAAAGACAAAAATGCCCGACCAAACCGTTTTTTTTGCAATATTTTTTTTCATGATACCCCCTACCCAGAAAACCAATTCTGATAATATTCACTTTTAGAGGCGAAATACTGTAATTTTATTATAATTTGTGTTACAATATCGGCACATAAGTTCATAAACCATCACGAGGTATTGACATGAATGATTTCATAAAAACTATGTGCATAATCCTGCCTTCCTATAAACCGGACCAAAAACTATTAGCGGTCTTAAACGGTTTATCCGAAAAAGGGTTTTCGGATATTATCGTTGTCAACGACGGCAGCGGCAGCGACTATGATGCGCTTTTTGAGAAAGCGAAAGCCTTCCCGAACGTCACCGTACTCACCCATCCGGAGAACTGCGGCAAGGGACGGGCCTTGAAAACCGCTTTTTCTTATTGTATGGAAAACCGTCCCGCCTGCACAGGCGTCATCACTGTAGACGGCGACAACCAGCATCACCCCGATGATGTTTTAGCCTGCTGTCTGAAGCTGTCCGAAAATCCCGGACAGATCGTGCTGGGCGCGAGAAGCTTTTCCTCCGAAGAAGTGCCTTTCAGAAGCCGCCTTGGCAATGTACTGACACGCAGTGTCTTCCTTTTTGCGTGCGGCATCAAAATCACGGATACCCAGACCGGCCTGCGGGCCATTCCCGCACAATACCTTCCCCTGATGCTGGAAATTTCCGGGGAGCGTTATGAGTACGAAACCAATATGCTTTTGGAGATGAAGGCTCACGGGATTCCGTTTACGGAGGTTACAATCCGCACCATATATCTGGACGAGAACGATTCCTCCCATTTCAACCCGTTAAAGGATTCCATTAAGATTTACCGGACGATTTTTGCCTTTGTGGCAAGCTCCTTTATATCTTCATTGCTGGATCTTGTCCTGTTCTTCCTGTTTATCAGTCTGTTGACTTATTTCGCACCGGAGAACCGGTGGAATGTTTTCGCGGCCACCGCTGTCGCGCGGGTCTGCTCCTCCCTGTGCAACTATCTGCTCAACAGCAAGAAGGTATTCGGTTCACAAAACAAGACCTCGCCGATCCGTTACTATCTGCTCTGCGTGTTGCAGTTTGCGGCATCCGCCGGCCTGGTCTCCCTTG
This sequence comes from Acetatifactor sp., assembly GCA_029055435.1. Taxonomy (GTDB): domain Bacteria; phylum Bacillota; class Clostridia; order Lachnospirales; family Lachnospiraceae; genus Acetatifactor. The sequence goes on from JAIDDH010000032.1 coordinate 12,900, forward strand.
CCGCCTTTCTGCTCCATGCAGGCAACATCGGGAAAACCGTCATCAAAGCCGTTATAGATACTCTGTTATTTTTAATCAGCTATCAGATACAGCGGGACTGGGTCTTTAAAAAATGATTCCGCTTATTAAACGATGCCCGACACCTTCCATTCCCCGTCTATCCTGACAAAATAAATATGCAGATCCGTAACCACTATCTCTGTCTTTTTAGAAAAAGGGACATACATATGCTGTTCCAGATACACCTGCGCGGAGAAAGCATCCTCCGAATACACGATAAACTCCATTATCTTCTCATTCTTGACCTCCGGCGTCCGATGGGCGTCAAACCATTGTCTCGAATTATTCTTGATGCCTTGCAGCAACTGTGAGTTTTTGGGAAAATACTTGTCCAGCGAATTGTGTGCCCCATCGTTGGAAACATACATGGCATAATCCGTCACCATCTGTATCACATAATCCTCAACCGTGTCCTGAAGGGCTTTATCTCCCCCAAAGTCAGCTTTATAACAATGCTCCTTTTCATCATAACTGAAATCCACAGTCTCTCCGGCGGCATTAACCCCGGAAATCATCGGCTCCCCGTAAAACTGCCCCAGATCATACCGGTTATACGAAGGGATTTCCACATATTCCTTCAAATATTCTTCCGCATCCCCGCTGATTCCGCCCTCTACCATTGCATCCTCCGTCACGGGAATCCCATTCACCGTCACTGCCACAGTAGATGGAGCAAGCAGATAATACTCCTGTCTCGCCATGGGCAGCAACTCGATGCTGTCCGTTTTCCAGAGCGGCAGGCCGTAAGCCGCTGTCTCAGCCTGTTTCTTAAGCCGCACCACCGCAAAGGGCGTCTCGTCCGCCGTCACCACATATACCGGCCTCTCCTCGATATGCTCCCCCGCCTTTGTTCCAAAATCCAGCTTCTTTCCTGACAGGTAGCCGTTTAAAAAGCTCACAAGCTCTTCCCTGCCCTCAAAAGGGCCCTGCTCCACAGGTTCCGCCTGCTCCAAAATCTTCTCCGCATCGCCGGCGGTAAATATCTGCATCACTTCGTTTTGATACAATACCGGACGTGTCTCCTCAAAGACCTTTTGATAATCCTTCAGGAAACCATAGAACCATATCAGCGCCACAGCCAGCACCAAAGTCAGCAAAGCGCTCCAGACAAGCAGGAATATCCAATATCCTCTGCCTTTTTTCTTCTCTCCTGCTTTCACTGTGACCTCCTATCTTTCCACCACAAAAGCTGTAGGCATATCCCTTGGCCCCTTGATAGAACAATTGTTTAAAATTTCTTCACCCTCGTATGCCATGGAGGAGGACATCCCCCCGTCGAGATTGGCCGCATTGACCGCCTCAAAATCCAGCATAATCTCTATCAGATCCAGATAGGTTGCCCCCAGAGAAGCAGTCTGTCTGCCCTCGATTACCAATAAAAGCACCGCGCCGTCCGCTCTCTGTCCGATTGCCGTTCTGGGATTTAAGCCGCCTCCCGTTCCGACCGTTGAAACCGCCTCGCCGTTTACCACCAGCGCGGGACCGAACGTCACCGCATCGCGGAATTCCTTGTCCACAGCCTGCTGCCCCGTCATCCTTCCGCAGATAAACACATTATTTTTATCAAATCCGTATATATCATAAGTCTCTTCCAGACTCCCATACACCAGCTTGCCCTCTGAAAAGACAATGCCCTCCGGCTGTCCGCCCTTGCCAAAACCGTTATCGTCATTATAACGCCCGCCGTTGACTCCCGCGACAGCATCGTATTTGTCCATAATTTCCAACAAGGTCAGCCCCGCCTTGTTTTTATCGAACTCATCACAGACGCCCACCTTCACTCTCGAAGGGTCCTTGACAATCATCATCTTTCCTTTATAAAGTGTACCGCTCACATCCACAATTTCAATATCTGCGCTCTCCTCGTCTGCGCTCCCCTCGTCGCCACTGTCACCTGACTCCCCGACAAAGGTCAAAAGCGTCGTGTCCGTACTGATTCCCCCGGTCTCCACCACATTGGTTGACACAATCTGTTGTACCTCCTCTTCAGTCAGGAAAATATCCGCAAGGAATCCCGCCGCGCTGGTCTCTCTCACCGATGTGACAAAAAGATTCCTGATCTGTTCGGAGGGTCCTTTAGACACCAGATAAATCATCACCAGAAAACCCGCCAGCAGGAGAATCAACGTCACAAACAGCCACAGAAAAAAACGCCCCGTTATTCTCAAAACTTTTCTCATAAATACTCCTATCCGCATACACAAATCAATACATAAAGCTTATATTTCCACACCACAGGCATTATACAATAGCATTCCCGAAAAGTAAAGAGAGAAGCATCCATGACTTCAGGCACTAAACTTTTTGCCGTTTTTACCGAAATATACAGTACCAGGAACTGACACTATTGAAATACGTATCCAAGGAGGGATCATCGTGGCAAACGGAGTTACAGGTATTTTTATGGTGCATTCAGTGATGGCAGCTCCTATGATCAGCAAACCGAAACGCGACGAGCAGCGCTCTGTCGATTCCAGGACAAAGGGCAAGAACGACAATAAGCTCTTTGCCACAATTCTGGAGGAGACAACGCAGCAGTCGGAGCCTGCGCCCACAGCCTGTCAGACTACTTTGTACGGACGTGACAGTCGGCTGCAGAACTTTCAGTATCTGACCAGGGAATATCATTACTGAACAAGAAAAGAAGGAGCCGCAGACAGCGACATAAAACTGTCTGCGGCTCTTTACGGGAACAATATGAAAATTCAACGCGAAAAAACTATGGAAAACAATATCACATCGGGCAGCGTATGGAAAGCCCTGCTATACTTTGCACTGCCCTATCTGCTGTCCTATTTTCTGCAGACCCTGTACGGCATGGCAGACTTATTCATCATCGGGCAGTTTAACGGCGTCGAGAGCACCACAGCCGTCTCCATCGGAGGACAGGTCATGCATATGCTCACCGTGATGATCGTGGGACTTGCCATGGGCTCCACCGTGATGATCGGACGGGCTGTAGGAGCCAAAAAGCCGGAACAGGCGTCGGCGGCCATCGGAAATACCGTGACGCTGTTCATGGTCGTGTCCCTGGCGTCGATGGTAATACTGCTGTTCGCCGTCCGCCCCATCGTGGCAGTCATGTCCACACCGGAAGAGGCCGTCCCCGGGACGATTGCTTATCTCACGGTGTGTTTCATCGGCATTCCCTTTATCACCGCCTACAATATCATCAGCTCCATCTTCCGGGGCATGGGGGATTCCAAGAGTCCCATGTATTTTATCGCGGTGGCATGCGTCGCAAATATCGCGCTGGACTACCTTTTCATCGGTGTATTCCGGCTGGGAGCCACAGGCGCAGCGCTGGGAACCACGCTGGCACAGACCATCAGCGTGGCAGTGTCCCTCTTTGTCATCCTGCGCGGCAAAACCGGACTCTCATTGTCCCGAAAGGATTTAAAGCCCCGCCGGGAAATCATGGGCAATCTGTTAAAGGTCGGTCTTCCCGTGGCCCTTCAGGACGGTTTTATTCAGATTTCTTTCATCGTTATCACAATATTCGCCAACAGGCGCGGCCTGAATGACGCGGCAGCCGTGGGCATCGTGGAAAAAATTATCGGCATCCTGTTTCTCGTGCCCTCCTCCATGCTCTCCTCGGTGTCGGCGCTCTGCGCGCAGAATATCGGCGCAGGCAAACACGACCGCGCCCGCACGACACTGCGCTATGCCGTTTTGCTGTGCGCCTCTTTCGGCATTGCCATAGCCACCGCCATGCAGTTTATTGCAGGCCCGACAGTGGGATTGTTTACCGACAATGCCGACGCCATCCGGCTAGGCAGCCAGTACATGCACGGCTATGTATGGGACTGCGCCCTGGCGGGAATCCACTTTTGCTTCAGCGGTTATTTCTGCGCCTACGGACGCTCCTCCATATCCTTTTTCCACAATGCAGTCTCTATCGTGTGCATGCGCATTCCTCTTGCCTGGCTGGCCTCCAGCCACTTTGCAGAAACACTCTTTCCCATGGGACTGGCCTCCACCGCAGGCTCCGGACTGTCCGCAGTCATCTGCATCCTGTTTTATCTGCATATGCGGCGCGCTCAGCAGGTTCAGCACGCGAAATAGAAGCATCCGGCAACTGCCCGAACATCTTCCTGAGCCTTCTGATACAGAGCAAATATGCGGGAATCAGAAAAGCGTCCGCCATGATCCATGCCAGCGGATTGGCAAAGCACACCGCATCAAATCCCAGCAAAGGCACCAGCCCGAATCCCATGATGGCGCGGGCTATCATCTCACAGACCCCTGCGAGGATGGCAAATACGCTGAAGCCCATTCCCTGTATGCAGAACCTCACCACATTCACCAGCGTAAGCAGCATATAGAAAGCGCTGTTTACACTCACATACTTATGGACGCGCGACAAAATGACCGCCTCGTCCGCATCCAGAAACAGCAGCGCGATTCTATCTCCAAACAGCACCAGAACCGCACAAGCGGCAACGGAATAGACAAAACCGATGAGAACCGCCGCCCTGATGCCGCTGTTGATGCGCTCCAGCTTCTTCGCACCCACATTCTGGCCCGCATAAGTCGCAATCGTTCCGCCCAGCGCATCAAATGGACAACAGAAAAATATGCTCATCTTGCTGCCCGCCGTGACTGCGGCAACCGCGGAAGAACCCAGCCCGTTCACAGCAGTCTGCAAAATGACGCTTCCGATGGCGGTGATGGAATACTGCAGTCCCATGGGAACACCCATAAACAATAGATTCCGTATGTAATGCCAATCTACCTTCCACTCATCCCTCTGCAGATGCAGAATCTCGAACTTCTTGCGGATATACACCAGACACAGCGCCCCGGATATCGCCTGAGAGATAACCGTGGCCCATGCCGGCCCCGCCACGCCCATGTGAAGATACCTGATGGACACAATATCCAGCACAATATTTATGACGGAAGACATAATCAAAAAATAGACCGGCGTCCTGCTGTCCCCCAGAGAGCGGATAATGCCTGCCAGTAAATTATACATATAAGTCACAGGTATCCCCAGAAAAATCACAAAAATATAGGCATGAGCCTCGTCGATTATATCCCCCGGCGTCCTCATGACCTGCAGAATCGGCTTGCAGAGCAGACACACTGCCACCGTCATAACACTTGCCAGGACGGCCGACACCCACACACTGTTTGCCACAAATTTCCGCAGTGACACATAATCCTTCGAGCCGAACCGCTGCGCCACCGGTATGGCAAAGCCGTTGCACACACCCATACAGAAACCGATAATCATGAAATTGATGGAACCGGTGGAACCCACCGCCGCCAGAGAATTCACCCCCAGCCATTTACCCACGATAATCGTGTCCACCATGCTGTAAAACTGCTGGAACAACAGTCCCAGCAGCATCGGCATCGCAAATCCTAATATCAATTTTACGGGACTTCCCTGCGTCATGTCCCTTGTGGTTTTTCCTGCCATAGCAATCTGCCCCTTCCTGAATTCCGGTCTAATATTACTGCGCCGCTTCGCTCCTGTCAAGAGGGGTATTTTAATGACCCTTCTATTCGTAACAGTTCAGCCTGCAATATTGTGAGGGCTATATTCAGTCGGTGCCAAGGCGGGAGAAGACCAGGATGGTTTAGCGGGCTTTGGCAGAGGTTGGAGCGTTTTCTCCGCACTATTAGAAAACACCCAAGCGCAGCCCGCCCGCTAAACCATCCTGGTCTTCTCCTGCCGACACTGTTGGAATGGCCCTCACAATATTGCAGGCTGAACTGTTACTTCTATTCTGTCCACAGCTCTGTGAGCCCTTCCAGCCCATACCGGGAAACGATCTGATTTAATCCCTCCCGAATCTCTTCCCTGCTGTAATCATGCTCTTTCAGGAAATCATCCGACTTTTGATTCAGATAAGAATAAAATAATAAAGCCGTCTTCAGGCTGGCTGAGCGTTCATTTGCCTCTTCATTCTCCATCTGTTCATATAACTGATTCTCGGCCTCGTTGATTTTCCCGTCGTCAATCAGCTCCACCAGAGCATGAAAAGCCTCCTTTTCCTCTTTCTCCTCCAATAATTCCTCTGTGGGAGAATCCGTGTCGATTTGAAATAACAGCTTTAGTATCGCTCTGACCATCTCTTTGATCAGACGCATAATATAGTCCTGCTCGAACATGTTAAGGTCCTTTCTTGGGGGCCGAAGCTATCCACAACCGTCGTGGTCGTGCTGATGGTACAGCCCTTCCCGGCATAGTTATCCGGCATGATGCGGATTTTGCGTCCCGACATGAATTTATAGGCACACATTCTGCGAATCTGTTTGATGGTTTCATCTTTGATGATGTTGCGTAGCAGAGGGCGATGGTTATTTGACCTTTGATTTCAAGTGTATTTGATATCTCTCTTAACTGGCATATGAATGTCTTAGGTCTTTAAAATTTGCGTTTTGAAGCATCTAGGCTACCATAAAGCGATTGAATACTCGTATGTTAAAAACATACAGATTCTATTCGATTATCACCAATACATACCTTTCCCTTCCAAAATATAAAGTTCTATCATATTTTTATTATACTTCTCAAATAGTATACAGCAAGTATCCAAACAAATGCAATAAAAGCTCCTTCGATGTTAGAATTTGAAAATATCGTTTTAATTTAACACTCAAACTAACCTTTCTCTGTCATATGTTTCTTACTTTATTCTCTTTTTCTTTGTGTTAGTTTGCGCAGCAAAAATAGTTGCATCATTTTGAATATCAGATGTCTCAAACGCACTAATTATCTTCTCCTGTGTTTCTGGACTCCAATATATTGTCAAATCCTTTTTTGACCGAGTAACTGCTGTATAGAAGATATTATGTGTAATCATCCGATCCACCTCTTCCGTTATTATTACTTTTACCGAATCATATTCCAAACCTTGAGCCTTATGAATCGATACTGCATATGCAATCTGAAATGGAATATCTGTATCATCTGCCAAAGCACTATCATCATCTGAATTCTGTTTTTTGAGTGCGTGGAATCTAATTACTGATTTTCCAGAATGAAGTGGTTTCAAAAGTTCCATATCCCATTGCATAATATCTAATTCTGTTATTACTTTATCTATTTC
>JAIDDH010000033.1 GCA_029055435.1 Acetatifactor sp.
TTATTGTTTTTTATATTGATTTTTCTTTTATGATATGTTGTAATATATTTAACGACTTGTAATAAATAAGTTCAGAGGTTGAGTCTATGTGTTGGAAAATGGCAAATTTACAACTGGGAAAAGGTTCTGTTTATCTCCTTTACGGGGATAGTGCGCCTTTTTTTAGGGAAATTTGTCGTAAACACACTCAAGCGTTATGAGTACAGAGGTGTTTTTGCAAATCAAATAAAACTGCGCATTATCTTCTTAACGACTATTTAATTCAGTTAAGGAGATTTTTTATGTTTAAAATTAAAAAGCAATTATCGAAATTATATCTGATGTCCGTACTGGGCAATTTGTCGCTTACGGGTGCATGGGTAGCAATTTTAGCAGCAAGAGGTTACAGTTTGGTGGAAATCGGTATTGTCGAAACTGTTTTTCACATTACGAGCCTTATCTTTGAAATCCCGTCGGGAATACTGGCAGACGTGTTCGGCAGAAAGAAAATGCTTATTGTAAGCAGCATTATGAGAATGATCGGAAGTATCATAATGATACTTTCAAATAACCTGTTTATGATATGTCTTTCTATTGCATTTCACGCATTGAGCTATAATTTTTCCTCCGGCACAGGCGACGCTTTGGCGTACGACTCGCTTAAAATCGCAAAAATGGAAAGCGGGTTTGAGAAGTATGTATCCAATCAGCTTATCATATATCGCCTTTGCAGCGGTATTTCTACATTATGCGCAGGCTTTGCTCTTTTCCTCGGTCACAAAATTGCATACGGAACAGACCTTGTTACGGGCGTAATTCAGATACTGATACTGGCTTCTCTTTGTGAGGTTTACGCAGGAGATGAGAGTGCCGGGAAAAGTCGCAGAAGCCTGACCGATATAGGCAGGGAGCTGATCGCTTGCATCAGGGAAAGTCTTTCTTTTCTTAAAGGAGCAAGAAAAGCTATCGGAATAATGATGTGCAACTCCTTTGTTGGAGCTGTGGATATTTTGCTGCTGTTCTTTTTGCAGGCAAAGCTGCAGGGGAAAATGCCCCAATGGGGTCTCGGCCTTGCTCTGCTTTTTATGGAAATGGGCGGTATTGTTGGTTCAAAGCTGATATTGAAGCTGCCAAAGCTTAAGTACAGCAGCGTGTTTGTTATAACAGCAATGCTTGTATTTGCGGGAGTTATGGCGGAGCATTCGTCAATGTGGTCGGTTATGGCTTTAGGCGGCTTCCTTGCGGCTGTGGGGGACGACGCTATACAAGTGCGGACAAATGCCATTTTGCAGGATATGTTCCCCTCTGAGCAGCGCGCGACGCTTACCTCTGCGGAATCCTTTTCATTTTCTGTCATTATGATAATGCTGTCGCCGCTTGCGGGGTTTGCTTTTACTTATTGGTAATTTATATTTTAGTTTTATTGACAGGGTAAAAAAATGGAAGCAAAGGGGCTCGAACCCTTGGCCTCCCGCTAGTCAGGCGAGCGCTCATCCCAGCTGAGCTATGCTTCCATATTATTAATTATAACATGATGAATTAATTTTACAATAACTATTTAATTACAATAGCAATTCCTTTGATCAGGGCAATTTCTATTAAGATTATTTGAATAAGTTATGTTATATTAAGTGTGGAAAGGAGTGGCGTTATATGAACAATAAAGTAGTTGTAAAAAAGATAGTAAACTATATAGAAACGCACATGGATGAGGATTTGTCACTTGACAAAATAGCGAACGCATTGCATTATTCAAAATTCTATCTGGCCAGAATTTTTGCCGAGGAAACAGGAAGTACGGTTTATAGATACATACAAGGGCGCAGATTGACTCTGGCGGCTAGGAAGCTTGTGGAAACCAAACGGCCGATTGTTGAAATTGCTTACGAAGCGCAGTATGATTCGCAACAGGCTTTTACACTGGCCTTTAAACGAGTATATGAGTGTACGCCTAAAATGTATAGGAAAAACGGTGTGTTCTATCCAAAACAACCGAAGATATGTATGATGAGTTCGCTTCATGGAGAGGCCTTTATATACAATTTATTTAGGAGGCAAATGGCGGCATGAGTACAATTCCTTATGTGATTGAGCAGACAAGTCGAGGGGAGCGAAGTTACGATATTTTTTCAAGGTTGTTGTCCGACAGAATCGTTCTTTTGGGGGAAGAGGTGAGTGATGCTTCAGCCGGTGTGATTATTGCGCAAATGCTGTTCCTGGAGGCGCAGGATCCAGAGAAAGATATTCAGTTCTATATCAATAGTCCGGGCGGTTCTGTTTCAGCCGGTTTTGCCATTTATGATACCATGCAATATATCAAATGTGATGTCTCGACAATCTGTATAGGTCTTGCCGCCAGCTTTGGAGCATTTCTATTGGCGGGAGGCGCGAAAGGAAAACGGATTGCCCTGCCCAATGCGGAAATCATGATACATCAGCCCGCCATTCATGGAAACGGTATCCAGGGACAGGCAACGGATATCCAGATTACCTCAGATCACATACAGAAAAGCAAAAAGCGATTAAATACTATTTTAGCCGAAAACACAGGTAAAAGTGTGGAGGAGATTGCCATTGCCACGGAACGTGATCATTATATGACCGCAGCGGAGGCGGTGGAGTTTGGATTGATTGATAAAATAATCGAGAGACGTTGATATGCTTTCTGTGGACTTTGGACGGGGGCTGTGTTATACTTGCGTTAGTGCGCGGGAGACACAGCCCCGGCGCTTTATGGAAGCATAGACGCTTCGGAATGGAGGTATACATGACAAAGATCAGGACACGTTACGCGCCAAGCCCCACGGGTCGTATGCATGTGGGTAATCTGCGCTCGGCGCTGTATGAATTTTTGATAGCAAAGCATGATGGCGGCGATTTTATGCTGCGCATTGAGGACACGGATCAGGAGCGCTTTGTGGAGGGAGCCACGGAGATTATCTACAGCACGCTGGAAAAGACAGGGCTTATCCACGACGAGGGACCGGACAAGGACGGCGGCGTAGGGCCTTATGTGCAGAGTGAGCGCATGAAGACCGGCATTTACATGAAGCATGCCAGGGAGTTGGTCGAGAAGGGCGAGGCCTATTATTGCTTCTGCGACAAGGAGAGACTTGCGGGATTGAAGACAGAAGTGGTAGAGGGAAAAGAAATCAGCATCTATGACAAGCATTGTCTGTCTCTGTCGAAGGAAGAGGTGGAGGCAAATCTTGCCGCTGGAAAGCCTTTTGTCATCCGCCAGAATATTCCCAATGAGGGAAGCACTACTTTCCACGACGAACTCTACGGGGATATCACCGTGGAGAATGCGGAGCTGGACGATATGATTCTGATTAAGTCCGACGGCTATCCCACTTACAATTTTGCCAATGTGGTGGACGACCATACCATGAATATCACCCATGTGGTGCGGGGCAATGAGTATCTGTCTTCCTCGCCCAAGTATCAGAGACTTTACGATGCTTTCGGCTGGCAGAGTCCTGTGTATATTCATCTGCCTCTGATCACCGACGAGAATCACAAGAAGCTTTCCAAGAGAAGCGGGCACTCCTCCTTTGAGGATTTGCTGGAGCAGGGATTCGTGACGGAGGCAATCGTAAACTATATTGCGCTTCTGGGCTGGAGTCCCGAGGACAACCGGGAGATTTTTACACTGGAGGAGCTGATCCGGGAATTCGATTATCATCGCATCAGTAAGTCCCCCGCTGTGTTCGATATGGTGAAGCTGCGCTGGATGAACGGCGAGTATATCAAGGCCATGGATTTCGATAAGTTTTATGAGACGGCTGAACCTTATCTGAGAGCTGTTCTCAAAAAAGACTTTGATCTGAAAAAAATTGCCGCCATGGTGAAGACCCGAATCGAAGTATTTCCGGATATCGCGGGCCATGTGGATTTCTTTGAGGAGCTGCCGGAGTATGATGCGGCCATGTACACTCACAAGAAGATGAAGACCAATTCCGAGACCTCTCTGGAGGTTCTGAGAGAGCTTCTGCCGGTTCTGGAAAAGCAGGAGGATTACAGTAATGACGGGCTGTATGCGACTCTTGCAAAATATGTGGAGGAGAAGGGGGTAAAGAACGGCTATGTGATGTGGCCGATTCGCACCGCAGTCTCAGGTAAGCAGATGACCCCTGCGGGCGCCACCGAGATTATGGAGGTGCTGGGCAAAGAGGAGAGTCTGTTCCGCATCCGGAAAGGAATCGAGCTCTTAGAGCATGCAGCAGACTAAAAATATCATTGTCCCGCAGGAGGATTCGGATTTCCTGACGGGACTGAATCCGTCGCAGCGTCAGGCTGTGACACACGGAGAGGGACCTGCGCTTGTGCTGGCAGGCCCCGGCTCCGGCAAGACCACCGTCATTGTCAAACGCATTCTATATCTCATCAGGCAAAAGCACATTCCCCCGGAAGAAATCTTAGTGGTAACCTTTACCAAAGACGCCGCACTGTCCATGCAGCAACGCTTCCTCCGTGAGGCGGATCAAAGCGAGCCGGTGAATTTCGGTACCTTTCATTCTATTTTCTATCACATTCTGTTACAATCCAATTATTTTTCATCCAAGACAATTTTGCTCACCCAGACACAGAAAAAGAAGATTTTGCTCTCCATTCTCAGGGAAATGACCGCAGCACGGCAGGAGTACTGCGATTATGATGCGCTGAAGGATTTGGCGGACAGTTTTTTGTGCGCTATTGGATTCTATAAGAACACTCAGGATGAGGAAGCCGCGGCGAGGCGACTCCCGGAAAACTGGAGAAGATATTTCCCTGATGTCTTTGAGGCCTGTAAAAACCGGTGCAGGCGACAGGGCGGTATCGACTTTGACGACATGGTGTATGAGTGCAGAAGTTTTTTGCTGGAGGATGACATACAGCGCGAGTACTGGCAGAAGCGATTTAGATATATCCTGATAGACGAGTTTCAGGACATCAATCCCCTGCAGTATGAGGTGGTGAAGCTTTTGGGAGCTCGTGGCAACCTGTTTGCGGTGGGGGACGACGATCAGGCAATCTATGGATTTCGGGGCTCCAGTCCCGCTTGTCTGAGACAGTTTGCGGAAGAACTGGATGCGAGACAGATTATTTTAAACGCCAATTACAGGAGCACCGGTGAAATTGTTGCGGCTGCGGAGAGAGTGATTCGCGAAAATAAAGACAGGTTTACTAAAAAATGTTATGCAGCCACAGGAAACAGTGAGAGGACGGGCAGTGTGTGCGTGCGCAGCTTCGGGGACAGAGCGCAGGAGCTGGCTTATCTGAAGGATGAACTGGGAGAATTCATACGGAACTGTCCGGGGGAGAGCTGCGGAGTGCTTTTTCGTACCAACGGCAGTATGCAGGACCTGGCCGCGCTGCTCTCCCGGGAGGGAATCGCTTATCAGATGAAGGAGCAGGCGGGAAACCTGTATGACCACTTTATTGCAAGTGACATCATGGCATATTTGAAATTGGCGTCGGGAGAGCGGGATAGAAAGCATTTCCTGCGCATTATGAACCGGCCGGTGCGATATCTTTGCCGGGAGAGTCTGGGCGATTTGACATCTGTAGATTTTCGCAGGCTTAAGAACTGGTATGACAGGCGCAGTCGTCCCGGGGACAGACAGATTGCGGAGGCGATTCAGAAGCTGGAGCGTCAGCTTGACAGGCTAAAGAGTATGCCTCTTGGTCTGGCTATTCTGTATATCTGCAAAAGTATGGGATATGAGGAGTATCTGAAGAGTCGTAAGGAGGCGGGAGAGCAGATGGAAGAATGGCTGGATTTATTGGAGTGTCTGCGGCAGGAGGCGATGAGCCATGACAGTGTGCAGCAGTGGGAGTCTGCGCAGAAAAAGACTTTTGCCCGGGAGCAGCAAAAAGAAAACCATGCCATCCGGCTGATGACGGTGCATGCATCCAAAGGACTGGAATTTGACAGGGTCTATATGCCGGACTGTAATGAAAAGGTATATCCTCACGGCAGTCTGCCCGACAGAGAGACGGTGGAGGAGGAACGGCGAATCTTTTATGTGGGCATGACCCGCGCAAAAAAACACCTGGAGCTTCTCTGTACCACAGGCACAAAAGAACGCCCCAGGGTGATGTCCCGGTTCCTGAATCCACTCAAAAAAGAATTACTCGTCCAATAACTCGTCAAATTCGCAATTGTCCAGATATTCGTCGAAGGCGTCCACCACCTTCTCATATTCCTCGTCGCTCTCGATAAAACCAAGCTCAGGCTCCTCGTTGGGATCATTGGGATTTTCGCTGTAGCTGTAAAACCACACCTCACCGTCCTCATTATCGCCCTTTTCATTCAGAGGAAGAAGCACGATATAATCCTTTCCCTCCACCGTGATGATGGTGATAACGGCACAATTTACCACGGAACCGTCGTCAAGCTCCAATTCCACGGTCATTTCCTCGTCTTCGTAATCCTTATTGTTCGCCATGGCGTCTCCTTTCAGTAAATTGAGTTTGAACATTGTGCTTGCTGTCATTCAGCCGGTGTCGAGGCAGGAGGGAATCGGGATAGATTTGTGGGTTTTGGTGGAGGTTGGTGCGTTTTCTTATAGTGCGCGCAGAATATGAGGGTGAAATGCGCACGGATGCGCATTTCAGGCTCTACGGTGCATGGATGCACCTTAGAGCCGACCCGCAGATGGGAAGATTCTACAGCAGCACTATTAGAAAACACCCAACCGCACCCAGCCGCAAATCTATCCCGATTCCCTCCTGCCGATACTGCTGAAACAACAAGCACAATGTTTCAAACCAAACTGTATTTTTCGATAATTCAATTATAATCGCTTGTGATTTTTTGCGCAATACTATATAATGATTTTATCTGTTGACAGCTAGGAGACTACAATGACAAAATTTGAGTATACGAACGTAAAACCATATCCTCTGGGAGCTCATGCAGAGAACGGCGCAGTCCGCTTCGCATTTGTATCCGGAAAAGAGGATTGCGGAGTTTTGATTTTTGATAAAAAGACAGGGAAAAGACTGCATAAGCTGTCCTTCTCATCTCATGAGCGCATCGGAAACATACATTGCATGTGTCTGACGGACATTCGCGCGGAAGATATTTCCTATCAATTTTATGAGGGAGATATTGTTGTGCCGGATCCGTATGCGAGAATGTTCGCAGGGCCTGTGTCCTATGGAAAAGAACGTAGGTTGCAGAACTGGCGGGCCGTGATTCCGGACGGAGCTTTCGACTGGGAGCAGGATCAGTATCCCCGGCTCTCCTACAGCGAGAGTATCTGTTATTGTGCCCATGTGCGTGGATTCACAAGACATACATCCTCCGGAGTGGAGCACAGGGGAACCTTTCTGGGGATGACAGAGAAGCTGGATTACTTACAGGAGACCGGTATCACCACTGTGGAGTTGCAGCCGGTCTATGAGTTTGCGGAGATTCCCTCAGAGCTGGAGCGCAGGGAAGAGCTTAATGTGCGGGGGAGCTATATGACATCGGAGGCAGACATGGATATGCTTCTGCCCAAGAAGTGTAACTATTGGGGCTATAAACAGGGCTATTACTATGCGCCCAAGGCTGCCTATGCGGCGGGAGAAGACCCCTGTGCGGAATTTAAGGAAATGGTTCGTGCCTTTCATAAGAGGGGTATGGAGATTATTTTGCAGTTTTATTTCCCCAAGTCGGTGAAACCGCTGGATATTACAGAGATTTTGAAATTCTGGGTACTGGAGTACCATGTGGACGGTTTTCATCTCATGGGGGAGAATCTTCCGGTGAACCTGATTGCGTCGGATGAACTGCTCTCGGACACCAAGCTCTGGTATTATCATTTTGACACAGAGCAGATTTACGGCAGGCAGGATTCTCCTGAGACTCCGAATCTGGCCGCTTATACGGACGAGTATCTCTATGCCATGAGAAAGTATCTGAAAGGCGATGAGGGAATGCTGGACACGGTGCTGTATCAGATGCGCCGGATACCGGATAGGATGGGACGCATCCACTATATGAGTAATTACTACGGGTTTACGCTTATGGATATGGTGTCCTACGACGGGAAACACAACGAGGCCAACGGGGAGGACAATCGGGACGGCAATGATTGTAACTACAGTTGGAACTGCGGGGAGGAAGGGCCGTGCAGGCGAAAGAAAGTGCTTGCGCTCCGGCATAAGCAGATAAAAAATGCTATGGCAATGTTGCTCTTTACCCAGTCAACGCCTTTGATTTTCATGGGAGACGAGTTCGGTAATTCCCAGAAGGGCAATAACAATCCCTACTGTCAGGACAATGCGGTGACATGGCTTGACTGGAACGATTTGAAAAGAAATGCAGATATTTATGACTTTTGGCGGGAGCTGGTAAAACTGCGCAGAGATCATCCTATACTTCATCCCGGACAGGAGATGAAAATCATGGATTATATATCCTGCGGCTATCCCGATCTGTCATACCACGGGCAGAGCGCATGGCGTCCCCGGACAGAAGGGTATAACAGGCACATTGGTATTCTTTATTGCGGCAAATATGCCAGACGCAGCCGGGATGAGGAGGATGCTTTCATCTATCTGGCGCTGAATATGTATTGGGAGCCCAGAGAGCTGGCCATGCCCAGGCTTCCCGCGGGAATGAGATGGCAGCTTGCAAAGTGTACGGAGGAGAATGGTTTGTCCGCCGGAGAGCAGAATCTCACTGTCCCGGGGCGTAGCTGCTGCGTCTATATCGGTGTTGCGGATGAGGCGGAGCAAAAGAGAGGCAGGAAGGCGAAAGCGCAGAGAACGTCAAGAAAGCCAAAGGGAGTATAGAACTGATGGGCAATGCCTGGAATCATTTCAAAACAATTTCATATCACAAGTATCTGGTGGCCATGGGATGTTTTCGGGTAGGGCTCTACAAACAGGGAATTTTGCATGATCTGTCAAAATACAGCCCCACAGAGTTCCGGGTGGGGATGAGATACTATCAGGGCACCAGAAGCCCCAATGACGCGGAGAGAGAGCTCCTCGGCTATTCCTCCGCATGGCTGCACCACAAGGGGCGCAACAGGCACCATTTTGAGTACTGGGTGGATTACAGCGGGAAAAAGCCCGGGGAGACGCGGCCGGTTCCCATGCCGGGGCGCTATATCGCGGAGATGATCATGGATCGCATTGCGGCCTGCAAGATATACAAAGGGAAGGATTACACGGACTCCGCGCCCTATGAGTACTATCTGAAAGGGAAAAATAACCGTATGATGCATCAGGATACGGA
>JAIDDH010000034.1 GCA_029055435.1 Acetatifactor sp.
AAGGAAGCGCCTGCCATCGGCTTTATGGCTGTCATCGATGATATTATGGAGGCTCTGGACTGCCAGAGGGCAGAGCTTGCGTCTCCTGCACCCAAGACCAGACTCACCTATCGACACGGGGATCAGGCAGATTTTCGGGAAAAACTCTCACAGGCAAAGACTCTGCGCGCCGAGGGAAAAGCAGTGGAACTGGCGAGTGAGAACTGAGTAGGATTGAGATACAGGAGGCATGAGACGATGACGGATAAACATTATCTAACCTTTGCTCTGGGAAAAGGCCGGCTTGCAAATAAGACCCTGGAGCTCTTTGAGGAGATCGGCATTACCTGCGAGGAGATGAAGGACAAGAACTCCCGCAAATTGATCTTTGTAAATGAAGAATTAAAACTGCGGTTCTTTCTGGCGAAAGGGCCGGATGTGCCTACCTATGTGGAATACGGAGCCGCTGATATCGGCGTGGTGGGGAGAGATACCATTCTGGAGGAAAACCGGAATGTGTACGAAGTGCTGGACTTAGGCTTCGGCAAATGCCGTATGTGTGTCTGCGGCCCGGCCTCGGCGGCGGAGCTTCTGCAGCACCATGAGCGCATCCGCGTAGCCAGCAAGTATCCCAATATTGCGAAGGATTATTTTTATAATAAAAAGCATCAGACCGTGGACATCATCAAGCTGAACGGCTCCGTGGAGCTGGGGCCGCTGGTGGAACTCTCCGATGTGATTGTGGATATCGTGGAGACCGGTTCTACTCTGCGTGAGAACGGACTGGATGTCCTGGAGGAAGTCTGCCCGCTGTCCGCGAGGATGATTGTCAATCCCGTGAGCATGCAGATGGATTCGGAGCGCATCCGCAGTCTGGTCAGCCGTATCCGGGAGCAATTGGCGGAGCATGATAGAAGCAAATGAGAAAAATTAGGATTTGATGCTTGTATCCGTAGTAAAATCTAAAGGAAATGACAAGAGGGTAACATATGTTTTTTAACAAGAAAAAGAATTCAGAGAATTTGAAGGATTTAAAAGAGGCACCTTTGGGATACTGGGAGGAGAAGTCTTACATGATAGCTTTGCCCGAGAATGGCTCCGTTGATCTGTCGGAAAGGATTTTTGACCGGGTGAAAGAGATAGAGGGTTTGACCTTGCAGGGGAAATGCATGCCAACTGCGGAATCGCCTGGAAAGATTGTCTTTGCGTATGATGGAGAGGAATATGAGGCGGGATTTTTTGTGGGTGACTTCCAATGGTCTGATCTGTTGGGAATCCAAAATTACCGTTTTACTGAGGAAGAACTGGCTGGATTCAAGGCGGCGACCAAGGGGCTGACCCTGTTTATGGAATTCCATAAGGACTGTAAAAAGTCATTTCACATTCAGCTAAAGCTTATTGTGGCAATGGTTCCGAATCTTCTCGGGATTTTGGACGAGAGCTCGGAGAAAATGGTCAGTGCAAAATGGGCGGTCATGGCGGCCGGTTCTGTTGTCACACCGGGACCGGAAGATCTCTTTATCACTCAAGCGGTATCTGATAAAAGCGGAGAAGTCTGGTTACATACGCATGGACTCTGCAGATGCGGTCTCACGGAGTTGGAAATCCTGCAATCTGACGCAAAACACTATAATCAGCATTATCAGCTGTTATCCACCTTTGCAAGTCATCTAATGGACAAGAATGAAACATTTGTACCCGGACAAACCAGTCGGTATATCGGTATGCTCACCAACGGGTATCCAGTGGTAGCGACTTGCGTGTCATGGACGGAGGGAATCAAGGAATATAAGAAGCTGTTATTGGGCGGAGCGGAAGATCGAAAAGACAGTCATAACAGCAGGACAAGCCCGATTTTTGTATATAAGAGCGAGGAGGACGAGAAGAACGGAAAGCGGAGCAAAGTCTCTGAGTACGATCACATGTGGGGAGACAACCCGATGTTCTTTATCAGCAATGAAGAGACCGCCAGAATGCGCGCGCTGGCAAGAGAGCGTTTTCATTTTGTGAAGGAACAGTCGGAACAATCAGACAATAAGATTATCATAAAAATTGGTCTCTTGCGGGATGACGCCAATGGTGACCCCAACGAGCGGGAACATATTTGGTTTGAACTGCTTGGGTTTGAGGGAGATAAATTCAGAGCAAAACTTATGCAGGAACCTTATGCGGTTGCAAGTATGCATGAGGGGGATGAGGGTGTTTACTCGATAGAGGACGTGACTGACTGGTTAATTTACACTCCCATATGCCCGGTAGACCCCAGCAAGGCTTATATTTTGACATGATTTGAGTGCCGTTTGTGCGGCGGAATGAGAGGAAATATGCGAATTATAGAATTGACTAAGGAAACAAGACAAAATCTCTTAAATGACTTATTAAAAAGGAGTCCCAATAATTACGGGCAGTATGAATCCACCGTAAATGAGATTATCGAGAACGTGAAGGCAAAAGGTGACAAGGCCGTGTTCGACTATACCGCCCAATTTGACAAATTTAACCTGTCCCCGGAAAATATCAGGGTGACAAGGGCGGAGATAGAGGAAGCTTATGGCAGACTGGACGCCTCCCTGATTGAAGTGTTGAAGCACTCTGCCGAGAATATTCGTGCCTTCCACTTAAAACAGCTTCGGAACAGCTGGTTTGACGCCAAAGAAGACGGCACGATTCTGGGCATGAAGATCACCCCCATCGGCAGGGCGGGTGTGTATGTGCCCGGCGGTAAGGCTGCATATCCTTCCAGTGTGTTGATGAATGTGATTCCCGCCAAGGTAGCCGGTGTGGGGGAAATCGTGATGACCACGCCCCCGGGGGCGGACGGCAGGGTAAATCCCGGCACGTTAGTGGCTGCGGATATCGCCGGCGTGGATACCATTTACAAGGTGGGCGGCGCACAGGCGATTGCAGCCATGGCTTTCGGCACGGAGTCTATCCCCAAGGTGGACAAGATTACAGGGCCCGGCAATATCTTTGTCGCCCTTGCGAAGAAAGCGGTTTATGGCTATGTGAGCATTGATTCCATAGCAGGCCCCAGCGAGATTATGGTGCTGGCGGACGAGACGGCAAATCCCCGTTATGTGGCGGCGGATCTGCTCTCTCAGGCGGAGCACGACGAGCTTGCCAGCGCGATCCTCATTACAACTGCAAGAAATCTTGCAGAACAAGTAAATTCGGAAGTACAGGGCTTTGTGGAGCAGTTGGAACGAAAGGAAATAATTCAAAAATCTCTTGATAATTATGGATATATTTTGGTGGCGGAAAACTTGCAGGATGCGATCGATGCCGTGAATGAGATTGCCTCCGAACACTTGGAGATTCTCACGAAGAATCCCTTTGAGGTGATGACCCGTATCAAAAATGCCGGGGCTATTTTCCTTGGAGAGTACGCCTCCGAGCCGCTGGGAGACTATTTTGCAGGGCCGAATCACATTTTACCCACCAACGGCACAGCAAAGTTTTTCTCGCCGGTGAATGTGGATGATTTTATCAAAAAGAGCAGCATCATTTGTTATTCCAAAGAAGCATTGGAGAAAGTACATCAAGAAATCGAACTGTTCGCCGAGAGCGAGGGGCTCACTGCCCACGCAAACAGCGTCAGAGTACGATTTGAGTGATGAAGGGAGGGACAGACATGGCGCGTACAGCAGAGATTAAGCGAACCACCAAAGAGACAGACATCCGGGTTTCCCTGAATCTGGACGGAAACGGTAATGCTTCCGTGGACACGGGAATCGGCTTTTTTGATCATATGTTAGAGGGCTTTGCCAAACACGGCTTTTTTGATCTGGAGTGCAAGGTAAAGGGTGATCTGCAGGTGGACGGTCATCACACGGTGGAAGACACCGGCATTGTGCTGGGAAATGCTATTTTGACGGCCGTGGGAGATAAGAAGGGCATCAAGCGCTATGGTCATTTTATTCTGCCCATGGACGACGCGCTGGCGCTTGTGGCCGTAGATTTATGCGGCAGGCCCTATCTGGACTTTCAGTGTACCTTCCCCACCGAGCGGGTGGGATATCTGGACACTGAGCTTGTGCGGGAATTCTTTTATGCGATATCTTATACCGCCGGGATGAATCTGCACATCAGGATGCTCGCCGGAACCAACAGTCATCACATGATAGAAGCGATGTTCAAGGCCTTTGCAAAGGCTCTGGACATGGCGGTGAGTTCCGAGCCCCGCACCACCGAGGTGCTTTCTACCAAAGGCAGCTTAGAATAAAGACTGAATACTCAGACTAAAATGCTACTGACAGAACAAAAGGAAGAGAGTTACATGAACAAGGAACATATAGATAGTGAAGGAATAATCAAGAAATTTGTCCCCTGTATTTATCTGTACCGCCAGCACGCGGTGAGATCTTTGTCCGATACCACCATTGTGGAGACGGACCCGCTTAGGCTGGTACATCTCTATAACGAAAACAATGCGGATGAGCTGATTGTATTCGATATGTCTCAGGGGGACGAGGAGCACGAGTCCAATCTTGACAGCATGAAGGAAATCTGCGCCGTAGCGGAGATGGACGTCATCGGAGCAGGCAATATCAAGCGTATGGAGGATGTGAAAAAAATCCTCTACACCGGCTGCAAGCGAGCCATACTGGATTATGAAAAAGAAAGCAATATCGCCATCACTCAGGAAGTGTCCTTGAAATTCGGGCGGGACAAGATATGGCTTTCCTACAATGACCCGCAGATAATTTCGGAGCATAAGGGTCTGATAGAACAATATGTATCAGGAATGGTGCTGATGAATCCACATCAGATCCGCGAGACTATGGCGGTTACGGATATGCCTGTTCTGGTGCAGATCAATCAGATTGCTTTGAATAAATTGATTGAGATTTTTGCCTGCGAGGGCGTATGCGGTGTCACGGGCAATACCATCAATGACAATATCAGGGATATCCTGTCTCTGAAGGAGCTTTGTATGCAGAATGATATCGCTGTGGAGACGCTGAAGGCCGCTTATTCCTGGTCTGATTTTAAATATAACAGCGACGGCATGGTGCCCGTAGTGGTGCAGGATTACTGCACATCAGAGGTGCTGATGGTGGCCTATATGAACGAGGAGGCCTATCAGGAGACCCTGCGCACCGGCAAGATGACCTACTATAGCCGAAGCCGCCAGGAGCTCTGGCTGAAAGGAGCCACCAGCGGCCACTTTCAGTATGTAAAAAGCCTGACTGCGGACTGTGATATGGACACAATTCTCGCCAAGGTCTCTCAGGTGGGCGCGGCCTGCCATACCGGGGCGAAGAGCTGCTTTTTTAACGAGATTGCCAAAAAGGACTACGAACAGGCAGCCAATCCACTGCAGGTATTCCAGGAGGTCTTTGACGTGATTCAGGATCGCAGGATTCATCCCAAGGAGGGCTCCTACACCAATTATCTCTTTGACAAGGGCATCGATAAGATATTGAAAAAACTGGGTGAGGAGGCCACTGAGATTGTCATTGCCGCCAAAAATCCCAATGCCAACGAAATAAAATATGAAATCAGCGATTTCCTCTACCACATGATGGTACTCATGGCGGAAAAGAATGTGACCTGGGAGGAAATCACAACAGAACTTGCAAACCGCTAGGGGCGGCTGCCTGCGGGCGGATTTTCGGGCACTGCATTTTTATCGGAGCCGGTTTGATCAGAGACAGTCTCCGCCCATGCGGCGATACTGCTTTCATAATCTTCGGAGATGGCGGAAAAACACTGATCTGCCCGGATGCCCAGAAAGCTTTTGCCGGACATATCACAGATAATAATTAACAAAACCAGCACAATAGCCAGGAGTGCACGCAGGGGGAAAGTCTGAATGGGCTCCCCCTCATCCTCCAAATCATTCATTCCGATTTCTTCCCAAGGGTAGACACTTGTTCGTCCATAGAGCAGCTGCTCCCGACGGAACAGATCGCTCCGATCCTTCTGATAGCGGGACCGAATCTGCCGCATCAATTCCATTTTTTTATTCACCGTAAAATTGCTCATATTCATCCTCCTGTTATTCCTATTAACAGTTTATGCAGGAGCTGTCCTTATCTTGCAGAGAAAAGGGAAGATATGCTATAATATAGAGAACTGTTCTCCGACAATACGGCGGATGCAGCGGACTGATAAAGGAGCGAAATTTGTATGTGTGCGAAACTGGCATTGTCGGACGATATCTTGATGAAAGTAGAAAAACCTGCCCGCTATATCGGTCATGAAGTCAATGCGGTCATAAAGGATAAAGATAAAGTGGCTATCCGTTTTGCCATGTGTTTTCCCGATGTATATGAAATCGGTATGTCCCATTTGGGCATTCAGATTCTCTATGGAATGTTCAATGCCATGGAGGACGTGTGGTGCGAGCGCGTCTATTCTCCTTGGATTGATTTGGACGCGATCATGCGCAGTGAGAAAATCCCTCTCTTTGCGCTGGAATCGCAGGAGCCCGTAAAAGAGTTTGATTTTCTGGGAATCACCATCCAGTACGAGCTGTGCTATACCAATATTCTGCAGATTCTGGACCTGGCGCAGATACCTCTTCTGGCTGCAGAGAGAGGAGAGGACTGCCCCATTGTCATCGGCGGCGGACCATGCACCTACAATCCAGAGCCTCTGACAGATTTCTTCGATATTTTCTATATTGGAGAGGGCGAGACGCGCTATGAGGAGCTCTTTGCGCTCTATAAGGACTGTAAAAAGCAGGCAGCCGGACGGGAAGAATTTTTGCGCCGCGCCGCCAAAATTCCCGGCATGTATGTGCCGCGCTTTTACCAGACTGACTATCATCAGGACGGCACCATTGCCGCCTTTTATCCCATAGAGGAGGGACTTCCCGCCACTGTCACCAAAGAGCTCGCCATGAACGTGAGCGATGTGTTCTATCCCATGAAACCGGTGGTACCCTATATCAAGGTGACCCAGGACAGAGTGGTCCTGGAAATCCAGCGGGGCTGTATCCGGGGATGCAGATTCTGTCAGGCAGGACAGCTCTACCGTCCGGTGCGTGAGCGGGATGTAGACGTCTTAAAGCAATATGCTCTGGAGATGTTAAAAAATACCGGGCACGAGGAAATATCCCTGAGTTCCTTGAGCTCCAGCGATTACGGAATGCTCCCCGAGCTCATCGATTTTCTGATTGAAAACTGTCATGAAGAACATATCAATATCTCTTTGCCATCCCTGCGCATAGATGCCTTTTCCCTCGATGTGATGAGCAAGGTGCAGGATGTCAAAAAATCCAGTCTGACTTTTGCCCCCGAGGCGGGCAGTCAGAGACTGCGCAATGTCATCAACAAGGGATTGACCGAAGAAGTCATTTTACAGGGAGCTACCATGGCTTTTGAGAGCGGCTGGTCTCGGGTAAAGCTTTATTTTATGCTGGGTCTTCCCACAGAGACGGAAGAGGATATCCGAGGCATTGCAGAGCTCTCCAACAAGATTGCCGCCGCTTATTTTGAGCGGGTTCCCAAGGAAAAGCGCGCAAACGGCAGCGTGCAGATTGTGGCCAGTACTTCCTTTTTTGTGCCGAAGCCCTTTACGCCTTTTCAGTGGGCCCCTCAATGCACGGAGGAGGAATTTATCGCCAAGGCCTATCAGACGAGAAGGGCGCTGTCCGAACAATTGAACCAGAAACGAATCCGTTACAATTGGCATGAAGCGGACGCAAGTGTCATGGAAGGCGTTCTGGCGAGAGGAGACAGACGGCTGGGGCAGGTAATTTTAAAGGTTTATCAAAAGGGCGGCTATTTTGACGCCTGGAGCGAATATTATGACCATCAGAAATGGCTGGAGACCATCCGGGAATGCGGCCTGAGCGTGGCTTTCTACACCAGCCGGCATCGGGAGCTGGATGAGATATTCCCGTGGGATTTCATCGACTGTGGCGTGACAAAAGAGTTTCTGAAGAGAGAGTGGCTGAAAGCACAGACCGAACAGATATCCGAAAACTGTAAATTAAAATGTCAGGGCTGCGGCGCGGCCCGCTTTGGAGGGGGCATCTGTACAGAGCCCAGAGACACAGAACTGCCGCAGGAGACAGCCAAATCAGAGCTTCCACAGGAGTCAGCTAAACCGGCACCACAAGAGACCGCCGGGCCGCAGACTGTAAGCAGTCCGCAGAATGCAGGCATTCCAAAGCCTGCAAAAATACCCAATATACGCCTGCGCATTAAATTCACCAAGCATGGCGCCATCCGTTTTATCGGGCATCTGGATGTCATGCGCTTTTTCCAGAAGGCTATCCGACGCGCAGGCATCGATGTAGCCTATACAGGAGGCTACAGCCCTCATCAAATCATGTCCTTTGCCGCACCGCTCGGCGTGGGAGCGGAGAGTAACGGCGAGTACATGGATATCGAGGTTCGCTCACTCACCTCCTGCGAGGATGTGATGCAGCGTTTGAACGAATCCTGTGTTCCCGGTATTCGGATTACAGGGGTTTGTGTACTGCCCGAGGAAGCAGGGAATGCCATGGCGAGCGTCGCCGCGGCTTCCTACACTGTAAGATTTGCGCCCGGCAAGGCTCCGGGCATTGATATGACTCAAGTTTTGCCCCGGTTCTTGGAAAAAGAAAGCATTTTAATTACTAAAGAAGGTAAACGTGGGCCGCGGGAGGTAGATATCCGCCCCGGCATTTATTCCTGTCACTGGGAGCAGGATGCTCTGCATCTTCTGGTAGATGCCTCCAGCGCAGGTAATATCAAGCCTGCACAGATTATGGAAGCACTGTTGAGAGACTATAACGAAACCCTTGCGGAGAATGCGCTGTTGATTACCAGAGAGGAGCTTTACGGAGCTGTGGATTCGGCGGGAGAGAGACGGCTTTTGCCTTTGGGGGAAATACAATGAGTCGGCAGATTAACAGCGGCAGTAAAATAGAGCTTTCTGAAAATCAACGCAATGTCCAAAAAGGCGGGAAACTCTTGTTCACCACATATAAAGAGCAGCCTGCCGCACTGTTGATTGTAGACAACAGACTGCGCGCGGCACAGTTTTTTCCCGCGGAACGAAGCCTCATAGGAGCAGTCTACATCGCCAAAGTCAAGAATGTGGTAAAAAACCTGGACGCCTGCTTTGTGGAAATCGGAGGAGAGCAGCGGCAAATCTGTTTTCTCTCCGGGAAGGATGGCGCGCATCCGTTTCTGCTGAACCGCAGATGGGACGGAAGAATTCTCGAGGGCGACGAATTCCCCGTACAGGTCACAAGGGACGCCCAGAAAACAAAACAGCCCTCTGTCACCACCTTGATTTCTCTGTCCAACGAATATTTTGCGCTGAGTGTGGGGAACTCACATACCGGATTTTCAGCTAAATTAAGTACGGAACAAAAGAAGGCACTGCGAAATCTGTTGAAAAAGGCCGGTTGCCTGACGCCGGAGCCCATTCCACTTTCCTGTGGCGGCGGAACGGAAGCAGGAACAGAAACAGCGGCAGCGCTCGTGCCTGTGGGACTTGTGGTGCGCACCCAGGCTGCGGAACTCTTAACTGTAGAAGATGGCGAAGCGCTTCTTTTAGAAGCTCTGCAGCAGCTTACTCTGCGCTGGAGAGAGCTTTTTCAGACAGCGCTGCACCGCACCTGCTTTTCCTGTCTGCTGGAGCCGCCCGCTCCATGGCAGGACGCGCTGGAACATCTGGTTTACCCGGGAGAGTATGAGGAGATACTAACTGACGACGAGCATATTTATGCACAACTTCAGGCTAGAGAGTCCATTCCTGCCGACAAAACTATCCGGCTATACACAAAATCGGAGAGAGAGGAGCTTCCTCTGGCAAAGCTCTACGGATTGGAGCACAAGCTGGATACAGCGCTGAACCGTCGTGTATGGCTCAAATCCGGCGGTTATCTCATTATCGAAGCAACAGAGGCTCTGACGGTAATCGACGTGAATTCGGGCAAATGCGAGGCCTCAGGAGCATCCCAAGAGGTTTGTGCGCGCATTAATAAAGAAGCAGCGGAAGAGATTGCCCTGCAATTGCGCCTCCGAAATCTATCCGGTATCATTATCGTGGATTTTATCAATATGAAATCCGTGGCCGATCAGAAATCGCTGATGAACTATCTGAGCGCGCTCACCGCATCAGACCGGCAGAAAACTGATGTTATAGATATCACGTCTCTGGGATTGGTAGAAATCACACGCAAGAAAAACAGAAAGCCGCTGGCGGAACAGATTAATTTGACAAAGAGGAATCAGATATGAGTTTTAAAATCTTAGATTTTCAAAAAGTCCGGGACGGAAAGTATCTCAAAAATTATGAGATTACTTACAGCAACAAAGCCGGAAAAGAAAAGAAATACGAGATAGTAAGCCGCAGGGAATTAAATTCCATCGAAGACGTGGGCGCAGCGCCCAGCGGAGTCTCCATTGTGGCGACCTGTGGGGACAGACTGCTTTTGCTCCACGAATTCCGCATGGGCGTGAATCGGACTGTCTACAATCTCTGCGCCGGCATGCTCAATGAGGGAGAGAGTATCGATGATTGCATTGCCAGAGAGCTTTATGAGGAGACTGGCCTGCAAATCAAAAAAATCAAAACCATATTGCCGCCTTCCTTTGCCGCGGTGGCGATTTCGGACACAACCACCTATATTGCCTTTGCCGAAGTGGAGGGCAGTTTTTCCGACCATTCATCGGATAACGAAGAGATTGACGCTCGTTTTTATACAAAAGAAGAAGTAAAAGAGCTGTTGGAGACGGAGAGCTTTAGTTCCAGAGCACAGATGGCAGCATATTTTTTTGCCTATGATGGATTTAAATAATATTAAGGGGGTCAGAGAACATGAAAATTTTTGCCTATGCAATGCGCGAATTTGATGAGAAAGGATTTTTTGAACAGTATTCCAAAGAACTTGGCTGCGAATATGGTTACAGCACCGCCTATCCCAGTCCGGAGAATGTGGAGCTTGCCAGAGGATATGACGCCATCAGCGCCACGCCCTGCGATCTTGGTGCAGACATGCTGGATCGCTTTTATGCGGTGGGAGTGCGTTATATCGCAACCCGTTCCATCGGTGTTGATCACATTGACTTAAAGCATGCCAAAGAGCTGGGGATGGGAGTGTGCCATGTGTCCTATGCGCCGGAAACCGTGGCTGATTATGCCATTATGCTGATGTTGATGTGCTGCCGCAATATCTGTCACATTTTAGAGCGCTCCAAAGTACAGGATTATACATTGCAGGGGAAAATGGGATGTGATATCAGCGACTGCACCATAGGCGTGATTGGAACCGGCCAAATCGGGAAAACGGTCATCCGGCATTTGTCGGCTTTCGGCTGCCGCCTGTTGGCCTACGACCTGTATCCCAATGAGGAATGCGGCAAATTGGCGGAATATGTACCGCTGGAGGAACTGTATGCCCAGTCAGATATCATCACATTACATACCCCTGCCACAGCGGAAAACTATCATTTGCTGAACAGGGAGGCCTTTGCTCAAATGAAAGATGGCGTCAAAATCATCAATACCGCCCGGGGAACTTTGATTGATACCGACGCCCTGATTGCGGCTATTGAGTGCGGAAAAGTCGGACATGCGGCACTGGATGTCCTGGAACAGGAAAACGGCCTGTATTATGCCAATCGAATGGGTGATCCTATTCAAAATCATGACATGGCAATTCTGCGTTCTTTCCCCAATGTGATTTTATCGCCGCATACTGCTTTCTATACAGAAAAAGTGGTCCGGGACATGGCCCGCAAATGCATGACTGGCGTTTTGGATATGATGAATCATCGGGAGAATCCATTGATTGTGGTGTAAAGATTGAAATTGTGTCACAATTATTATAGCAGATACAGAGTAGTAGATATGCGCGTCCAACTATGCGCAAAACCATAGTTTAACGAATAGTTGGACGCGTTTTACACTGAATTTATCCATATGCTTATATTATATGCCTAATTCCTCAGAATCCAATATCACGGTAAACGGCCCGTCATTTAATAAGGCTATTTTCATATCTGCACCAAATTTCCCGGTTTCAACCACCGGGATTTCCTGTCTGCAGAGTTTGATAATATATTCATAAAGCTCATTGGCCATATGAGGTTCACCCGCATTGATAAAAGAAGGACGATTTCCCTTTTTGCAGTCCGCATATAATGTAAATTGTGATACAAGTAACAGGCTGCCGCCAACACTCTTTAAATCCAGATTGGTTTTACCGTTTTCGTCCTCAAAAATCCTCAGGCCAAGCAGTTTTTTAACCATTTTATCGGCTTTTTCCACGGTGTCTTCCCTGTTGATACCGATCAGAACCAGAAATCCTTTTGAGATTTGAGCTATTACCTGATTATCCACAGTGACAGAGCTCTCCGTCACTCGCTGAATCACAAAGCGCATGTCTTTTCTCCCCTACTTTTTGGCAGAATTGTTTTTTCTATCTCTATTTCTATCTCTTCGCTCTTGCCTTTGGTTCGCCCTCGCCAGCTTCTGGTTATCTATATTCTGTTTAAATTCGGGTACATATTCGTGGAATCCTTCCTCGTCCACAGCCCCTACCGTGAGGTAAGTCTCCGTCGTCTGCGGCATTCCTCTTCGGGCAAGCGCCATATTGATCAAAGATTTAACTGCTGCATAAATTACCGCAAAAATAGGCACTCCCACAATCATCCCCATTACACCGAACGCACCGCCGAACAATGTGATGGCAAAGATAACCCAGAAGCCGGTAAGTCCAGTGGAATCTCCCAAAATCTTGGGCCCCAAAATATTGCCGTCAAACTGCTGCAGAATCAGAATGAAAATGATAAAATACAGACTGTTTAGCGGATGCATCGGGTCTACCAGAAAAATCAGGATCGTACAGGGGACAGCGCCCAGTGCCGGTCCAAAGAAAGGAATAATATTCGTCACGCCAATAATCACACTGACCAGCGCCGCATACGGTGTGCGCAGTAATGTAGTTCCGATAAAGCATAGCAGACCGATAATAATGGAATCCAGAACTTTCCCGCTGAAAAATCCGATGAAAGTTTTGTGTGTAAACCGGAAATTACGAATGATGATATTGGCTGTCCGCTTCTCAAAAAGCGCATACGCCACCTTTTTTGCCTGCCCGGCAAATTTCTCCTTGCTGGCAAGCACATAAATGGAAATGATAAAACCGATAACCCAGTTCCACAGCACACTGAGCAAATTAATCACACTCAGAGAAATAGTCTTGATATTTGTAGTGAGCACAGTAAATACCTTATCTGTCAGCAATGATTCCAACTCACCGGAATACTCATTGATCTTTTTAATCACATAGCTGCCCACTTCAGGATTGTCTGCCAGAAGCTTGTTGATAACATTGTTCACATTACTCACATAAGTATCAAAATTGGTGATCAGATTTATGCTACTGGGTACAATCTGAGAGATAAACATGGCAATCAGAGCATAAATTACCGCAAAAAGCAAAAGAGTCGTAATCAGGATACTGATACCACGCACAAGAGAATCCCGTTTTTCGGTATTCTTCATGGGAATATGCTTAAAAATAGGCCGCATGATACGGTATTCAATTTGATTTAAAATGGGTGTCAGAAGATATGCCAGTACAAATCCCACCACAATCGGTCTCAAAGTATTTAACATCTTTCCCAGACCAATCTTGATATTAACTCCATGGAATACCAGATAATAAAAACAGATACTTGCCGCAATCACACAGAATGCAGTAAGTCCCCAGCGCACATATTTATTATTAAAATGATCTCTCATACAACAATCCTCCTGCACTGCTTTATCTGACAGTTCTTAAATAATCATACACCGAATCATCACATATCACAAGAGCCGCTTTTGAAAAAAATGCACTTGTGGTTGTGCAAAGACTAAAAAAAGAGTAAAATAAGCCTGTACAGAATCCCATGACAGAATCGGAGAAGCCATGAAATTACAACAGGTATACAGTTATGTGAGAAAAGCCATAGACGACTACCATATGATTGAGGAGGGCGATAAAATTGCAGTCGGCATATCCGGCGGTAAGGACAGCCTGACTCTGCTCTATGCCCTGCATGGTCTTACACGCTTCTATCCCATGCATTTTCAGATTCATGCAGTGACCGTAGATTTGGGCTTTGGAAACCTGAATCTGGATGGAATACGGGAACTCTGCCGCAGCATGGACGTGGAGTACACGGTCGTAGAGACGGATATTGCTCCTATCGTCTTTGAAGAACGCGCTGAGAGCAATCCCTGTTCCCTTTGTGCTAAAATGCGCAAAGGAGCCCTGAATCAGGCTATCAAGGAAGTGGGATGCAATAAAGTGGCCTATGCCCACCACAAGGATGATGTGGTGGAGACCATGTTGATGTCTCTGATTTTCGAGGGACGTTTTCACACCTTCTCTCCTGTCACCTACCTGGATCGCATGGATTTAACGGTTATTCGGCCGCTGATTTATATGAACGAAGCAGACGTCATCGGATTTGTAAATAAATATCATGTCCCTGTGGTGAAAAGTCCCTGTCCTGCGGACGGCCACACCAAACGGGAGTATATCAAAAATCTGCTTAGAGACATCAATCATGAGACTCCGGGCGTCAAGGAACGCATGTTTACAGCAATCAGAAACGGAAAAGAGAAAGGCTGGGAATGCAGTGGCGGTACTCAATAAAAACAATTATCACGACGAACAGAACAAAAATAATATCCTGAAAATGCGGGAAGTGTTAAATACGCTGCCCGGCTTTTGCAAAAACTTTTTCCGGGGAATTGAAGAATATACCTCCACCAGAACCAGACTGGCCTATGCCTATGACATCCGTCTCTTCTTTGAGTTTTTACATGAGAAAAATGCCGTATGCGCAAAAATGGAGATTGAACAATACCCTCTCTCACTGCTCGACGATATCACACGTCTGGACATTGAGGAATACTTGGAATATCTGACTCTCTATCAGAAAGAAGGTCGGGAAATTACCAACGATGAGCGCGGAAAGGCAAGAAAACTGGCCTCTTTGAGAAGTTTTTATAACTATTTTTATCAAAACGAAATGATTGAGAACAATCCCGCAGCGCTGGTGCCGCTGCCAAAGCGCCCTGAAAAAGAAATCATACGTCTGGAACCAAATGAGGTCGCTATTTTGCTGGATCAGGTGGAAGCCGGTGCGAAACTCACTGAAAAAGAGCTGGAATACCACAAGAAAACAAAATTGCGGGATGTGGCGCTTTTAACCTTGCTTCTCGGCACCGGAATCCGCGTATCTGAATGCGTCGGAATCGATTTGAGCGATGTGAATTTCGATGAGGGTGGAATTAAAATACGCCGCAAGGGCGGTTATGAGACAATCATCTACTTTGGCGAAGAAGTGGAAACCGCTCTGCTGGATTATTGGGAGGAACGTGAACGCATCATCCCCGCCCAGGGACATGAGAACGCACTTTTCCTCTCTCTTCAGAACAGAAGGATGGCTGTGCGCTCAGTGGAAAATCTGGTCAAAAAGTATGCCTCCCGCGTGACCAGTCTGAAAAAAATTACGCCTCATAAACTGCGCAGTACCTATGGCACCAATCTATATAAAGAGACCGGAGATATCTATCTGGTTGCTGATGTATTGGGACACAAGGATGTCAATACAACCAGAAAACATTATGCCGCCATGGAACAGGAACGCCGCAGACGGGCTGCCAATGCGGTACATTTGCGCGAAAGCACGGATTAAAAAATCCTATACAAGAGCTGAACTGACTACGAAACAAACGACTGCGAAACAAACTGCAGGAATTCATCTCCCGGGAGCGGTTTGGAGAAATAGTACCCTTGGATGTACTCAATTCCCAACTCTACAATCGCTTCCATCTGCTCTTTGGTCTCTATGCCCTCTGATACAATTTCCAGCCCCATATCATGAATCATATGCATGGCCGCCTCCATGACGAATTTTGCCTTTTGATTGGCAAAATAATCCTGACTCATATCGCGGTCAAATTTCACGATAGACACTGGCATATTAACAATATAGTTTAAATTACTCTCTCCGTTTCCAAAATCATCCAGTGAGAATTTCACGCCATAATCGATTAGAATCTGCATGTTTTCCAGCAGATTCTTCCGAGTCTGTATGGAGGCGGATTCCGTGATTTCCAGATTGATGTAGGAAGGATCCATATCGTATTTTTTCATAATGGAAATATACAAATCTGCAAGTTTCGTGTCCTCGCACTGTCTGACAGACAAATTTACTTCAACATATTCGATTCCATAACGCTCTCTCAATTTATTTTCTTTGATAAAAGCGCAAGTCTTATCGAAAACAATCTCACCAATTCGGGAAATCAGTCCGTTATTCTCCGCTATTGGAATAAATCGCCCCGGCGGCACAATGCTTCCGTCTTTATTCCTGATACGCACCAGCGCCTCGGTGGACACAAACCGTTTCTGCTTTGTGGAATAAATAGGTTGATAGAACACTTCGATTCTGTCCTCTTCAATAGCGGAACGAATCAGGGCTTCAGTCTCTTCTCTCTCCTTGTACTGACTGATTTTTTTCTCATCCAGAAGAATACTGTTCTCCTCAGGATGCTCTCTCTTGCCGACTCTGAAATCACGCAGCATCTGAAAAATTTCCTCAACATTTCTCAGCAGCGAAGGATCCGGCAACAAGACATAATAGGGAGCTACTCTTGCCTGGCCCGTCTCTTTTTTGCCATTCCCCAAATCTTCTATATACCTTTTTACATCCTGATATACTTCCTGCATGCGGTTTTCATCGGCAGTGAGAAACACCAGCTCACGCTCCAAGGTTTTGAATACTTTTACACCTTTGAGTTTTTCTGCGTAATACACAATATTCTGAAGCGTCATGTCCATCCGCAGGCCATTGCCATCCGTTCCGACAGCAGCAGTATCATTTAAAGCCACGAGCATTGCAGAAAATACTTCCTTCTTTTCGTACAACAGCCGCGTATACTCTCCTAATGCATGCGCATTGTATGCGCCGGTCTCTCTGTCGAGATTGGCCTCCGGATTCTCCAGTTCAAAAAACAGGATAATCATGCCAAGTACGGAAGCAAAACCAACCAATAATAATCTCGCATTTAAAAACTGTGTCACAGCCGCGAGAATCCAGATACACATCCATACGATAATAGCCCGCCTTCTCTTGGGATTCATCTCAGAGCCCCTCACTCCGACTTTATACATGGTCACCAGCACAAAAAGAAGCGCAAACACATAAGTTGTCATGCAGCTTGGCCCATATGTATAAACAACATCTCCCTCCAAATAATAATAAATCGGCAGAATATAGATGAGTATGGTACCTGTCAAAACCATTACTGTGTATATTCTGTTCTTCTTTCGCTGCTCCGCTCTCGTTCTTCTGAAATCCGTACTCGAATAAATTAATCCGAAATATCCCACCCAAACCAGGGACACAATATATGTCTTGCAGATAAGCACCAGCAGAAATTCCGAAATCAATTCCCGGTAATTGATCGCCACAATAGAAATAATGTCCATGACAACACAAAAAGAAGTCATTCCCATTGTAATCAGAAACAGTTTTTCCGACTCAAGTCCCAGCGGTTTCTGTCTCAATGAAAAATACCATATCATAATTAAAATCGCGATGCCGCAGCATTGTACTGCTATATTCATATTTCTGTGCCCTTTTATCTTTCTTCCCTTGGCTTTTTTCTATATCTAATTATTATAACACTGTTTTACAAATTCGTCTCTATGAAATATAAAGATTTTGTGTTATAATTCAGGCAATATCTGACAGGATGGACGGGCAAAGAGAATGCTTGAAAACTGTTCATCAAAATAGCAATATTATGCTGGAGGTTCAATATGTTAAGACAATTTGAAGGTTTTACAAAAGGAATCAATTTGGGCGGATGGCTGTCGCAAGTCAACCCGGAGCAGGCGGATACAGAGGGCTTTATCACAAAGAAAGATATCGAAACCATAAGTTCCTTTGGCGTTGATCACGTAAGGCTGCCAATCGATTTTGAATTTGTGGAAGATGAAGCTGGAAATGTCCGTGAGAAAGGCTATCAATATATTGATGCCTGCATTTCATGGTGTCTCGAAAACAACCTGAATCTTGTGCTTGATCTGCATAAAACCGCGGGATATGTATTTGATGATCCCACGTATTCGGCTGACTTTTTTCATAACCAAACGCTTATGGACCGTTTTATCAATCTATGGATACAACTGGCAAAACGGTATGGCAAATACCATAAAAATGTTGCCTTTGAATTGTTGAATGAGATTGTCTGTCCCGAGGATTCCGGCGAGTGGAACAAACTTGCAGATCGCGCAATCCGTCAAATCCGGGAGTTTGCACCCGATACATGGATTCTTGTGGGCGGAACCAGAAATAACAGCATTGTCACCTTAAAAGAACTCAGAAAGCCTGCAGACAGAAAAATTGTATTTAATTTCCACTGCTACGAGCCGTTGATTTTTACACATCAGGCGGCATATTGGATTGATGGCATGCCGTCCGACTATAGTGTAGATTATCCGCTTTCAGTTCAGAAATGTATTGACGAGACAAAACGTCTGATAGATGACAGTTTTGCATATCCAATCAGTCATCTGGCGGATATGGAGTGCGGTGCGCAGTTTTTTTGCAGTTTCTTTGCAGAGGCAGTACAAATCGCCGAAAATTACGATGTGCCCCTATACTGCGGAGAATATGGTGTGATTGACAAAGCCGCACCTGAAGCAGCTCTCAGATGGTTTAAAGATATTCATACCGCATTTGAGAAATATGGCATCTCGCGTGCCGCCTGGACCTATAAAAAGATGGATTTCGGCATTACGGATGAACATTATAGTTCCGTTTTCCAGGAAATTTTGGAAAATCTGTAATTTCCTGTCACCAGAAAAAGTTTAGTTACACAGGACTTATAAATCAGCGTCAAACTTACAGGTCTGCCTTTTATCACAGGTCTACCTTATAAATTCATCTGAATAATAGGGAAAAATCAATCGCTGTCCTGCACGGATTGCGGACGCATCATCCAGACGGTTGATACTGCAGACTTCTTTGATATATGCATCCTTATTGCTGTATTGCTCATAATCAATATACTGATCAGCAAGCGTCCAGAGACTTTCGCCGCTCTTTACCGTGACGCCGGTATAGTATTTCAGGGAAAGTGTTTCCGTGCCATTCTTCGCACTCAGGGTCAGAGAATGAAAAGATATTACACATATGGCAATCAGGCAGACTGCCAATAACAGAGAGACAATTCTTCTGCGCTGCTGACGCTGTCTGCGCAGTTCTCTCTTATATGCTCTCAGCTCACGGTCTGTCATTTCATATAAATTCTTCTGTTCTCTCATAACACATACACTCCGTTCTGTCTTTATTTCGACCAGAATATTTGTTCGCAAACATTTGTTCTGAGTTCATTATATCGAACATATTTTCTTTTGTCAACAGAAAAATCGAACATATTTTTGGAATATATGTTTGCTTTTTGAGAACAGTTATGCTACAATGGACTTGCAGGCGAAGTTTCCGAGCCAGAATAATGGAGGTACACATATGAGCGTTGGAAAAATCACTCCCAAACAACAGGAGATTTTAGACTATATTAAAGACGAAATTTTAAAACGGGGATATCCTCCCACTGTCCGCGAGATCTGTGAGACTGTTCATCTCAAGTCAACGTCCTCCGTCCATTCCCATCTGGAGACACTGGAGAAAAACGGTTATATCCGCCGCGACCCCACCAAGCCCCGCGCCATCGAAATCTGCGACGACAGTTTTCAGATGGTCCGCACCGAGATGGTGAGCATTCCCATCATCGGCAATGTGGCCGCCGGTCAGCCGATTTTTGCTGAAGAAAATATTCAGGACTACTTCCCTGTTCCCGCCGATATGGTGCCAAGGGGCGACTCCTTCATCTTAAATGTACGCGGGGATTCCATGATTAACGCCGGCATTTTAAACGGCGACCGCATTTTCGTACACGCCTGCAACACCGCCACCAACGGTTCCATCGTGGTTGCCCTGATAGAAGATTCCGCTACAGTGAAAACCTTCTATCGCGAAAACGGCCATGTGCGTCTGCAGCCAGAAAATGATTCGATGGACCCCATCATTGTGGATGACTGCCAGATTCTGGGCACAGTTTACGGCGTGTTCCGTTTTTATAAATAATAGTTAAAAATAGTTTCGGTCCACTCAAAAAGGCCGTTTCACATTTCCGAAACGGCCTTTACATAATTCTCTATCACATCAACAGTTTGAACAAATCCTCACCCAATTCCATATATTTCAGATAAATATCCTCATAGGAATCCGGCATATAGTGGCCGGAATAGGTGAATACATCCTGTTTTAAATAAAAGATAACTTTATTGATAAAATTTTCCCGATTCTCCAATTCCTCATCAGAGACAAAGAACGGTCCCAGTTTTTTGTTTTCAGGAATTTTTGCAAGCTCCGGACGATCCTTGGAGATAGCCTCAATATTCAACATATCGATAGTACGGTTTACCAACATAGCAAAGGTGGGCCAGTTCCGCTTCAGCTTCCCCGTGCGGGAAAGCAATTGCACATAGCTCTCCAGAGGGGTTCCCATAAACATGGCAGTCAGGGGCATTGTTCCCGCAAATGTGTCATATTCTCTGAGCCAAGTCTCCGGCATATCATCAAAATTGATTCTGACATAGTCCAGTTTAAAACGACGCTTGAAAGCATTGTCCAACACAAAGATATTGTCGTCCGCTGTATTCATGGTTGCAAGGATATTGAAATTGGCGGGCAGCCATATCCATCCCTCACAAAACAGTTTCTTAAGCCCCGGATCCCTCGAAAAATATGAAGAGATATCGACATTCTGCACTGCATACTGGGACTTTCCGTTCTCCTGTCTGTCCAGAAGCTGGAACAGATCGCCGAATATTGCGGGCGTGTTTCCGCGATTAATCTCCTCAATCACCAGATAATATTTTTCCGACGGATGGGAAAATGCCTCCTTTAACAGCGAGGTAAAGGGTCCCGCAGAATACACATAATCCAGAGGTTTATCCAGAGAGATCAGCGGCTTGATAGAGCCCACAAAATCCTCATATTTATAGGTGGGATGAAAAATCAGACGCTTACAATGGGCATCCCGCTCCTGT
The DNA here is from genome assembly GCA_029055435.1 of Acetatifactor sp. Lineage (GTDB taxonomy): Bacteria > Bacillota > Clostridia > Lachnospirales > Lachnospiraceae > Acetatifactor. The sequence continues at coordinate 21,059 of JAIDDH010000034.1, forward strand.
TTGTCCGGGTATTCCGCCTCCAGAATACGACGTACCATATAGGATTTTCCTGTGCCGGGCGCTCCGTAATAAATACACTGTACAGGCTTCATGGCCACTTCTACATAGCGAAAATCCACGCCTCTGTCCTCGCTGTAACCGGTATTGGCCGACGCCTGATGCTTAAGATAAAAGGGCGCGTCTATATCGGGGGCAACGCCCTGCATTCCCTGACTTAAAAATACCTGATAAAGCTTTAATGCCACGCCAAAGGTTCCGTTCCCGTTCTCCTGATTTACCTGATCATAATCCGGCGCAGCGAGAATTCTGGCATAAATCCCCTCAAATTCCCCGTCATTGTCAATTGTAAACAAGTTTCCGGCCACTGGCGGAACCATCTTGTGGCAGGCAGTTCTCAATGCATAACTATACGCAATAATGGCATTATCTGTATATCTGCGCATTCCGTTTTCACTCATCTGCCTGCGCATCCACTCGCGAAAGACACGCTCCTGTTCAGACGGCGTATTCTTCATAGCAATACTCCTCACTCAAACCATATATTCTTCATGACGATATCCTCACGCAAACCGCACCTTCATATAGGCGATAATTTCCTCCACACAGCGCTCGAAGCCCAGTTTTGAGCTGTCCAGGCATAAATCATAGTTGCGGGCGTCCGTCCACTCTCTGCCCGTGTGATACTTGTAATAATCTGCCCTGCGTCTGTCCGTCTTTGCCACAAAGCGCTCCAGCTCCTTCTCGCTCATGCTGTGCTTTTCTCCCGCCTGTTTCATGCAGAAATCATGGGGCGCATGGACAAAGACGCTGAGCACATTGTCATAATCCTTCAGCACATAGTCGGCACATCTTCCCATGATGACGCAGGATTCCTCCTCCGCCAGCATCCGAATGATCTTGGCCTGATAATTAAAGAGATTATCATTGGAAGTAAAATCATCGCTCTCGGGGGGCAATAATTCGCCGCTGTAAACATTTTTGGCAATGCGGAACAGACTGGTATTCTTCAGCTTCTCATCCGCATTGACAAACAGCGCCTCATTGATTCCGCTGTCATCGCTGGCGAGCTTCATCAGCTCCTTGTCGTAATAGTGGATATTCAGCTTTTGGGCAAGCATCTCCCCCACCGTTCTTCCGCCGCTTCCGTACTGCCTTGCAATAGTAATTACAATGTTTTTTTGCATAACAATCCCTCATTTCTGCGCCGCCTTTTGCGCATCTTATATGGATTTACAGCTCATTTGCTGGATATATATGATATATAATCACTCGCCCAGATATGCTTTCCTGATGGAATCATTCTGCAGTAAGTCTGCCGCATTACCCTCTAACACAATGCGGCCGGTCTCCAGCACATAAGCTCTGTCCGCAATGGAGAGCGCCTTCTTTGCATTCTGTTCCACCAAAAGTACCGTCGTACCGCCCTTGCTGACTTCCTGGATAATATCAAAAATTTCATTGACAAAAATGGGCGACAATCCCATGGATGGCTCATCCATCAGGATAATCTTGGGATGGCTCATCAGGGCTCTTCCCATGGCAAGCATCTGCTGTTCGCCTCCGCTGAGCGTTCCCGCCAGCTGATTTTGACGCTCCTCCAGACGGGGAAAACGCAAGAACACATTCTCCAGCGTCTGCCGAATCTCTTCTTTATTCTTTCTGGTATAGGCGCCCATCTTCAAATTCTGGAGAACTGTGAGCTGGGCAAACACTCTCCGGCCCTCAGGCACATGAGCCATTCCCATGGACACAATCCTATGCCCCGGAACCTTTGTGATATCCTGTCCCTCAAACAAAACACTTCCGCTCTTGGGACTGAGCAGACCGGAAATGGTGTGCAGAATGGTAGTCTTTCCGGCTCCGTTTGCACCGATCAGCGCGATGACCTCCCCCTGATTTACATGAAAGGATACGCCCTTTATGGCCTGAATCATGCCATAATATACCTCAAGGTCCTTTACTTCCATCATCATAGACACATTACCTCTCGTTCCTCTACTCTACTGGTTCTCTACTCTCCCAGATAAGCCTTGATTACCTCGGGATTGTTCAGTACCTCCGCCGTCTTTCCATGGCAGAGCACGCGGCCGAAATTCAACACGGTAAGCTCCTCGCAAATACCGCTGACCAGCTTCATGTCGTGCTCAATGAGCAGAATAGTCATATCAAAATGCTTGCGCACAAATCGTATCGTATCCATAAGCTCCTGCGTCTCGTTGGGATTCATACCCGCCGCGGGCTCATCCAGAAGCAAAAGCTTGGGTTCCGTCGCCAGCGCTCTGGCAATCTCCAGTTTGCGCTGCTTGCCATAAGGCAGATTGGCTGCAAGGACATTTGCCTCGCCGTCCAAATCAAAGACTTTTAAAATCTCCAGAGCTTTTTCGTTCATCTGCCGTTCCACTTTATGATACTTGGGCAGACGCAAAATCCCTGTGAACGTACTGTAGGAATTATGATTGTGCAGTCCCACTTTCACATTGTCAAGCACGGTTAAATCCTTAAAAAGACGGATATTCTGAAAGGTTCTGGCAATTCCCGCACAATTGACATCGATGGTCTTTTTACCGGTGATATCCTTTCCATCCAACAAAATAATTCCCCTGTTCGGTTTATACACACCGGTGAGCAGATTGAATACCGTGGTCTTTCCCGCGCCGTTGGGGCCAATCAATCCATACAGACAGCCCTTCTCAATCGTCATATTAAAAT
>JAIDDH010000035.1 GCA_029055435.1 Acetatifactor sp.
TTTCCTGAAAACCTTTAATCTGCCGAAAATCTTCTTTACAGCCAAAACTGCTGACGGTTTCTGCAGGATTGCGATTGCCGATGTCGATTATCTGGAGGCACAGAACAAGCAGGTTCTTGTCCATTTAACAAACGACAGGACAATTGCAATCCGTGAACTGTTCTCAAAATGTGCGGAAGTTTTTTCACCCGAAAACGGATTCTGCTGCTGTCATCGCAGCTATATTGTGAATCTGAGTAATGTAGAGCAGTTTTCTAAGACAGAAGTTACCACTATCTATAATGCCGTCATACCCATATCCCGAAACAACTATGCAACATTTAAGGAAACCTATTTTAACCATATGTTCGCATAATAAAAACACTTCACCAGAAAGTCTGGAGCGGGGGCGTAACAGTTCAGCCTGAGATATTGCGAATGCCAATCCAACGGTGTCGACGGAAGAATACTTGGATGGTTTAGCGGGCGGGCTGCGGCTGGGTGTTTTCTAATAGTGCGGTTATAGTATCTTGCAGTTTGCGGGTCGGCACTAAGATGCATCCATGCATCGTAGTGCACCTGGTTTCCGGCGCGCACTATAAGAAAACGCACCAACCTTCGCCAAAGCCCGCTAAACCATCCAAGTATTCTTCCGCCTCGACCCTGCCTGAATATCATTCTCGCAATATCTCAGGCTGAATTGTTACGTGGGGGCAGTGTTTTTATGGGAAATACTGGACGAATAAATAGAAGCATGCTAAAATATCTATTTAAGTAGATTGAGGAGAAAATGCCATGAAATGGGAAGAAAATGTACGGAAAGTAGTGCCTTATGTGGCGGGAGAGCAGCCCGACAGGCCCAATATGATCAAGCTCAACACGAATGAATGTCCGTATCCCCCCGCGCCCGGGGTGGCGAAGCTGGCGGCGCAGTTAAATGTGGATGCTCTGAGGCTGTACCCGAATTCGGATGCGATGCCGCTGACGAAGGCGCTGGCGGAATATTATGGAGTGAAGCCGGAGCAGGTGTTTGTGGGCGTGGGTTCTGATGATGTGCTGGCTATGGCCTTTATGACCTTTTTTAACGGCGGGAAGCCCATCCTGTTTCCCGATGTGACTTATTCTTTTTATGATGTGTGGGCGGAATTGTACCGGATTCCGTATAAGATGTGTGCCTTGGATGAAAACTGGCATATCCGTCCGGAGGATTACAAGCAGCCAAACGGCGGCGTGATTTTCCCCAATCCCAATGCGCCCACCGGTCTGGCGGAGAGTCTGGATGTGGTGGAGGAAATTCTGCAGGCCAACAGGGATGTGGTGGTGATTGTGGATGAAGCCTATGTGGATTTTGGCGGAGTCAGCGCACTGTCTCTTTTGGAAAAATACGACAATCTGTTAGTGGTGCAGACCTTTTCCAAGTCAAGGTCCATGGCCGGTCTGCGTATCGGTTTCTGCATTGGCAGTGAGAAGATGATCGCGTATCTGAAGGATGTGAAATTTTCTTTTAATTCCTATACCATGAATTATCCCTCTCAGGTATTGGGAGTGGAGGCTGTGCGGGACGACGCTTATTTCAGGGAGACAACAAGTAAGATCGTGCGGACCAGAGAGCGGGTGAAAGGGGAGTTTCGGAAGCTGGGATTTTCTTTCCCGGATTCTTCGGCAAATTTTATTTTTGCAACGCATGAGGTAATCCCTGCGGAGCAGATTTTTCAGGCGCTCAGAGAGCGGGACATCTATGTGCGTCACTGGAATAAACCGAGGATTTCCGAGTATCTGCGTATCACGGTGGGCACGGATCAGGAGATGGATACGCTGATCGCGTTTTTAAAGGATTATGTAGACCAGTATTGGTGATAACGCCGCGGATAAAAGGCGTGGATAAAGTCATAATAAAAAAGAATGGAGCAAGTTATGCTGAAAAATTACTTGATTATTTTTTTGATTTCGATGGTGCCGCTTATCGAGCTGCGCGGTGCGATTCCCTATGCGGTGGGCTTTGGGCTTCCGCTTGTGCCCAGTTATATTATCTGCATTCTGGGCAATATGCTGCCTGTGCCCATTATCTTTCTCTTTGCGCGTAGGGTGCTGGAATGGGGAGTTGATAAGCCGATTATCGGAAGATTTTTCAAATTTTGTCTGGAGAAGGGTCACAAGGGCGGCGCAAAGCTGCAGCAGAAGGCGGGAAGAGGTCTCTTTGTGGCATTGCTTTTGTTTGTGGGGATTCCTTTGCCCGGCACAGGCGCATGGACGGGGACGTTGGCGGCAAGCCTTCTGGATATGGATTTTAAGTCCAGTGTGACTGCAGTGATGTTGGGAGTGATTCTGGCCGGAGTCATTATGGGACTGGTCAGCGCAGGCCTGTTCGGCGCTATCGGCGCAGTAGTGTAGGTGCAGTGCCGTAGACACAGTGCAGTAGACATAGGGCGTCTATGGAAGTTAAGGAAGATAAGATGGCGGAGACATACTCTGATTTTGCTGAAATTTATGATGAACTGATGGACAATGTACCTTATGAGACGTGGTGCGGCACGCTGACGGCTTTGATACAAAAGTACGGGATATCCAGGCCCGTGCGCGGAGAACATGCGCAGCAGGCGGATGATGTCCTTTCCTCCGAGCGCAATCTGGTGCTGGATCTGGGATGCGGCACCGGCGCTCTGACAGAGCTTTTGTATCAAGAGGGCTATGACATGATCGGGGTGGATAATGCTCCTGCCATGCTTGGCATTGCGATGCAAAAGCGGGAGAGAAGCGGTGCGGAGATTCTGTACCTTCTGCAGGATATGCGTGAGCTGGAGCTCTACAGTACCGTGGGAACTGTGATCAGCGTCTGTGATTCTCTGAACTATATTCTGGAGGAGGAAGAGCTGCTTCAGGTCTTTCGGCTGGTCAATAATTATCTTTACCCGGGTGGGCTGTTTATTTTTGACTTTAATACGGATTATAAGTACCGGGAGGTCATCGGAGATACCACGATTGCGGAGAATCGCGAGGACTGCAGCTTTATCTGGGAGAATCAATATGATGAGGAGAGCTGTCTGAACGAATATGATCTGACGGTGTTTGTGCAGGAAGAGGGCGAACTGTTCCGGCGTTTCACGGAGACTCATGTCCAGCGGGGATATGAGGTGGAGCAGATGAGAGGGCTTGTGGGACAGGCCGGCCTGGACATCGTGGAAGTTCTGGACGCAGACACCTTAGGCGCGGTGACCGGAGAGAGCGAGCGGGTTTACATCATTGCGAGAGAACAGGAGAAAGCCCGCAAAACGAAAGAAAAATGTGCGGGCGGCGAGGAGTAAAGAATGAGTGATTATATTGTGCGGGCGACGGCGGCAAATGCCCAGATCCGTGCCTTTGCATGTACGACAAAGGAATTGGTGGAAGAGGCGAGGAATGCCCATAATACCAGCCCCGTGGTGACGGCGGGACTGGGGAGACTGCTCAGTGCGGGCGTTATGATGGGCAGTATGTTAAAGGGAGACAAGGATATTCTGACTTTGCAGATCAAGGGGGACGGCCCGATGGATGGACTGACCGTCACTGCGGATTCCAAGGGGCATGTAAAGGGTTATGCCAATGTGCCCGATGTGATTTTGCCGGCCAATGCCATGGGCAAGCTGGATGTGGGCGGAGCTGTCGGCGCCGGATATCTGAGTGTCATCAAGGATATGGGATTAAAAGAGCCCTATGTGGGGCAGACAGAGCTTCAGACAGGGGAAATCGCGGAGGATTTGACCTATTATTTTGCGGTTTCCGAGCAGACGCCCTCCTGCGTGGGACTGGGAGTGCTTATGGAGCGCAACAATACCGTGCGTCAGGCGGGCGGCTTTATCGTGCAGTTGATGCCCTTTGCGGAGGAGGAGACCATCAGTCGGCTGGAGGAGAATCTGCAGAAAATTGCTCCGGTGACGGAGATGCTGGATGCGGGGAATACCCCGGAGCAGATGCTGGAGACTTTGCTGGAGGGCCTTGAACCTGAGATGCTGGACACGCTTCCCTGCAGTTTTGCCTGCAACTGTGACAAGGAGCGGGTGGAGCGGGCGCTCATCAGCATCGGCAGAAAGGAATTGCAGGAAATGATAGACGAGGGCAGGGAGATTGAGGTCAACTGCCATTTCTGCAATCGAAACTATGTGTTTTCCGTGGAGGAACTGCAGGGTTTATACCAGCGTTCCAGATGAGGAGAGAGCAGTATGTATCATGGATTTATCAAGGTGGCGGCAGTCACCCCCAAAATAAAGGTGGCCGATCCGGCTTACAATGCACAGGCGGTCTGTGCGGAATTAAAGACGGCCTGTGAGAAGGAGGCAAAAATCATTGTGTTCCCGGAGCTGTGTCTGACTGGCTATACCTGTAACGATTTGTTCCTTCAGGAGCTTTTGCTGGAGGAGGCTATACAGGCCTTGTACACCGTGGCGGCGGCCACTGAGGGGAAGGACGCTCTTGTGTTTGTGGGGCTTCCCGTGGAGCGGGACGGCCGGCTGTACAATGTTGCGGCGGTTCTTCAGAACGGTGAGATTCTGGGGATGGTGCCCAAAGTGAACATTCCGGTCTACGCGGAGTTTTATGAGGGCAGACATTTTGCTGAGGGCAATGCGCAGGTGACAATGTTTCGATTAGACGGCCCCGACGGCATGGATGGCAGGGAAGTTCCCTTCGGCTCGAATCTTCTTTTCAGATGTTCCAATATGAAGGGGCTGACTGTGGGATGCGAAATCTGTGAGGATTTATGGGTTGCCAATCCGCCATCCACCAATCATGCTCTGATGGGGGCCACTGTGATTGTCAATCTCTCGGCCTCAAACGAGACTGTGGGAAAAGACGAGTATAGAGAGCTTCTGGTAAAATCTGCCAGTGCGAGACTTTTGTCCGGTTATATTTATACTTCTGTGGGAGAGGGAGAATCCACTCAGGACCTGGTCTTTGGCGGGCATAATCTCATCGCGGAGAACGGCATAATCTTGTCTCAGGTGAAGCGTTTTGTGGGGGAGACGCTGTATGCGGATCTGGATGTGCATCGCATTCTGGCAGAGCGGCGTAAAATGGGTACTTTCGGCAAGGAGCCGCAGGTTCCCTATCACATTGTGTCCTTCTGTCTGCAGCAGGGCGAGACGAAGCTGGATCGGACTTTTGGCTGTACGCCCTTTGTGCCTTCCGATGAGGAGAAGCGCAATCGCCGCTGTGAGGAGATTTTGTCGATTCAGGCATATGGTTTGAAAAAACGCTATGAGCATACGGGGCTGAAAGCTGCGGTGCTGGGAATATCGGGCGGACTGGATTCCACGCTGGCATTGCTGGTGACAGTGCGCACTTTTGATATGCTGGGATTGGATAGAAAGGGCATCACTGCCGTGACCATGCCCTGTTTCGGAACCACGGACAGGACATACGACAATGCGTGTAAGTTGTCGCGGACATTGGGCGTGACGTTGGAGGAAATCGACATTCGGGAGGCGGTGACGCTTCATTTTCGAGATATCAGGCAGAGCATGGACAATCATGACGCTACCTATGAGAACGGACAGGCCAGAGAGCGGACACAGATTCTGATGGATATCGCCAACAGAGAGGGCGGACTGGTCATCGGAACCGGAGATATGTCAGAGCTTGCGCTGGGCTGGGCTACCTACAATGGCGATCATATGTCCATGTACGGGGTGAATGCGGGCGTGCCCAAGACGCTGGTGCGGCATCTGGTTCGTTATTATGCAGATACCTGCGGTAATACAGAGCTCTCGGAGCTTTTGCTGGATGTGCTGGACACTCCTGTGAGCCCGGAGCTTCTGCCGCCGGTGGAGGGTGAGATTGCCCAGAAGACCGAGGATTTGGTGGGGCCCTATGAGCTGCATGACTTTTTCCTGTACTATATGCTGCGCTGTGGATTTGAGCCGGAAAAGGTATATCGGGTGGCAAAGCTTGCCTTTCGGGGACTGTATGAGGATGCAGTCATTCTCAAATGGCTGAAGACCTTCTATCGCAGATTTTTCAGCCAGCAGTTCAAGCGTTCCTGTTTGCCGGACGGCCCCAAGGTGGGAAGTGTGGCGCTTTCTCCCAGAGGAGATCTGCGCATGCCTTCCGACGCCAGTGCGGCCGCATGGATGGCACAACTGGAGAAGCTGAGTTAAGATGTTAAAAGCTAAATTCAAAAATACTGAATACAAATTGAGAGAGGGAGGCGTTTGCCTCCTTCTCTCAGTCTGCGTTTCCCTGTTGGCCCTCCGGCTGGGCTTTGCTCAGTGAGTTGCGGATAGCCTCCAACAGTACGAGGGAGGTGTATTTGCTGTCCGCGGTGTAGGTAATATTATCCAGAGACTGGGTCTCGTAGACCTGATTACAGATGGATTCCAACGCAGGCTCCAGCAGCGGATACATGGTGGTGACGGATTCGCTTAAGTTTACCAGACGTATGGAGGTGATGGCTTCCTGTCCCACGATGACTTCCACATCGATGGACTGTCCGCCCAGCACCAGCTCAGTAGTGTAGACTCCAGGTATGTAGGCGGCTGCGGAGGTCGCAGTCGAGGTGTCCGGCGATCCTGTCTGGGGAGGCACTTCCGGCGTGGCAGGCGTTTCTTCTTTATCTTTGGGCAGGAACATGATAACCAGCATGACAACCAGCAGAATGCCCAATGTGGCGAAGATACCTGTATAAATCAATTCCTTCATATGAAGTACCACAATTTTAGTCTTTGCGCTCATCCTTATACTCCCTGGCCCTCTCGGGCATTTTCCTTTGTAAAGAATATGAAAGCGGCGGGCAGAATATGCAAACATAACCGTTTTGTCTAAAACAATGCGATTGCGGTTGCAACGGTGTCGGCCGGAGGGGGATGCGGGGGGATTTGCAGGCGGGTTTCGGTTGGGTGTTTTCTAATAGTGCGGTTATAGAATCTGGCAATCTGCGGGTCGGCTCTAAGATGCATCCGTGCATCGTAGAGCCTGAAATGCGCGTCGTGCGCATTTCACCCTTGCCTCCCGCCCGCACTATAAGAAAACTCGCCAACCTCCAACAATGCCTGCAAATCCCCCCGCATCCCCCTCTGGCCTGGATACCGGCTCAATGCAGCAATTCGCTTGTTTTAGGCAGCGTTGCAATAAAAATAAGGGAAATTACTTACAAAGAAAAAGATAATAGTTCAGCCTGAGACATTGCGAGGACTATATTCAGTCAGTGTCGAGGCGGGAGAAGACCCCAGATGGTTTAGCAGGCTTTGGCAGAGGTTGGTGCGTTTTCTTATAGTGCGGGTAGAAAATCAGGGTGAAATGCGCACGATGCGCATTTCAGGCTCTACGATGCACGGATGCATCTTAGAGCCGACCCGTAAATTGCAAGATTCCAGAACAGCACTATTAGAAAACACCCAACCGCAGCCCGTCTTCTAAACTATCTGGGGTCTTCTCCCGGCCGACATTGTTGGAACAGTATTCGCAATATTTCAGGCTGAACTGTTACAGAAAAAGCGAATGTACCTCCGCAAAACTTGACAATCCTGCGCATAAATTGGTATTATGGAGAATAGAACAAGGGCGTTCTTACAGGGAAGGGTAAGAGTGCCCTTTTGTGCAGTAAAATTCTCTGCGGCAGGGGCGGGGCCATGCCGGGAAAGGACAGCGATATGAAGCATTATACCAGAGAGGATATTATCAGAATGGCGAAAGAGGAGGATGTGGAGTTCATCCGCCTTCAGTTTACAGATATGTTCGGGCATCTGAAAAATATGGCAATCACGTCCAGTCAGCTGGAGCGGGCGCTGGACAATCAATGTATGTTTGACGGTTCTGCCATCGACGGATTCGTGGGTATTGAGGAGTCTGATATGTATCTGCACCCGGATTATTCCACCTTTGAAATCTTTCCGTGGAGGCCGCAGCAGGGCAAGGTGGCCCGGATGCTCTGTGATGTATATTATCCCGACGGCAGGCCTTTTGAGGGAGACCCCAGATATGTGTTGAAACGCGCCATTGCACGGGCGGAGGAGATGGGATATACTTTTAAGGTGGGCCCTGAATGTGAGTTTTTCCTGTTTAATACGGATGAGAATACCGCGCCCACCACGGAGACCAATGAGCAGGCCGGTTGCTTTGATATCGGGCCGCTGGATTTCGGTGAGAATGCCAGACGGGATATCGTCATGACGCTGGAGGACATGGGCTTTGTCATCGAGACGTCTCATCATGAGATGGCTCCGGCGCAGCATGAGATTGATTTCCGCTATGACGAGGCTCTGCAGACCGCGGACAATATCATGACTTTCAAGCTTGCGGTGCGCACCATCGCCAGACGTCACGGACTGCATGCCACTTTCATGCCGAAACCGAAAATGGATGTGCATGGTTCAGGCATGCATATCAATATGTCGCTGCACAAGGGTGAAAAAAATATTTTTACGGACTCGGAGGATGCGTTGGGCCTGAGCCGGGAGGCGTACTGGTTTATCGGCGGTCTGATGAAGCATATCAAAGGCATGGCGGCCATTACCAATCCCCTGGTCAATTCCTACAAGCGTCTGGTCCCGGGATTTGAGGCGCCGGTCTATATCGCGTGGAGCGCCACCAACAGGAGTCCGCTGATCCGGATTCCCAAGGTGCGGGGGGACGGCACACGCATTGAGCTCAGAAGTCCGGACTCCGCGGCCAATCCTTATCTGACTCTGGCGGTGTGTCTGATGGCAGGGCTGGACGGCATTGCGAACAAAATAGAACCGCCTGCTCCGATTGATGGAAATATCTTTGCCATGACTGAGGAGGAGCGCAGAGCGGCAGGCATTGAGAACATGCCCTACAGTTTGATGGCTGCCATGGAGGAGCTGGAGCGCGACGGCTTTATCCGTCAGGTGCTGGGTGAGCATATCGCGGAGAAATATATAGCCGCCAAGTGGGAGGAGTGGAATAGGTATCATCCTCAGGTGTCTCAGTGGGAGATTCAGGAATATTTGTACAAATACTAAGCTCTCTTTTTAGATTAGGAAGGGAGGTGGGCATTTGACAAATATTATAGTAGCGCTTCCAAAATTGGAGGATGCGAAGGGCATCAAAAATGTTCTGGTGCGCAATGGCTTTCAGGTAACAGGCTGCTGCACTACGGGGGCGCAGGCGATCAGTCAGGCGGACGGGCTGCACGACGGAATCCTGATCTGCAGCTATAAGCTTGCGGATATGATGTACAGCGAATTGCACGAATGCCTGCCCCGTGGTTTTGAGATGCTCCTCATGGCTTCGCAGAGCGTGATTCAGGAGTGTTATGGAAACGATATCGTAT
>JAIDDH010000036.1 GCA_029055435.1 Acetatifactor sp.
CATGATAGCAGTTCTTTTTGACTCTGCCCTGTAAGGTCATACCCGTAGACATGGTCTGTATCATTGACCAGAAAATCCGCCTCCGATCCTGCCGTGAAAGTCCTTCCGTCAGGAAATTCAGGGAAATCCTGACAGATATCAGAGATTATCTTTTCTTTGAAATCGATTGCTGCCAGACAATATCCGTTCCCTGATATATTGTTCCGCCTCTGATAGCAGACATATGCCTTTCCGCTCCTGTCAGTTCCGGTTCCGCGGATTCCCGCGTCCTCCAATACCACATTGCCCAGATGATTGCCTTCCCCGTCAAACAGACAGAGCGTATTATCGTCCGCCGCAAGACATATAAATCCATCCCGGTCAACTGCTATATGTGCAGTCTGGCTGTAGTTTTTTACACCGTCCATGATGCCGGTGATATCCATTTCCCATTCCTGATTCCACTCGGCATCATAAGCGCATAGAAAAGTGAATCTGGCATTACTGTTGTATGAGTATACAGATTCGGCAGTATACATCTTGCCGTCATCCTGTACCCAATAATCTGTTATGTGCCTTTTGAAACCATCCTCCGTATCGCTAAGCAGGTTCATTTGCCGCAGCACTTTTCTTTCTGTCAGGGAATATTCCTTCAAAACCGGAACATTTGTCTGATTTACCACATCGAAAAACACTCTGTTATAATACACGCAATCTCCGGCAAACCGAATGTTCTGACAACTGACCCACTCACTCATTTCCAATTCAACATATTCCGGAAGATAGGCGTATTCCTTCTCCGGTTCGTTGCTGTTTTCTACGCTTTTGCCGCAGGCTGCCAGCCATATGGCTGTCCATACAGCCAAAACAGAAATGATAATTCTTTTCTTCATAAACAGTCACCTCAGATACTTTTTTTCTAAATGTGATGCAAATGATATTTATTGTATCGTCTTTGCTGTAGTGCTTCAAGGGTTTCAGGATAAATTTTTTGCAATTTATTGTTGAAATTGTCTTTATCTTATGATAGAATAAAATCTGCTTGACATTAGGAGGTGTGAAATGGGAGTACTGAAAATTGTTTTGACAATAGTTTATATCATAGTGTGTATTGCGCTTGTTGTGTTAGTATTGATGCAGGAAGGGAAGTCGGCAGGGCTGGGAAGTATCAGCGGCGCGGCGGAAACCTACTGGGGTAAGAATAAGGGCCGTTCCATGGAAGGACTTTTAGTGAAGTTGACCAAGGTGCTGGCGGTATCTTTTATCCTGATTTCGGTCATACTGAATTTGAATATTTATTCATAACACATAAGACAAACACTCTTGCAAAAGGGTGTTTTCTTTATTTTAGCTTCTTTATTTAAGTTTTTTATTTTTGGAGAATAGATTTTTGATGAGTGAGGAAAAAAACGATCAAATCGATAAAGTCGGAAAAGACGATAAAATCGGAAAAAACGAAAAGCGCGCAGAGCGCAGGAATAAAATATGTGAGCTGGTGGAATCTGAGTTCTATACGCCGATGAAAGAGAAGGAGCTCGCCGCCTTTATGCAGGTGGACAAGTCTGACCGGGGGGAGCTTTCAGATATTCTGAGTGAACTTGTGCTGGAAGGTCGTCTGATGATCACCGCAAAGGGAAAGTACATGAAAGGGGACGGCAGCATTGTGGTGGGCTCCTTTATCAGCAATGCCAAAGGTTTTGGCTTTGTGCGAGTGGCGGGCCGGGAGGAGGATTTGTTTATCCCGGAGGATAAGACCGGCGGAGCATTCCATCAGGATATTGTTCAGGTCGCTCTTTTAAAGCCGGGCCACGGGAAGAGGCAGGAGGCGCAGGTGCTTAAGATTGTGCAGCGTGGTATCACCGCTTTGGTGGGAACTTATGAGCGCAGCAGAGAGCATTATGGCTTCGTCATCCCGGATAACGGGAAAATCCCCTGTGATATTTTTGTGCCCGCGGAGTGTTCTATGGGCGCTATGACCGGGCATAAGGTTGTGGTGGAGATCACGGATTACGGAACCGGTGAGCGGGAGGGGGCATATCCCAAAGGAGCCGCACACAATCCTCAGGGAAGAGTGGTTGAGATACTGGGGCATATCAATGACCCGGGGGTGGATATTTTGTCTATAGTGCGGGCCTATGAGCTGCCAGTGGAATTTTCCGAGCGGGTCATGAGGCAGGTTGAGAATGTGGCGCATGATGTGACTCCGGCGGACTGTGCGGGCAGGAGAGATCTGCGGGATGTGACCATGGTGACCATAGACGGCGAGGATGCCAAGGATCTGGACGATGCGGTGAGCGTGGACTTTGACGGGAATTTTTATCATCTGGGTGTACACATTGCCGATGTGACCAATTATGTACAGGAGAATTCCGCATTGGATAGAGAGGCGCTCAAACGCGGAACCAGCGTATATCTGGCGGACCGTGTGATTCCCATGCTGCCCCACGCCCTTTCCAACGGTATCTGCTCCCTGAACGCGGGGGAGGACAGACTGGCCCTGAGCTGTCTGATGAAGATAGACGGAAAGGGAGAGATCGTGGATTATGAGATCTGCGAGTCGGTCATCCGCGTGGACAGACGTATGTCTTATACGATAGTGCGGGCGCTTTTGGAGAATCAGGGAAGCGCGGACTGGCAGCGTCTTTCGGATGAATATGCTTCATTGCTGCCTATGTTTGGGCAGATGAGGGAGCTGGCCGCGCTCCTGCGGGAGCGGAGACGCAAGAGAGGTTCTATCGATTTTGATTTCCCGGAGTGTAAAATCCTTCTGGATACACAGGGGCATCCTCTGGAGATAAAGCCTTATGAGCGCAATGTGGCCACGGATATCATCGAAGATTTCATGCTGGCGGCAAACGAGACGGTGGCGCAGCATTTTTACTGGATGGAGCTTCCTTTTGTCTATCGGGTACACGATGTGCCCGATTCGGATAAAATCCGAAAGCTGTCGCTTTTTATCAATAATTTCGGGTATTATATGAAGTCCATGGATAAGCGGGGAAGCAAGGTGGGCAGCGAGGAGGTTCATCCCAAGGAGATCCAAAAGCTTCTGGAGAGAATCGCGGGAACCCCGGAGGAGCCCATGATTGCCAGACTTGCCCTGCGCAGCATGCGGCAGGCAAAATACAGTGTGGAGAGCAGCGGGCATTTCGGGCTGGCCTGTCAGTATTATTGTCATTTTACTTCACCCATCAGGCGTTATCCTGATCTGCAGATACATCGTATCATCAAGGAACAGCTGCGGGGCAGAATGGATTCGGAGCGCATTGCCCATTACAGAGGGATTCTACCTGATGTGGCGCAGGAATCCTCCCGACTGGAGCGCCGCGCCGACGAGGCGGAGCGGGAGACTGAAAAGCTCAAGAAAGTGGAGTATATGGAGAAACATCTGGACGAAGAGTTTGACGGCGTGATTTCCGGTGTGACTTCCTGGGGGATTTATGTGGAGCTTCCCAATACTGTGGAGGGCCTGGTGCATGTCTCCAAACTGCCGGGGGATTATTTTTACTATGATGAGAGCGCCTGTGAGATGGTGGGGAAAGCCACGGGACAGAGCTTTAAGCTGGGAATGCCGCTGCGCGTCCGTGTGGCGGGCTGTGACCGCTTTAACCGCACCATAGATTTTGATATCGGAGGAGACTAGAGATGGCAAAGACGGAGAGTGGAAAACTGATTGCCAACAACAAGAAGGCATACCATGACTATTTCATAGACGAGACTTACGAGACGGGAGTGGCTCTGCACGGAACGGAAGTAAAATCCATGCGCATGGGCAAGTGCAGCATTAAGGAGAGCTTCGTGCGCATCGAAAACGGCGAGGTCTTTGTCTACGGAATGCATGTGAGTCCCTATGAGAAGGGAAATCTCTTTAATAAAGATCCGCTGCGCGTGAAAAAACTTTTGATGCACCGCTATGAGATCAATAAACTGGAGGGCAAAATCAAAGAGAAGGGTTATACTCTGGTGCCTTTGCAGGTATACTTTAAAAAGGGCAGGGTCAAGGTCGAAATCGGTCTGGCCCGAGGCAAAAAGCTCTATGATAAGCGGGAAGCCATCGCCAAGAAGGACGCCAGAAGAGAGACAGAGCGGGAGTTTAAGGTGAGAAATCTGTGAGGGGTGTTGACGAAAGAAAATGCAGTTGATATAATTGTGTGGAATCAAAAGCAGAGCTTTTTGGTTTTAAATAAGGGGTAGTAAAGGTTTCGACAGGGGTCTTGCAGCTGGAGAAGCTATCCGCATGCGATGCGTTAAATGGCAAAATTAAATTAAACGCTGAAGATAATTTAGCATACGCAGCCTAAAGGCTGCTGTCCGCTCTAAGGCACTCACACTTTAGAATCCGGGCATCAACGATGTGAGAAACGACATGTGACGGGCTTCGGGCACATGGGCGTATAAGGAGCTACCGAATTCGGCCGGCTGTTCGTTTCCAGCCGGAGGAGGGAACAGGAGGGAGCAAGTCCCTCCACAATAACGGACTATGATAGTAGAAGTACAGGGAATGGGCTTTTGGACACGGGTTCGACTCCCGTCTACTCCACTCCAAGGGACTCGATGGCGAGTCGAACCCGTTGGGTTCAGACTCCCGTCTACTCCACTCTGAAGGACTCGAAAACTCTTAAAAGCATGAGGGATTCAGGCTTTTAAGAGTTTTCTTTTAACAATTATTTCAAGGTTGCGGAATGATTGCAGTGCTTGTATAATGAGTGAAAAGGTCGCTTTTACGAGTTTGGAATCAGGAGGAAAGTACTGTGGCAGATATGCAGGATGCAGGCAGATATATATCGGAAGGATTTTCCTTTTATACGGAGAAGGATGCGGCTCTTGCGGAGACGGAGCGGCGCAAGGTAGAGTATCTGAAGGCACGTCTGGACTATAATAATGCGGAGAGTATTCTGCGCATTTACAAAAAAGCCATCGCGGAGCGGATATTCAAATCGCCGGTGGGGTTGTTTTTTTTAAGGGAGATGCAGCAGTATCTGCTGCGTCAGCCGGATATTGACCCGGAGGCAGTGGATGCCATCCCTCTGCATGTCTCTTTTGAGGGGGAGTTTCGTGAACAGAGCAATCCCGCCCGCAACAGGGTGAGACCGGCGCAGAATCAAGTGCCGAAGAAGTCTCCTGCACTGCGGATTTCTGTGATTGCCAATATCGGACTTGCGGCTGCCGTGATTGCCATGTTTGCCATTGCCATGGGAGCCAGTCAGCCCAATATCCTGAATTATGAGCGGGTGCTGACTGATCGTTATGCATCCTGGGAGCAGGAGCTTACGGAGAGAGAGCAGGCAATCCGGGAGCGGGAACTGGAATGGAATAAAGGCATGGAGTGAATTACGGAGGTCATGGGATGAAAACAATAGGGTTGATTGGTGGAATGAGTTGGGAAAGCACTATTTCATATTATAAGATTATCAATGAAGAGATCAAAAACAGGCTTGGCGGACTTCATTCTGCGAAGATTATTCTTCATAGTGTAGAATTTGCTGAAATCGAAAGATGCCAGGCGAGTGGCAACTGGGAAAAATGCGGCAGGATCATTGGTACTGCAGCGCAGGGATTAGAGACCGCCGGTGCGGATTTTATCCTGATCTGCACAAATACGATGCATAAGGTAGTTCCGCAAATTGCCTCCATGATTCGGATTCCCATTATACATATAGCGGAGTCCACGGCAGATGAACTTGAAAAATGTCAGATTCAAAAGGTGGGGCTGCTGGGAACAAAATATACGATGACACAGGATTTTTATAAGCAAAAATTGATTGACAGAGGCATTGATACAATTATTCCTGATGAGGCAGATGTTGATGTTATCAACAATATTATCTTTAATGAACTTTGTGTAGGTGAAATCAAAACAGAGTCTCGTGAAAAATTCAAAAAAATTATTGATGGGTTAAAAACGCAGGGAGCGGAGGGCGTTATTCTTGGCTGTACCGAAATAGGGCTTCTCATTCAGCAGACAGATTCTTCTCTGCCTGTTTTCGATACAACCATAATTCATGCCAAACGTGCGGCTGAGATTGCACTGAACAGTTAATATACAGGAGTTTGGATTGGATGGACAGATTGAAGATTTTGGTGGTGGACGATGAGAGCAGGATGCGCAAGCTGGTATCGGATTTTTTGACGCGCAGCAATTATGAGGTGCTGGAGGCGGAGGATGGCGAGCAGGCGCTGGATATTTTTTATCGGGAGAAGGATATTGCCCTGCTGATCCTGGATGTGATGATGCCCAAGGCGGACGGTTGGCAGGTATGTCGGGAGATACGGACCGGTTCCAAAGTGCCGATTATTATGCTGACTGCCAGAGGCGATGAGCAGGACGAGCTTCAGGGTTTCGGGCTGGGCGTGGACGAATATATTGCAAAGCCCTTCAGTCCTAAGATTCTGGTGGCAAGAGTGGAGGCAATTTTGCGCCGCAGCGGCCAGTTGGACAAAGGGGAGATTGTGAGCTGCGGCGGTATTGATCTGGATAAGGGCGCGCATCGTGTGACCATAGACGGGCAGGAGGTGGAGCTCAGTTATAAGGAGTTTGAGCTTCTGGCATACTTTATGGAGAACAGAGGGCTTGCTCTCTCCCGGGAGAAGATACTGAATCAGGTATGGGATTATGATTATTTCGGGGATGCCCGAACCATCGATACCCATGTGAAGAAGCTCAGGAGTAAGCTTGGGGAGAAGGGCGATCTGATCAGGACCGTCTGGGGCATTGGTTATAAATTTGACTGAGAGGAATGACGATGGCAGGAAAGAGAAGGCGATTTTCCATTCGCAGTCAGTTTGCTTTGATTTTTATCACCCTGATGGCCGGTGTGATTTTACTGTGCTGGGCGGTGAATACGCTGTTTTTGGAGGATTATTATATCCGGGAAAAGCGAGAGATTATTTACGATGCCTATGAGACCATCCGCAAGGCGGCCGAACAGGACAACTATGAGGCAGATGCCTTCATGAGAGAACTGGAGGGAGTCTGCCGGAATTATAATATCACAGTCTGCGTCATGGATGTGAATTCCCAGATTAGATATGTATCTCAGAACGGAGGAAGACAGCTGGAAGCCAAACTGATCGGATATATTTTCGGTTTTGCGGAGGAAGAAGTTCAGGAGCTTGAGAGCGGAGAGGATTATCGGATTCAGATTACCGGCAAGGGGGATGGAGAGTATCTGGAGATGTATGGCAGACTGACTTCCGGTATCTCTTTTATCATGCAGACGCCTCTGGAGAGCATCCGGGAGAGCGCTGATCTGGCCAATCGCTTTTTGGCATATGTGGGTGTTCTGGGCACATTGTTCGGCGGAATTGTCATCTGGGTGGTATCTGATCGCATCACCAAGCCAATTGCTCAGCTCAGCTACATTTCCGGGCGGATGGTGCATCTGGATTTTGAGGCCCAATATGGGAGCGGACGTCATAATCTCTCGCCGGTGTTTGACGAGATCGATGTGCTGGGAGAAAATATTAATGAGCTTTCTGCTTCTCTGGAGCGCGCTATCTCGGAACTGAAAACCGCCAATAATGAGCTGAAACGGGATATCGAAAAGCGGGAGCAGATTGATGAGATGAGGAAGGAATTTCTCGCAAATGTGTCTCATGAGTTAAAGACGCCCATCGCTTTGATTCAGGGCTATGCGGAGGGATTGCAGGAAGGTATCAGCGATGACCCGGAGAATTGGAAGTTTTACTGTGAGGTGATTGTGGACGAGGCCTCGAAGATGAATACCATGGTAAAACGGCTGCTGACCCTGAATCAACTGGAATTTGGAAATGATGTGGTGGCTATGGAGCGCTTTGATCTGGTGACATTAATTAAGAATTATATACAGTCTGCGCAGATTCTGACACAACAGAATGGGATCAGAGTTCGGATGGCGGATTACGCCCCTGTTTTTGTGTGGGCCGATGAATTTAAGACAGAAGAAGTGTTTATGAATTACTTTACCAACGCGGTAAATCACTGTGAGGGTGACAAAATCATTGAGATCCGGCTGGAACAGGAACATGGTCGGGTGAAGGTCTGGGTATTTAATACCGGAGCTCCTATACCGGAGGATGCCCTCCCCCATATCTGGGAGAAATTTTACAAGGTGGACAAAGCCCGGACCAGAGCTTACGGCGGCAGCGGTGTGGGACTTTCCATTGTGAAAGCCATCCAGGAATCCATCCATCAGGAGTACGGGGCAGAGAATTGTGAGGGCGGCGTGCGTTTCTGGTTTACTGTGGAGACGGTTCAGGAGTAGTTATGAAAGAGAGTATGGAAGACAGCATGGAAGACAGGACCAAAGTTTTGCTGGTGGGAGTGGATACCGGGGAAGAGGCGGATTTTGAGCGCTCCATGGCGGAACTGAAAAGTTTGGCGCAGGCCTGTGAAAAACAAGTGACAGGGATAATTACCCAGCGCATGGAGAGCGTGAACCGGGCCTTTTATGTCGGCACGGGAAAGGTACAGGAGGTGCGGGACTATGCAAAGGAGTGCGGAGCAGAGGAGATCATTTTCGACAATGCACTTTCGCCCTCCCAGATGCGCAATCTGACAGAGGAGCTAGATATGCCGATTCTGGACAGAACGCAGTTAATTCTGGATATTTTTGCTATCCGTGCCCGGACGGGAGAGGCCAGACTGCAGGTGGAGATGGCCAGACTTCAATATATGCTGCCCCGGCTGGTGGGAATGCATGAGGAATTGAGCAGGCAGGGCGGAACTGGCGGCAGTATGAGCAACAGGGGCGCCGGTGAAAAGAAGCTGGAGCTGGACAGACGTAAGATAGAGCATCGCATCTCGGAACTGAAGAAGGAGCTGGAGACAGTGGAGCGTTCCCGGGAGACGCAGCGCAAGAAGCGCAATGCCTCCCGCATTCCGCAGGTGGCTCTGGTGGGCTATACTAATGCGGGAAAATCGACCATAATGAATCGGATGCTTGAGGAGTTCGGGAGAACGCCGGGGAAGCAGGTGCTGGAAAAGGATATGCTTTTTGCTACTCTGGAGACCAGTGTGCGCAGCATCGAGATGGAAGACGGCAGGCCCTTTTTTCTGGTAGACACGGTGGGATTTATCCATAAGCTGCCTCACGGACTGGTGAAGGCTTTCCGCTCTACTCTGGAGGAAGTGCGGTATGCGGATTTGCTGGTGCATGTGGTGGATTATTCTGATGAAAATTATCGTCAACAGATGGAAATCACAAAAGAAACATTAAAAGAGTTGGAAATTGGAGACATTCCGCAAATTATAGTGTATAATAAGTCTGACAGATGTCAGATGGAGCGGCTGCCCCGGGTGCGGAAGGATGATATCCATATGGCGGCAGGGCCCGGCATCGGGATCAGAGAACTGGCAGAGCTGATTCAGGATAAGCTCTATGAGCATTATAGAGACTGTGAGTTTATGCTGCCCTATGACCAGGGACGGGCGGCGTCCTATCTCATGGAGCAGGCGGTGGTGCTGGAACAGGAATATCAGGAGAGAGGAATCTATCTGAAAGTCCGGTGCCATGAGCAGGATGCCGCCAGATATGGGCGGTTCCTGATTTCCTGAAAATTCATGTGAAAGAACAGAGGATGAGCGGATGTATAATAATGAATTAGATGAAGAAATGCAAAAAACACAGGGGCAGGATCGTTTTAAACTGCTCAGAGCGCGGGTGGAAGTATTGCTGCAAAACTCGAAGGATGCAGAATTTACAGTGTACCTTCGTCAGATGCAGAATCGTATTGCCAATCAGGAGCGACAGGTGGAACTCCTGAAAGAGGAGTTGGATAGCCGGGTGAAGATGTATGAGCATAGGATGCAGATGTATCAGGCATCTCAGACTGCGCCGCAGCCGGTACCTCAGCCTGCGCCGATGGCAACGCCCGCGCCGCAGCCGGTATCTCAGCCGGTACCTCAGCCCATTCCGCCGGTGCGGCCTCAGCCTCAGCCGGCAGCAGCGCCCGCAAGACCCAAGCGCAGTGCGGAGTTTATCATAGGGGTCGCAGTGCTGAGTGTTGTGGGCGGAGTGTTTATCCTGACGGCGATGGTGTTGCTTGGTATGTATTTCATGGAAGGCCTGATGAAAGGTCTGATGCTCTATGCGGCATGTATCGCGGTGATGGTTCTGGCCGAAGCGGTTTTGTATCGCAGGTGGCCGGGGCTTGGCATGACACTCTCGGCAATCGGTATGGGCGGTCTGTATATATCTACCTTGATTAACTATCTGGTGCTTCACAATTTTCATCAGTGGGTGGCGCTGGGACTGACTTTGCTCATCACGCTGACGGTGATTCTACTCAGCCGCAAAAGGGATGCTGCCGCTTATCGGATTCTGGGTATGGCGGCCGTGTATATTTGTATTTTGCTGGTGCCGGATCATGAAACCCTCGGCGGCGGACTGTCCATGACGGAGTTTTTGACGGCGACGGTCATGGCTCTTGCCGTGAATATCATGTGTCTGGCGGTGCCCGTTAAAAAGGCGCACACAGGGATTCATGTCACACATATGGCATTGAATACAGCATTTACATTTATTGCTTATTTAATGTGGGCATTTGGTTCGGGGGAAGACTTTTCGGCGTGGCAGCAGCCTTTGTTTCTGGCGGTCTCTATCCTGGTGATGCATATGATTTTTGTAGTGCAGGTGCGCTGGCAGGAGAAGCAGACACCTGGGGCCTCCATGGAACAAAATATGGGCATTTGTATCACCTATGGTATCTCCAGCCTGTTTTATATGCTTCTGGTGGGGCTGACTACAAATTTTGCTTATTCGATGACTCTGATAGAATTATTTGGAGACGAATATCTGTTGGACAGGCTGATATGTTCCGGAGTTGTGGTCGCGCTCTGTCTGATACCTATGCGGATTCTTCGGGAAAAGCAGGAGAAATGGTTTGTCTGGTATGCGCTGAACCTATGGTTGCTGGGAATCCATGTCGCCAACGGAGGAAATTGGGAGATGGCTCTCTGCCTGTTAGTGATGCTGGCGGCGTCCAAAATTCTTTCTTTTGCCAGACGACCCATGCTCTATATCAGTGACGCGGTGGTTACCACCTTTGCCTGTATGACGGTATATTTTGGCGGAGAATACAATTATGTGATTCCATTGGCGGTCGGACTGGTGCTCAGCATTCTCTGTCTGAATTATTGGCACACTTATTTCCAGGTGATATTGGTTTTCACCATTGCCCTTTACACCTCAAGCCATATGCTGCAGCTGCTCAAGCTTCCTGTGTTTGTGGGGATTTTGTTTGTGGGTATGCTGTTGTTTAACAATGTGGACAGATGGCGGGGCAAAGGCCAAAGCGTTGTCGGATTCAATGCGCTTGCGCTGGGGGGACAGGCAATCTGTTATCTGGCTCTCATCAATCCGGTGTATCGCAATGCTTATCTCACCTATTTTTGCATGCTGATTTTCGGGACGGCTACCATTATGATTTGTTTCCAGAAGAAATATTATTTGGATTTTGGCTGTAAGCAATTGATACTTGCGATATTTCTGACTTATATGGGACTGATTGTGAGAACAAGTTATCCAATCACCAACAGTATTTTATTGATGCTGCTTGCGCTGGGATGTGTGGCGGCAGGTTTTGCAATCAATAAAAAGTCGGTGCGCATCTATGGACTGGTGCTTTCTTTGGTGATTTGTGGTAAACTGGTTTTGTATGATTTTATGGGAGCCAATATGCTGCAGAAGACGATCCTGTTTTTTGCAGTGGGATTGCTGGCTCTGGCTATCGCCGCGATATATATGATATTAGAGCGCAATCAGGAAAAAAGAAATGAAATGAGTAATGAAAACAGTAAAAGGAGTGCCGAATAATGAAGAAAACAGGAATTGGAATCATGTGTCTTGCAGCTTTGCTTCTGGCCGGTTGTGGTGCCACTCTGCCGAACATGACAGATGAAGAGACGGATATTATAGGTGAGTATGCCGCCATCACGCTGTTAAAGTATGACGTGAACAGCCGGAGCCGTCTGGTGGATTTATCACAGATGGAGGAATTGGAGGAGAGCGGTGCGCCCTCTGTTGTGGAGCCGGAACCGTTGCCGGAGAAGCCCTCTGAGGAGACGCCGGATATACCGGACACGCCTGTGATTGATATAAGTGCATCGGGGCTGGAAACGGTGGGCAGTCTGGAAAGTTTTCTGGAGTTGCCGGAAGGCCTGAGTCTTGCCAATACAGGATATGAGCTTTGTCAGAGTTATCAGGGGGCTGCCGGTTCCTATTTTGCACTGGAAGCCTCTGAGGGTAAAGAGCTTTTGGTACTGCAATTCACCCTGCAGAATCAGTCCGGCGCGAGTCAGGAAATAAATCTTCTTGACAGACAGGACAACTATCGCGTCACTGTGAATGGAAGCTACAACAAGACAGCGCTGACCACTATGCTTACAGATGATCTGTCAACCTATAAGGGAACACTGGCGGCTGGCAGTACAGAGAAGGTCGTTCTGGTGTTTGAAGTGGACCCTGTGCAGACAGGCAGTGTGGATTCAATCACCTTAAGTCTGAAAAATGACTTAAAAACATACACAATTCAAGTGTTGTAATGATATAAACTGTGAATATTAGAGCTTTACAGATGCCAATAGGCAAGAAAAAGCTGATAAACAGGGGCGTTGCATCGCATTTGAGAAATTGTGCAAAAAATATTAAAAAATTATGGTTTTACTGTTGACAAGAGCCGAAAGCGGTGCTATACTCAATTTTGCTGTCGAGGAATACAGATGCGACAGTGAAGAAGTTCTAAAAGAAAAAATTAAAAAAGCAGTTGACAAAGCGGAACGCCTATGATATTATATCAAAGCTGTCGCTAAGTTGACAACAAAGGCAGGCAAGCAGTAAAAAAGCCTGCAAACGCACCTTGACAAATAAACAGC
>JAIDDH010000037.1:0-8058 GCA_029055435.1 Acetatifactor sp.
AAAGTTGGCTGAATCCTACCTTTTCTTTGGCATTCTGGAATTTCGTTTGTCACTGGAATTTACTTTGGCATTCAAGCCAACATAACAGTTCAGCCTGAGATATTGCGAGGATTATATTCCGTCGGTGCCGGGGCGGAAGAAGACCAGGATGGTTTGGCAGGCTCTGGCGGAAGTTGGTGCGTTTTCTTATAGTGCGTGCAGGAGACCAAGGGGAAATGCGCACGGATGCGCATTTCAGGGTCTAGGGTGCATGGATGCACCTTAGACCCGACCCGCAAATTGCAAGATACTATATCGCACTATTAGAAAACACCCAACCGCAGCCCGCCTGTCAAACCATCCCGGTCTCCTTCCACCGACATCGTCGGAATAGCATCTGCAATATTTCAGGCCGAACTGTTACAACACAGCAAATTTTAATTCTAATTGCAATCTCTTTTGCCAACTGCTATGATATAATTATCAAATCTATCAGACGGGATGTACTGACCTTTTAGTGAGCACTGAAGCTGGTTGAACTACGCTCACTTATAATAAAGGAGACTGACTATGAAAATACTGATGCTCACCTGGAAAAGCTTTGGCAATGAAGATATGGCAGCCGCCTTTCGGCAGCTAAACCATCAAGTAATCGAGCACCCCTTCTCCGACAAAGGAGAGCGGACAGACGCGGAGCTGGAACAGGATTTGACCTCCCAGATCCATAGTGCTGCCCCGGACATGCTCTTTTCCTTCAATTACTTCCCGGTGGCGGCCATCGCCTGCAAAAAGGCCGGAGTACCCTATGTGGCCTGGGTCTACGACAGCCCCTATGTGCGTCTGTACCACTACTCCATCAACTATCCCACCAATCATGTATTCGTCTTCGACAAGGCACAGTATCTGGAGTTTCACCGGGCGGGCATCCTCACGGTAAACTATCTGCCCATGGCCGCCAACACCGAGCGTCTGTGCGCCATGACAGACTTTGCCAGATTCCAAAAGACGCCCTGGCACAACCGGCATGAAGTGGCTTTTATTGGTTCTCTCTACACTGAGAAGCACCAGTTTTTTCAGCGCATGGACAAGATTACTCCCTACACCAGAGGCTATCTGGAGGGATTGATGGCGGCCCAGAAACAAGTCTATGGCTATAACTTCATTCAGGAACTGCTGCCGCCCGCAATCATCGAGGACATGCAGCGCTCCCTGCCCATGCAGCCCGGAGCGGACAGCGTGGAGAGTGTGGAGTACCTGTTCGCGCAATATGTCATCAACCGTGAAATCACTGCTCTGGAGCGCAGAGAACTGCTCCACGCCGTGACAGAGCACTTTGGTCTGGACTTATACACCCCCGATCAGACAGTAAAGCTGCCCAACTGCACAAACCACGGCCCGGTTGACTATTACGACTATGCCCCCTATGTTTTTAAGACAGCCAAAATCAATCTGAATATCTCCCTGCGCAGCATCCTCACCGGCATCCCGCTGCGTGCTTTTGACATCATGGGCGCAGGCGGTTTTCTGCTGACAAATTATCAGGAGGACTTTCTGGACTTCTTTGTTCCCGGGGAGGACTTTGTATTCTATGACAGCAAGGCGGATCTGCTCTCCAAGATCGACTATTACCTGCAACACGAGGAAGAGCGGGCTCAAATCGCCAAAAATGGTCTGCAGAAAATCTCCGCAGACCATACCTATGTTCATCGTGTAGACGAGATATTGAGTTGTCTTTAAAATCGCTGCCGCTCACCTGAAGCTTATTCCACCCAATCCTCCAGCGCACTGTGTTTTCCGACAATCTCCCAAGGACAGGCATTACCGGAGACACAGTACCTGCAGCGCTCCATGGGAATCAATAACTGTGCTTTCAGCATAGCCGTGTTCAAGGTCTCATCATACAGATCGACCCCTTCGCCCATCGGCAGCTCCTGTCCAAACGCCTGATTAAAGTATTTGGTGGTGAAGGGCGCATAGCAGGGCGCGACCCGACCCTCATGCAGACAGGTACAGGACGCCTGAAAACAACTGTAGAAAAAGTCCTCATCAGCCTGCGGAGTCAGAGTCTGTGTCTTGTTAAATTCCGTGATCATGGGCGTGATGGTATAGGGAATCTTCTGCTCATACAGAAATTTCTGGATTTCCTGCACCTTGTCCTGCAGCGGCGGATAATAAGAAATATGGAAGAATGCCATGTTCTTTCTCATACACTCTATCAGTGAAGGCTCCATCCTATCAATCAACAAACCGTTAGTCACCACCGTGACAATAGAGACGGGATATAATTCTCTGGCAAGCTCTATATATCTGCCCAGTTCAGGACTTAACAGCGGTTCCCCTCCCAGTATCCGTATAACTCCGATATCCGCAATATACTTTTTCAGTTGTCTCAGATCCGCCGCAAACTTCTCATATTCCGTAAACACCGGCTGATCTACCAGCGGAGAATAATGAGTACAGTATTTACAGTTCAGATTACAGTGATCTGCCACATGGAATTCCAGATACGGCAGATAAGAATCCGCAAGCATAGGAGTAATCAGGCAGGCTACCGCTTCCGGCCGATTTCTGGTTTCCTCGCTCAGCCGTATCCCGTCATAAATGTCCTGCACATCCACTCCCGCTCGAAGCAGCGCAAAGACAAGCTCATTCTGCTGCATATAGTATTCCTTGGGAATGACGATGGCAGCCAGCTCCTGCGCGGCATATCTTCTGCCAAACTCTTCAACAGATATCTCATTGTCGCTCTGCGGACTGCCCAGGACGACAAACGTATCCACAGCGACAGTCTCCCCGCAGTCCTGGTTAAGCATCTCAGAATATTCCTTTTCCAAAATATCTTTCATGAGACAGCTCCACTTGGAACTGCCAAAAACAGCAATGTGCAGCATAAATATCCTCCCTATAAAAACGATAATAAATCCCGGTGCAGCTCCTCGGCCCTTGCCTCCCATGTGTGAGCAGAGCTCGCCAATTCATATCCGGCAGCGGCAATTTTCTGTAACCGGTCTTCATCGGAGAGCAGATTGATAATTCTCTGAGGAAGCCCTGCCAGACTCTCAGCCGTCAGATCAAAAGCCACCCATGTATCCGGGGGCAATACTTCCTTCAAATACTCGGAAGTCTCGGAGACTGCCACCGCACCGGAGAGCATCGCATTAAACACCCGCTCATGGCTGCCGTCCTTAAACCACGGCAATGTATTCAGTACCAGCTTGCTGTCCTCCATCATGGACAAAATCTCTCCCGGAGCCACCCTGCCGCCATAGTGGACATTAGGCAGTTTAATCCAGTCGCAGCTCCCCCATCCATCTCCGTACAGCTCCAAGCGAATACCTGCCCGGGCAATAGAGCTGACAATCTGTTCCCGATAATGGGAGCTCACCACTCGCTCTATATGCACACAGGAGGAAATAAACCGCCGCAACTCTTCATCCGAAAGGTGGATATCCGCCTGTTCAAGCTCCTGCTCGAGCACAGCCTCTACCGTGTCCTCCGGGTGCGCCAACAGCTTCTCAATACTCCTGTCACATATCTGCTGCGCCGGGAAATTCCAGCCGGAGAAATCCACCTTCTGAGGTATATAATCCACCAAAAGGCTGCCGGCATACAGCACATCTATACTTCTCTCTGCCACTGGTCTGGGAGCCTCATTTACAGGAGTCCCCCCATGAGCGATAAACCCGTTGGATCCGATATTCGGATAAAACCGGTTGACATAATTCATATGATTGCGGTCGATGCACAGCACGACGCCATTGGCGGGCATGCGCATCAGAATATTGTGATACCAATAGGGATGATCCACGAAAATATTTATGCAGGGAATCCCCAGCGTCTCCCACATATTCTCTCCCGAGGGAACCGTCATGCCAAAAAACGTACTGTTGAAGGCAATCATCGCCGTAATCGGCCCCTCCTGCATATATTCATAAAGCAGGCCAAGACTTTTGGCGCTCTGCTGCAGATCAAAATCAAAAATCTCATAGTCCAGTTTCAGAAATCCCTGTTTGAGCTGATCGCTGAACAAATTAATGGTATCCAGTTCTCCATGAAAGAGTACCAATCTCTTCTTGGCGAGCTGTGTGTAGATTGCCTGCAGTTCACCGGTCACATCCGAGCCCGGCAAAAGCAGATCCGGTCTGGCCTTCAGTTGTTCGTCAAACAGCCTTCTGGCCTCCTCCGTTTTATGCTCCTCCATCAGCCGCTTTAAGCGCTCTTTTAACTCCCTGGTCTCCGCCTTCTCCGCCGAAACTCCCACTGCCGTCTCGCACAGGCTCAGGCCATTTGCCATGGCAAACACATAAAACATCTGCTCAGACAGGAACCCATACACCCGTCTGTGATAATCGTCATAACCGCTGACGTCGATCTCATCCGACGCTTCCACGAAAATATTAAACAGCCACTCTGCATAAGCCTTTAAAATCTCCAGCCGCGTCACCACCAGATTGCCCCAGTAATAAATCGTTCCCGACATGGCCGTGTCCCAGGCCTCAGCATAAGATGGATAAAGCCGCTTGAGCGCCCGTTCCACCGCATCCAGATCTCTGTTGTTGTGACTCATGCCAAAATGCTGATAGTAATTCCCCTCGCATTCCGCATGCTTTGGAACAATGGCGTCATACTGCTCCAGCAGCTCGAGATATTCCCGCTTCTCCATGGCCTGCTTTCCGGAATTAATGAAATATCTCCTGTAATGGCACAATCCCGCATAATCCAGATCATCAACATTCTGCCATATCCAGAAGAGCCCCGTCAGCTCCCCATAAAGAAAATTCAAATCTGAGATATTCTCTCCCGTGTCGTCGCCCAGATATCCCAGATCAGGCTTCCCTTTTCTCCCCACATGAAGAGGAATATAAACGGGATTGTTCGGCGGATTAAACTTCACATGCGTGGCCACAAAAACCGCTAATGCATTCTCTGTGGCGTGTTCAGACAACGCTATCAGTTCCTCGGCACGCCGTTCCCATGTATATTCCGCAGAGGCCTTGCGGTATGCATTAGCCGCAATTTCCTCTCTCTTTTCCGGATGATCCAACAAATGCTGAATCCTGGCAGGCAGCTCCTCCAGCCGATCCAATTGGAAACAGACAAGCTCCTTTCCCTCCTGCATATGCTCCCGCAGATACTCTGTCTCTTCTGTGAGACAGACCGCGCCGGAGAGCATGATATTGGCAATTCGCTCTGTCATGCCCGCCTTATGCCAGCTCATGATATTCAGACCGATTTTGGCCTTGTTCAGCTCTTCCAGCGACTCCTCCACTGTGGCATAAGGATGTATCACCAGATTCTCTCCGCCGATGCCCTGATAATCCTTCCAACTCTCCCCATACACATGCAGAGTATAGCCCGCTCCCAAAATCGTGGAAATCACGGCATTTCTATAATGTCCGATCACCGCCCTGCAGGCCGGCTTCAAAGCGCAGCTCAGGCTTACAAATTCCTCTGCATCCGGTTCTTTGCCTCTCGCCTCCAGCAGTTTTGAAAGCCCCTTCTCAAAAGTTTCCTGTGGATGCGCCAGCATATAGTCATAAAATTCCCGCTCCATGCCCGCAAGAACATCAAAATCATCCTCAAAATAGTTTCCCATAAAGACAATATCATAAATCCGCTCCGGCTCCTGCCGGGCGGCCATCTCATCAGGCGACCTGCGGCATACTCCTTCTTCCGTCGCACGGCGCACTCTGCCCCCCGGCGGAAACTGGATCGCATTCTGCGTGTGATAGTAATCTCTGATCAGCGCGGCATAATTCGCATCCTGACATAAGATATAATACTCCTCCGGCAAATTCCGAAGCACGCCTTCAAAGCGAAGCGGATTGTCAAACCAGAATTGAAACTTGGGTCCGTGCATCTGCCGGAAAAAATCTATTTCAAGGGCTTTGCTCTGAAACCCCACAACACCCTTACAGACCATATTCTGCAGCTTCTCATGCTGTGTGAAATTATCATCCATCAGAATGACAGCCTGTCCGTTTTCGGCCAGCCCGTCAGCTAGATCATCCGCAAACCCCTGCAGCACACCTCCACAAGTATCGTCCCCGCGCAAAACTACAAAAGGA
Organism: Acetatifactor sp.; assembly: GCA_029055435.1. GTDB lineage: Bacteria > Bacillota > Clostridia > Lachnospirales > Lachnospiraceae > Acetatifactor. The sequence continues at coordinate 6,048 of JAIDDH010000037.1, forward strand.
GCAGTCTGCCTTGCAAATCCCTCATATTCCCGCCCGTCCGACAGAAAGCGATTGACCTTTTCCTGAAAAATCTCGAAAAAACCATTACTTTGCGCATACTCACAAAACAGGGCGAATATCTGATCCATTACCCCCAGAGCATGCAGACTATTCAGATGATGCCGCACCATATACGCAAGGGTACATGCCGCCTGCTCACCGGCCTGCGCTTTACTCTGTCCCGCCACAATACCTTTTGACTCTCCGATACCTACCACAGCACATTGATTGGTCTCCCGAACCATACGACAGATCAGTTCAAAATTTGTCTCCGCAGACAATTTTTGATTGAATGCCCCCATCTTCCGAATCAATGCCTTAGGAAAAAGCATGGCCACAACAGGTACAGAAACCAGTTCAAACACCCTAGTATAATCCAAATCCGCAGTACGCCCATCCCCCGAAATGAATACGGCAAAAACATCCTTCTCCTGTCTGGCAAACATCTCCAGCAGTTCTGCCTCCTCCACTGCTGAATGTAATACATATGCTATATAGGGAGTCTTCGTCTGTAACAGACAACGATTCTTTAGTTCCGTGTCCTCATATTCAGTATTTTCCAATTCAAATATTGTCAATTGCCCCAATCGCTTCTCGGTCATGATCTCCTCCGGCCACTATCTTTTTCCGATACTGTCAATCTATAAATTTCTATGAATTAACGAAGGGAGGCTGACAATCGCCAACCTCCCTTTATATATCTCTTTATCTGTACTTTTATTCTTAGCCGAGCAGAGAGAGTACACCCTGATTTGCCTGATTTGCCTGTGCCAGCATGGACTGTCCTGCCTGAGCAAGGATGTTGTTGTTGGAGTATCTAACCATCTCTGTAGCCATATCGGTATCACGGATAGCGGACTCAGCGCTGGTGGTATTCTCAACAATGTTATCCAGGTTGTTGATGGTGTGCTCAAGTCTGTTCTGAACAGCACCAAGCTGAGAACGCTGCTCGTTCAGAGCTGCGATAGCTGCCTTACAGCTGGTGTTCAACTTACCAGATGCAGAAGCAGTAGTAGCGCTACCGCTAAGTGTAAGGCCTTTGCAGTTCATAGCCTTAATCTGCAAAGTGATGTGCTGGCTGGTCTCTGCACCTACCTGCAGATCTACGTTAGAGCAAGAACCGGTAAGCAGATTCTTCTCATTGAAGGTCGTGGTAGAAGCTACACGGTCAATCTCGCTCATCAGCTGCTGAACTTCGCTGTTGATGTAGCTACGATCGCTGGTGGTCAAAGTGCCGTTCTCGCCCTTAACTGCCAGCTCATTGATACGCTGCAGCATATCATGAACTTCGTTCAGAGCACCTTCTGCTGTCTGCACCATGGACACGCCGTCCTGTGCGTTTGCAGAAGCCTGAGTCAGACCACGGATCTGACGTCTCATCTTCTCGGAAATTGCCAGACCTGCTGCATCATCTGCTGCACGGTTTACCTTGTAACCGGAAGACAGTTTCTCGGTGGACTTTGCCTGAGCTGCTGTAGTGAGACCAAGCATTCTGTTAGAGTTCATTGCGGTTAAGTTGTGCTGTACTACCATAATATATTCCTCCTTGAATTTGATGACCCCTTCCTTGGGGCCAATTATTTTTGTCTACCGTTCGTCCGGTTCGCACGTTCCAGCTTCCCGGTAGTGGTTACAGTAACTGTTCACTATTGTGCGGATAGCTTCCAGCTACTTTTAGAAGAAAGCGTCGAACTCAAAGTTCATTTGCTTTACTTGCTAAATATATCGGTAGATATCAAAAATACTTTAGACCTTTTTTAAAAAATTATAATTTTTATTTTTACACGGAAAAAGGGACCGACAAATGCCGATCCCCTTTGGTAGTTGTTGTAATGTCTGTGCAATACTCTCAGAATTAACCAAGCAGAGAAAGTACGCCCTGATTGCTCTGGTTAGCCTGTGCCAGCATGGACTGTCCTGCCTGAGCAAGGATGTTGTTGTTGGAGTATCTAACCATCTCTGTAGCCATATC
>JAIDDH010000037.1:8158-12783 GCA_029055435.1 Acetatifactor sp.
TGTTAGAGTTCATTGCGGTTAAGTTGTGCTGTACTACCATAATATATTCCTCCTTGAATTTGATGACCCCTTCCTTGAGGCCAATTATTTTTGTCTACCGTTCGTCCGGTTCGCACGTTCCAGCTTCCCGGTAGTGGTTACAGTAACTGTCACTATTGTGCGGATAGCTTCCAGCTACTTTCAGAAGAAAGCGTTGAACTTGATGTTCATTTGCTTTACTTGCTAAATATATCGGATGGTTTTTTAGAAACTTTAGAGGTATTTAAAATTTTTATCTAAATTTTAAAACTCTTTTACTACTGCTTACTGTCCATATACTGGGACGAAGCATAATTGCTGCCGCTCATGTTTTTATAATAGTCGTAGGCGGCCCTGGAGTTCTGCCGGTTCTGCTTCAATCCGTTTCTCGCTTTGGCAAAATAATCCTCAACCAGCTTCTTGTTCCGTGCCTCCTGCGCCTGAATGGACACACTCAAATCCATCACCTGCTTTACCTTCTCCTGCAGTTTCTGAATCTGAGGGGCGTATTGCTCCCGACGATCTTTTAACTCTGCCGACACGCGCTCAAAGAGTGCTTCAAATCCCTCATCCAGCTGAGTCAGCTTCTCGATCAGGCGCTCCTTCTCCTCCATGGCATCATCAAAGCTTTCCAAGTCAGCCTGTTCCTGCTTAAATGCCTCTTCCTGCCTGGTGTTATACTCCTGAATTTCCTGAAGCACCTGAAGTTTTTTGTCCAGGCTCTCGGATAAAATACTCAGTTGATTCTCCATTATAATACAGTCCCCTTCTATATGGTTCCCTGTGTTCTGTTGATGCGCATTACTTCCTTCCAATTGTCACGCACAGACCGCAGATGCATATTGACCTCTTCCATAATCGCCTTATCCTTTTTCAGATTGGCCTCCACCAGTCTCTTGGACAGATATGCATAGATGTTTTCAAAATCCTGCGCCACAGCATACTTCATATCCAGCGTCTGCCGCAGATAATCAATAATTTTTTCCACCTTCGTGATATTGGTATGTGCTTTGGCAATATCTTTCTGTTCCAACGCACTCTCTGCTATATTGCCAAATTTAATCGCACCCTCATAGAGCATCAGTGTCAATTCTGCGGGGCTTGCCGTCATCACGCGATTATTTTGATACTGTGCATAAGCATTGGGTAATGCCATCTTATTGACCTCCTAAAAGTCCTGTCACCGCGGTTGCGTTCTTCTGCATTTTTGCCAGAGCGGTCTCCATCTTGGCAAATTTCTTGTACCACTTATCCTCATATGCATTCAACTTCGTTTCCTGCTCTTTAATCTTGGAGGCATAATTGTCATAATCCGATTTCATCTTCTTGTCGTCATAGAAGCTTCCAAAACTTCTGTAGCCGTTGATGGACTTGGACATATCACTCATCTTGCCATACAGATTCTGGGACAGCTTGGTGAAGAAAGAGATAACTGTATCGGGATCGTTGGCAATCATGCTCTTTAATTTGTCAGCATTACCGGAAGTATCCCCGTCATCAGGATCACCATCGATGTGATATGCATTCTTCTCATTGTCAGGTGCCGAAAAATAGCCCAGAGTGCCGATACCGAAATCGCTGAGGTACATAGTCTTGCCATTCACCATAATGCCCGCGGCCATAACCTGCCTCATCTTGGAGCTGACATCAGACAGATTACTGTCCCTGCGCAAAATCGAATCCTTAATCTTCTTCTCGTACTCCTCAACCTCCGAGTCGGACATCGCCTCCTTCTCTTCACTCAGCAGAGGCTCATATCCCTTTGCAGAGCTGGCATTGTAGAGCTTATCCATCTCGTTGATGATGGAATTGTACTCCTTCAGGAAGTTCTTAATCATATCATAGATACCATCGGTATCATTCTGAGTGGTGACGCTAACCGTCTCGTCAGGATTTGAATCGCTGAGTGCGGTAAAGGTCAGACCGTTGATCTCAAACACATTGGTGTTATTGGTAAACTCTGCACCATTCAAAGTAATAATTGCATCCTGACCAGAAACCTTGGTAGCTCCGGTACTGGTTTTATCCGAAGGATCGTAGGACTTCATCACCTGCGCCGCATAAGAAGCCTTCGCATAGAATTTGTCACTCTCTTCTTTGATGAGATCTGGTGTTGCTGTTCCGCTGTATGTGGTCACTCCGTCCACAGTCTCTGAAGTAACTGTGACATACTTCTCCACGTCATCGATCTGGCCATTCAGTTTACCGATCTTATCCATATAAGAATCAATCGCCTCGGCATCTTTCTTCTTCGCCGTCAGATCGGCTACGTTCTCTTTCGCTTCAGCAATTTTCTCATCGAGCTTTGCTTTCTCCGCGTCGTCTGCTGCATTCTTATCTTCTTCCCACTGGGCAATCTGAGCATTCAGCGTCTCGATTTCCTGAGCGTAATTCTCCACTGCGTCCAGAGGATCATCGTATTTATTCTGCAGCTCCTGCATCTTCTCATCAGCAGTCTTGAGATTCGCCTGAAGTGTTTTATAACGATCCACATAAGCCTTCACTCTGGATGCCACCGACGCATCAATCATATCCTGCATATTGGCACGAGTCTGATTCGGGTCGCCCTCTACATAATAGCCGGCAAATTTCTGATACTCTGCGAGGCTTGCCTTATCCTCATTCAGATTTACCTGCAGACCCAGTGCAGACAGCGCAGCCGCGCCATTAGCATCAGACGCCGTGAGGCTGAAATCATTGCTGGCACCAGATTCTTTAGAAAGCACAAAAAATCTCTGATTTTTGGTATCAAAGCTTGCATTGAGTCCCGCATCCTTCAGCTTGCTGAGAACATCGGAAATCGTAGTATTGCCATCCACATTGATATCAACGGAACCACTGGCAGTCTTTACGTTAAACGTACCTGCTTCAGTCACGCCCATATCGCTCAGCTTGGTCAGAGCAGTGTAGTTGGCCTTGTTCCCCGCTGCATTCTTCAGTTCTTTACCGGTGAGATAGCCGGTCTTTGCCAGCTGTTTCACCTGCAGGGACTGCACACCGTTCATAGCATTCTCACCCGTGATAACACTGACGATGCTGCTGTTTGAAACCTTAGTCGTCTTCTTGCTGTAAGCAGTAGAAAAACGCATATTGCTAAGATACTTGGACTGCAGATTCTTCAACTTGGTGTTGAGTTCCTTCCAAGCATCCTGCTTCCAATTGACTTTGATCTGAGCCTTCTTTGTCTTATTCAGTTTTGTGCTCTTGGCTTCTACCAGCTGCTGAATAATACTCTCAGTATCCATACCGGACATCATGCCGGACATTCGCATTGCCATATCGATTCCTCCTTTTTCCCATTAACGACGCTCGTCTACCAGAATACCCGCCAGCTCCCACACTTTCTCAAGCATATCCAGAGTCTTCTCGGGAGGAAGCTCCTTGAGAACCTCCTTGGTATCCTTGTCAACAATTTTAATGGTCACTCTATTTGTCCCCTCGTGAATGCCGAATATAGCCTCCGAGTTCATCAAATTCTTGTTGAGCTTCTCCACAGCCTTCTTGATCTGCTCATTGTTGTACTGATCCTGATCAGTATTATTGTTGCCCTGGCCTTTTGCCTGAGCATTCTCAACCACGCTGGTGGTCTTATCCACCTTCTCCGCCGCCTGTGCGGTAGAGTTTTCGGACACCTCCGGTTTCTCCGCCTGCACAACAGACTTTGATGCACTGACGGGCTTCGGAGCTACAGTCTGAGCCTGCATGCTCATTACACTTCCTAACGGTTCAATTGCCATCTTGGTCACCTCCATGTGAAAATCCTGCGTTTTCCAATAACGCAAGTAGATAAAATCTGGTTTCTAAACCTTTTATCGGACGCTTCCGACAAAAAGTTTATAGTAAAGCACTGTTTTTTCTAAAAAATCACTGCAATCCTTGTACGAAAACAGAGACCGCAGTGATATTTTAAACCTATTCATTCTTAAATGTCATATCAAATTTATATCTTATTCTTATCACTGTCCCAGCAGCTTTTTCAGCGCCTCCATGCCATCCGCGTCCACGGCGGCCTTGTTGGCCTCCTGTATCTGCATGTAGACTTCCTTGCGGTACACAGGTATCTCCTTGGGAGCAGTGATACCGATCTTCACCTGATCTCCCTTGACCTCCAGAATGGTAATCTCAATGTTGTTGTTGATAATAAGCGCTTCATTCTTCTTGCGGGATAATGCCAGCATCCTACTCACCTGCCTTTCTGGTCTTGAAAATCTCATAAATCGGGAATTTCACCGGATATGCAGAGCCCTCCACAATCAGCTGACAGGCCTTGCGCTCATCCACATTGATAATGACAGGTCCCTGAAGATTCACGCTCATCTGCGTCAGATCAGAGGGAATAGTCACCGTTACCAGCACCAGAATATTCTCATCTGTGAGCTCCCCAAGGCTGCCCAGCAATTCATCGTCCACCTCCGGGTCATAGTCGGGCTTCACAAGCAGCGGGTCCATCACCGGCATAGCAAAACCGGCCTCATCTATGGACTGCAGAAAACGGATCCCCGCACCTGCTCCTTTCTCCTCGTCATGAAGCAGCGTAAATCTCTTAAGCTCAGGAAAACCGATAATGCCATTTTTAAAAGTAATGATCTTATCCTCTGCAATCTCAA
>JAIDDH010000038.1 GCA_029055435.1 Acetatifactor sp.
CCTCTCTTATCATCATATGCGTTTTTTCACCTCTTTAAAAAGTCACTGAATTCTTTTAATTCCTTTTTCCGGTCTTCCGAAAGTCGGTTGAACTCAGTGTCATGGATTGCACCTTCTAAAGTATATAAATGTACCAGACAAACCTGCGGGTATCGTTCTTTTAGTTTTAAGAATGCCTGTTTGGCGCCCAGCTCAATAAGTTTCTCGGGCGTATCGATTCCGACGGTTGTCAGCTTTTTTTCCATTTCTTTGCCAATGTTTACCATAGTTGTTAATTCTGACATGTTTCCCCCTGTTAAAGCCGAATTTATTATTTTTAATCTTATCATATCATAGGACGCATAGCAATGCCTGCAACGGCAAAATCACTTATATAGGCAGTACTTGACAGTGAGTGCATTCTGCACTATAATAATTTCACTAAACATAAAATCATGTTTGATTTATTCGAATCTATTCAAGTTTTTCTATGGCGGTTCTGCCACGGCAATTATGCCTTTTTCCACTTGAATGAAGTATCAGGTAAATTTAGACAGTGGCAGAGGGCAGTTGATGGAATCCTCTGCAGACAGGAGGATTATGGGAAGATATGACGATGCGATGTATCGCTATCTGTCGGATAATGATAGGTTCGCGGATCTGTTCAACGCTGTGCTTTTTGACGGCAGGGTAGTGGTGCGGGGAGAGATGCTGGAGGATGCTTCGGAGCGCTGTGTGGAGGCCGTTTCGGATACTGTTTCGCAGGCGGGAACCGGAGAAGGGAGGCCCAGATACGAGAAAAGCGTTCGGGATATCCGTAAGAGGATGAGAACGGGAGAGTGTTTGATAGTAACTGCCATTGAAAACCAAGCTGCTATCGACTATGCCATGCCATGGCGCATCATGCGTTATGACCAGATGGAATATGGGCGGCAGATACGGGACATCATAAGCCGCAGAGAAACGGCGCTTGGAAAGCAGGGGAGGTCTGCGGGCAACTGGATGAAACGGCTGCAGCAGGAAGACAGACTCTGTCCGGTCTATACGATTTGTTTTTATCATGGAACAGAACCTTGGGACGGGCCGAAAAGTTTGCGGGATATGATGCGGTTCGGGAAAGAGGCAGAGGGATGGCGGGATCTGTTTCATGATTATGGGATGACGCTGTTCTGTGCGGGGGAGCGGAATGATTTGTCGCGATTTGGCACAGATTTAAAGCTGCTTCTGGAAGTGCTGCAGCTGCGGCAGGATAAAGAGGGACTTTTAAAGCTGTGGAGTAGGGAGCCGTTTTCTCATTTGGATTTGGAGACAGCGGAGACCATGGCGGTGATGACGGACAGTGTGGATATTTTAAAGAAATTGGAGATGACTGAGGAAGGAGGCTGTAATATGTGTCTGGCAGTAGAGGAAATGAAACGGGACTGGAAGGCAGAAGGACGGGCTGAGGGAAAAGCGGAAGGTGAAGCCAAAGGAATCGTAGAGATCGGAATAGAGTTTGGCCTTTCCGAGAAAGACATTTTGTCGAGGCTGCAGAACAAGCTGAATGTATCGTTGCAGGCGGCGCAGGAATATCTGTGCATGTTCGGGGGAATGACGGTGTAAAGCTAGTTGCCACGATGTATATAGGAATGGTGTCATAGCAAGGATTGGGAACTCCGAAAACTTTGCAATCTATGCCGATTGGCGGCATATAAATGGATTAACAAAGTTCTCGGAGTTTTTATGTACAAAAAAATAGAATGGAAGAAACTGATTATCAGCATTGCTATTCCTCTGGGAATCGGCATCCTCTCATCGCTTCTTGCGCCAAATATCCCTGAGACTTATGCCACGCTCTACAAGCCGCCGCTGGCTCCACAGGCGTGGCTGTTTCCCGTTGTCTGGACTATTCTCTATGTGCTGATGGGAGTGGCATCCTATCTGATTTATCAGAGTCCTGCCGGGGAGGAGAGAAAAATTGCGCTGTTTAGCTATGGACTTCAGCTTCTGGTCAATCTGTTCTGGCCTGTGCTGTTTTTCCGGCTGGAGGCATATGTCACAGCTTTTTTCTGGCTGGCGCTTTTGTGGTATCTGGTCTTTATCACTTTTCAGAAATTCACGAAGATCAATGTGGTCGCGGGAAATCTGCTCATTCCCTATCTGGTGTGGCTGACTTATGCGGGTTATCTGAATCTGGTCATAGCTATCGCAGAGTTGTGAGTTGAAAAAGAGATTCATGTACGATATAATCATACATAGCGCATCGTACGCATTGCGCGTGAAGGAGGATACGACTATGGCAGATTTAAAGGGAACCAAAACAGAGGCAAACCTTCAGGCGGCTTTTGCGGGAGAATCCATGGCCCGCAACAAGTACAATTATTTTGCTTCAAAGGCAAAGAAGGACGGTTATGTACAGATAGCGGCTATCTTCGAGGAGACCGCCGCAAATGAGAAAGAGCATGCAAAGCTATGGTACAAAATTCTCAATGACGGCATCGGCAGCACGGCGGAGAATCTGAAGCTGGCGGCCGAGGGCGAGCACTATGAGTGGGCAGATATGTATGCACAATTTGCAGAAGATGCCAGAGCGGAGGGCTTTGAGGAGATTGCAGCGCTGTTCGAGGGAGTTGGCGCAATTGAGAAGGAGCACGAGGAGCGTTACAGAAAACTGCTTGCCAATGTGGAGAATGGTCTGGTGTTCTCGAGGGATGGCGACATGATTTGGCAGTGTTCCAACTGCGGACATATTTGTGTGGGGCAGCAGGCTCCCGAAGTGTGCCCTGTGTGTGCGCATCCTCAGGCATATTTTCAGATAAAAGCCGAGAATTATTAAAACGGCTGAAAACACCATGTCATAAAGCGGTCAGATTAAAACAAAAAGCGAAACCTTTCCGAAGAAATGTCGTCTGTTTTTATATAGGAATCTTCCTGTTAAGGAGGATTCCTATCGGGATACGGAAACGGTACTAGAAGGAGCAGGGCATGCAGGATACGGAAATTTTGGATTTGTACTGGAATCGAGATGAGCACGCCATCACTGAGACACAAAAAAGTTATGGGAATTACTGCTACAGTATTGCTTATCATATTCTGCATACTCACGAGGATTCGGAGGAGTGTGTCAACGACACGTGGCTTAGGGCGTGGAAGGCCATTCCGCCCAACCGTCCTGAGCGGCTGTCGCTCTTTCTTGGAACCATTACCCGCAATCTGTCCTTTGACAGATGGAAATATAAAAACACCTTAAAACGAAGGAGCGGAGAGATGGAACTTGCACTGGATGAGCTGGCGGAGTGTGTGCCCGCTGCGGGAACCACGGAGGATGCGGTGGAAGAGGCGGAGCTTCAGAGGAGCCTGAATCGTTTCCTGAGTACTTTGAAGGAGAAGGACCGCAATGTTTTTCTGCGCCGATACTGGTATGCCGAGGAATATAATGAAATTGCAAAGCGGTACGGCATGAAGCTCAACACGGTAAAGACCACTCTCTTTCGGGTTCGGAGTAAATTGAAAACGTATCTGGAGCAGGAGGGCGTGGTGTTATGAGTGGTGAGGATAAGAGACGTGACGGAGCGATGCGGCTGTTTGGCGCTCTCTCCGGCGTGGATGAGGAGTATCTGGCCGCATGTGAGAAGGATTGCGAAAGCAGGGGAGCAGCCGGCAGCACAATCAGGTTTTTTGCACAAAAGTACGGGAAGATTGCCGCAGTGCTTGGCATTGCGGTGTTAGGGCTTGGCCTGGTGGGTCTGCAGTCGGCAAATTCCTCCATATCCCCGGGAAAGTTTATGCTTATGAATGGGGAGCAGCTGCGGAATGAGAGTAACAGCATGAGCGGCGGAGCTGCGCCGCAGGAGATGGAGGAAGCCATGGACAATATGGCGGAAGGAATAGCGGCGGAGTCTCCGGAAAAAGTTACAGGTCAGCAGGACCCGAATCTTATGCCGGAGCAAAATGCTGCCAGTCAGCTCCAGAACGGCCAAAGTGATGATTTGGCGTCAAAAAGGCAGGATAATACGGATTCCGTGGATAAATATAAGACAGACGGGACAAGCAGCGAGGCGCCGCTTTTGAATGATGCAGTGATTACGCTTGCCGCGGCGCGGGAGATAGCCGTGGTGGGAAGCTATCTTCCCTCGGCTTTGCCGAAGGAAGGGGACATCTTCTGGGTAACGGGAGAAAATCTGACCGGACAGGAGCGGGTGACTCTTTGCTGGACCTATCCCGACGGGAAGGGCAGCTTTTTGTGGACGGTATGGAATCTGGGTGAGAAAGAACCAGACTGGACAGAAAAACTCCCGGCGGGCCAATCTGTTCTAGAGGGAGCGGATATGACCCGGGAGGATATGGAGACTCAGATCGCGGATGCCCTTCAGCCGGATGGCGGGATCACAGACGGGATTCTGTGTATATGCTATCGCTCTGACGGAAATTATATACTGGTGGAATTTCAGGGAACCTGCGATGCGGACACCCTGTGGGTGATGCTTGGTTCTGTGGGATGATTTTATAGAAAGTCAGGAGACAATATGTGAGAGACGGCGGGAGCGCTTTAATGCTCCCACCGTCCGGAAGCGCCGCAGGGTAATATCAGACTGCTCTCTGTGACAGGGAGGCCAATCTCCTCCGCTTCCACATGGCCGCCAAAGTGTTTTTCTATGGCAGCGTGAAGCATATAGGAGAGCACGGCGGGCTGCAGTCCCGTAGTATAGGAATTAATCAGAAAGAAGAGCGCGTTTTCAGAGAGCAGCTGGCTTGTCAATTCGATAAAGGGCCAGATGCTCTCCTCTATTTTCCAGATTTCCCCCTTGGGGCCTCTGCCGTAGGAGGGCGGGTCCATGATGATACCGTCGTATCGATTGCCCCGCCGGATTTCGCGCTCCACAAATTTCACACAGTCGTCCACCAGATAGCGGATGGGCGCATCGCCCAGGCCGGATGCCAGGGCGTTTTCTTTGGCCCAGCCCACCATGCCCTTGGAGGCGTCCACATGAGTGACGGCCGCGCCGGCTGCGGCGGCGGAGAGTGTTGCGCCTCCGGTGTAGGCAAATAAATTCAACACCTTTATCTGACGGTCAGGATTCTCATTCAGGGCTTTCCGGATTTTGGCGCCGAACCAATTCCAGTTGACAGCCTGTTCCGGAAAGAGACCCGTGTGTTTGAAACTAAAAGGCTTCAAACGAAAGGTCAGGCTGCCCCCGGCCACAGGAAAGCTTTCTTTATTGACATACTCGATGCTCCACTCGTCGGGCAGATTAAAAAATTCCCACTCGCCGCCGCCCTTGGCGCTGCGGTGATAGTGCCCGTTCTTTTGTTTCCAGCCATTATGCGTATGAGGCGTGTTCCAGATTACCTGAGGGTCCGGCCGCACCAGAATATAATCTCCCCAACGCTCCAGCTTTTCCCCATTTGAGGTGTCCAATACTTCATAATCTATCCAGTCCGAGGCAATCCACATGATGTCAGCCGATCCTTTCTGATTTTATCACATTTCGCTTATTCTCCTAACTATACAGGATTTTGTTGTCCTTTGCAAGAGCCTGCCCCGATGGAATATTGCGATTGCTGCTTAAGGGGTAGCGACAGGAGGGGACAGGGGATAGATTTATGGCCGGCTGCGGTTGGGTGTTTTCTAATAGTGCTGTTATAGGATATTGCAATCTGCGGGTTGGCTCTAAGGTGCCTCCATGCACCGTAGAGCACCCTGGTCTCCGACGCGCACTATAAGAAAACGCACCAACCTCCGCTAATGGCCTCAAATCTATCCCCTGTCCCCTCCTGCCTCGGCGCCACTTAATGTAGCAATTGCAATATTCCAGACAGAGTGCGCTATAATTACTACGTCGTCTTTGCTGTAGACCAGCTCCATTTCCACCCAGATGTCAGCTTTGCGGGTGGGAATGTTGAGTATAGAATAAATATATTCCTATTGCTATTACAGGTAAACCGCTAAATATGAGTGATAACGGTGATTTTAAAAGCGAATTTGCAAAATAGTTGTAAGCTGTTGGTAGACCGGCAAGTGACATATAGCATACTATATAATATATAAAAGGCAACCATCTTTTTCTGCTGGCAACATATAATTTAGTCATGAAAAATACAATTGTTAATGCTATAAACATAATTACAAAAGCAAATGGATCACTCGCGCTCGCCATAACATCTACTTTTAAGACGCAGGCTAATATGATACCGCCTAAAGAAAAACCGACACCTGAAATAGCAGTTACTATAGCAGGAATTTTAACTTTTTCAGGAATTTTAAATTTAAAGTCACCTGTAACCCAAAGTGAAAATAATAATGTTTGGACGAATAGTTCCGGCGCGGTTTTTAAATGAAATTCTAACGGTAATTGTGTATAAACAATACCTTCAATAGATACAGGCGATGCGGCCGGCGTACATATAATACCTAATCCTGCAAATATTATCCAAAGATATAGCCAGCTATGTTTCTTTTTTAATACATTATCTTTCAGGATTAATAAAATGCTGCCAATCATAGCGCCTCTTAAAATTTGTACAAACGGACCTATCAAACTTGAACTGCCATAAGCATCTCTCATAAAATATTGTACATTGTCTAATTTAAACAATACTTCATAGTTAAACAACTTAGAAAATATCAGACCACAAATAAGGTAACTGACAAAGTGTGCGACGGTTGCTTTGCCTACAAATTTTACAAGTTTAACTTTTTCATTCACAATAATCACCGCCCCTCACTCTTTTTACTGATTTTTTATCCGTTGCAGAGCCTCATTCATGCGTCTGTTTTCGAGCTTTTCTTTAACTGCCATCACAAAGTAACTTCCGATAAATGATATTCCGAAGCAGACAAGAAACATTGCCCATGGCTGCCACATGTTTGCAGGAAACCAATGGAATGTAATCACAAAGGCGGCAATTATCATGACAATTGCTGTCAGCATACATATTGTCCTTAATCCAATAGGCATCTTCTTTATGATAATATCCGTAAAGAATATAAAACGTACACTTACAATCAAAACGGACACAAAGAGAAACTGAAAAACGATTTTTGTGGGAATGCCCTGATTTCCAAGTTCAAACATAGCTGAAAATTCCTTCGCAGAGTCTCCAAAGGCAAGACAAAAAATATTCAGCATCAGTATTGCAAATCCAAATACAATCAATATCTGTGCGAGATAATCAAAAATATTTCTTTTTTCCTCCATTTAAACCACCCCTAACCTTTTCTTTAATTTTTCGGCATATTGTCTTGACGCAATAATCTGTTCTCCATTCGACATTGTGACGCGGATTTTTCTGTTAATTTCCGCTTTCAGAGATTGGATGTTCTGCAATCGGACAAGCGCTGATTTGCTTATACGGAAGAAACCATATTCCTCAAGCTGCTGCTCTAATTCGTATAATCGAAGTTCTGATTCATATATTTCATCAGACGTGTAGATAAAACATTTTCTATCTACGCTTTCTATATATATGATTTGTGAAATATCCAGCAAATATATTTCGTTATTTTTTTTGGCTGTCAGTTGGTGATTCATAATTCGTAATGCCGATATAATTTTTTCCACATCGGATGTTAACTGCTTACATGTAACTGAAATTTTCAAATCCTCTGCTTTTTCATCAACATAAATCTCTATCTTCAAGCTATCACCGCCTTTCCCAATAAGGTGAAACATTATTTTTATTATATACAATATAACT
>JAIDDH010000039.1 GCA_029055435.1 Acetatifactor sp.
GGGGGATTTAGCTAATGAATTGACAAAAGACCCCTATAACTTTGATTTCCTTACAATGACAGAAGGTTATAACGAGAAAGAATTGAAGGATGCTTTGACGGATAATATTGTGAAATTTTTATTAGAGTTGGGTAATGGTTTTGCTTTCGTTGGGCGTGAATTTAGACTGGAGGTAGGCAAAACAGAGCAGTTTGCGGATTTGCTGTTTTATAACATTCGTTTGCATTGTTATGTCGTGATTGAGATTAAGACTGAAAAATTCAAACCGTCAGATATAGGACAGGTTGGCACTTATGTAGTTGCTGTAAATCACATTTTAAAGACGGAGCAGGAGAATCCTACGATTGGATTGATTATCTGTAAGGAAAAGGACGAGGTTTTAGCGCAGTATGCGGTGGAATCGGCGGGGGAACCGATTGGCATATCTGAATATGAGTTATCTAGGGTGTATCCGGCAGATTTCAAAAGTTCTTTGCCAACGATTGCAGAGATTGAGCAACAGTTGAGGGATTAAGGTTAAGACAGAAAAACGGAACGATAATGTTTGATGAATAATGGATTGGGGGAATAGGTTGAAAATTTTTTAAAAACCGTTGATTGGATGCGAGTCTTTGTATATAATATGATTAACCGAAGAGGCTTATGAGTTTTTTGATTCATAAGTGGAGGTTCTTCCGTAAGTTCCGGTTCACTTATACCGAATAGGCACAAGCTGAAGAAAAGAGAACCGCTTTATAGAATTTCAGAAGGCTCTTGGCTACAGTCAAGAGCTTTTAATGTGAAGTGTGGAGGTAAAAGCATGAGCGGACAAAACAACGAGAACAATCATCAGGAAGCACAGACCTTTTTGCAAAATTTTCAGGAACAGCATGGGTTTAAAATTACACCGTGCCAATCCAATTTGGAGAATAGTGATAGAGAAGGCTTTAAAATGCTGAGATTGACACCTGAACAGAAAATGCAGATCAGCGAGCTTCTGCAACATGTTCCTGCCGTAGCCGCTACAGGAGCAATGGCGGGGGCGTATACGGTAAGCTTTCCGCAAGGATTGCCCCATACATTGATGACCTTGAAGCGAGGAGGATTCGGTTCTCAGATTGTGGATATGGCGGGCAAAAAGGAGATTCTCGGTTCGGCTTCATTTTATCCGATGGTTGCACAGGCAGCGGTTTATGGGGTATTTACAGCCATGTCGATTGCTACAGGTCAGTTTTTTCTGGTGCAGATTAATAAGGAACTCCACATGATTAATCAGAAGCTGGATGAGATTTTAAATTTCTTGTATGAAGAAAAAAAGGCTGAATTGCTTTCGGAAGTATTTTTTATTAAATATGCATGTGATAACTATGATTCCATTATGTTTGATGAAGCACAGAGAACGGCTACGATTGCCAGTATCCAGCAAGCAAAGAAAATAGCTATGAAGGATATTGAATTTTATATAAAGCATTTAGATAGCAAAATAGACTCCGGTGCTAAACAGAAATTTGAAGCATTGGTAAAATTAAAGGAAGACGAAATTATACCAAATATAAACAGTCTGGAGATGTCATTGCAGTTATATTGTATGAGTAGTCTTATGGAAGCATATTATGCTCGAAATTTTGAAGAAGCATATGTTGAATATGTTGAAAATGATATAAATAGTTATGTTGAAAGATGTAGTAAGAAAGAATATTCAATTATTGATAAAATGGATGCTTATTTTAACACCCCAAATATTCCTAATAATCAAAAGGAGAAAAAGGAGATACTCGCTAAATGTAAGCAAAAGTTATCTGACAGGAGAGAGTTAATTAATAACGGAGAAAACAATATGAAAAAGCTGTCTGCTGTCTTGAAATCAACAAACAAAAGTACGCAATATTATATCGAGACAGACGGAAGTGTTTATTATAAAACACTCTGACAGATATCGATTATTGGCGCGGAAAAAAGTTAGACTTATGAAAAGTACATCAAATCAAGGTTTTAAGGAGGATATAGATAAAAATGAAACTAGGAATCGTCGGTCTTCCCAATGTGGGAAAAAGTACGTTGTTTAATTCTTTGACAAAGGCAGGCGCAGAATCCGCCAATTATCCTTTTTGTACCATCGACCCTAATGTGGGCGTGGTGGCGGTGCCGGATGAGCGTTTAAGGCTTCTGGGGGATATGTATCATTCCAAGAAGGTGACTCCTGCAGTGATTGAGTTTGTGGATATTGCAGGGTTGGTAAAAGGAGCATCCAAAGGTGAAGGCTTGGGCAATCAGTTCCTGAGCAATATACGGGAGGTGGACGCCATTGTGCATGTGGTGCGCTGTTTTGAGGACACCAATGTGGTGCATGTGGACGGTAGTGTCAATCCTCTGCGGGATATCGAAACCATCAATTTGGAGTTGATTTTTTCTGATTTGGAGATTTTGGAGAGAAGAATCTCCAAGGTGACCAAGGCTGCCCGTATGGACAAGACACTGGCCAAGGAGGAGGCGCTGCTCGCTCGCATCAAGCAGCATTTAGAGAGTGGCAAGATGGCCAAGAGTCTGGAGGCGGAGGACGAAGATGAGGCGGAGCTTCTGCGTTCCTATAATCTTCTGACTTACAAGCCGGTCATCTATGCCGCAAATGTGGCGGAGGAGGATCTCTCAGATGATGGCGCAGGCAACGATATGGTTAATGCGGTGCGTGAGTTCGCGGCGGGAGAGCAGAGCGAGGTATTCGTCATTTGTGCGCAGATTGAGCAGGAGATTGCGGAGCTGGAGGACGATGAAAAGGCCATGTTCCTGGAGGATTTGGGAATTGAGAAGTCCGGTCTGGACAAGTTGATTGCAGCCAGCTATCAATTGCTTGGACTGATGAGTTTCCTGACTGCGGGGGAGGATGAGACCCGTGCGTGGACGATTAAGATCGGTACAAAAGCCCCTCAGGCAGCAGGCAAGATACACTCTGACTTTGAGAGAGGCTTCATCAAGGCAGAGGTGGTAAACTATAAGGACCTGCTGGAACAGGGTTCCCTGGCTGCGGCGAGAGAGAAGGGACTTGTGGGGATGGAAGGCAAGGATTATGTGGTGAAAGACGGGGATGTGATTCTGTTTAGGTTTAATGTGTAATAGTATCATGTATCATCCCGAGTATAAGGGAGTGCGGCTGGATGTCTATGCGGAAGATGAGCAGCATACTCACTATGATGTAGAGATGCAGGTTGCAAGAGAGCGGGAATTGGGCAGACGTTCCCGGTATTATCACAGCCAGATTGACATGGAAATGATGTTGAGCGGGAAAGACTATGCAGAGCTTTCCAATGTCTATGTCATATTTATCTGCGACTTTGATCCATTCGGGGAGAAAAAATACCGGTACACTTTTCAAAATCTTTGTCTGGAAAATAGGGAGTTACATCTGAAAGATGGAGGCACTACGGTTTTCCTGAATACAAGAGGGAAAATCGGGAGGATGTGCCGGAGGCGCTGGTAAGATTTTTGGATTTTGTGAGAGCGATGCAGAGGAGAGCATAAAGAATTTTGATGATGTGTTTATCCTGCGGCTTCAGGACACGATTTGCCGAATCAAGAACAATCGGGAAATGGAGGAGCGTTTTATGACTTTTGAGGAATTGCTGAAGGACGAGCGCATGGAGGCGAAAGCGGAAGCTGTTCTGGTGTTATTGCAGGAGCTTGGAACCGTGCCGGATGAACTGGCGGAAAAAATCATGAGCGAAAAGAATCCGACTGTGTTAAACGAGTATTTGAAGTATGCGGCCAAGGCGGAGAACGTAGAGGACTTTGCGTATAAATTCGAATAGAAAAGGCTGCATGCAGGTAATTTGAGAGTTGTAGTCTTAAGGCAGGTTTTGCAGATGTATAATGTAAAGTCTGTATCTGTATTATCATAAGGCCCGTTCGGGTAAAATATCATGAGCTAATAATCACTGACATGTCACATCAGGGGCATTGAAGAGTTATCAAACAGCAGAGGAATTCTATATTTACATATTCAAACAGTAAAAAATCTTAAAAATTTCAAAAAAATATTAATTTTTTAGAAAAAAATTTTTGAAATAAATATGGTATGGGATGAATCCCCGCCACACCACATCTTGTGCTTTTCGACAGGAAAGCCCTCTGAAACCCGCATTCAGAGGGCTTTTTTGCGCCTTCGAGTCAAAAAAACATGCTTGATTTTGCTTGCCAAACCGTGTATTTTGTATTAAAATCAATACAAAAGTGGGTGGAAGTGGTGTGAAGTGTCACAAAGTGGGGAATTAGAGTGGCAGACCCGGTGGCAGCGCATCTCTTCCGTGGCAGACCCGACTTTAAGGTGGTGATTGTTATGTTCATGAGCGAGTACAATCATACGATAGACGCGAAAGGCAGGTTGATTATTCCCTCCAAATTTCGAGAGGTTCTCGGCGAAGAATTTGTGATTTCCAAGGGAATGGATGGCTGTTTATTTGTCTATGCAAACGATGACTGGGCTGCTTTTGAGCAGAAATTGACTTCACTGCCGATGACGAACAAGGAAGCGAGAAAGTTTGCCAGATTCTTTCTGGCGGGAGCCGCACAGGTGGAACTGGACAAACAGGGAAGAATACTTTTGCCGGCAGCTCTGAGAGAGTTTGCCGAATTAGATAAAGATGTGGTGTTGGTGGGTGTTGGCAGCCGCATCGAGATCTGGAGCAAAGAGAAATACGAGGCAGAAAGCGACGATGTGGATATGGACGACATCGCAGCTTCCATGGAGGAGCTGGGGCTGAGCATCTGATACCGGGAGAAGCCTATGGAATTCAAACATTACTCCGTACTTCTTTCGGAGACAATCGAGCAACTGCATATCAAACCGGACGGCGTTTATGTGGACGGCACGCTGGGAGGGGCAGGACATGCATCCGAGGTATGCAAGAGACTTACTACGGGCAGATTCTACGGCTTTGATCAGGATGACGCGGCCATCGCGGCGGCGGAGGAGAGACTGGCAGTCTTTGGAGAGAAGGTCACGATCCTCAGGGACAATTACTGCAACGCAAAGACAGTACTCCATGGTCTGGGCGTGGAGAGTGTTGACGGCATCGTGCTGGATTTGGGGGTATCCTCCTATCAGCTGGACACGGAGGAGAGAGGTTTTTCCTATCGTTATGACGCGCCTCTGGATATGCGGATGGATCGCAGACAGAGCCTCACGGCGAGAGACATTGTAAACAATTATTCCGAGATGGAGCTTTTTCATATGATTCGGGATTACGGCGAGGATTCCTTCGCCAAAAATATAGCGAAGCACATTGTACGTGCGAGAGCGGACAAGCCCATTGAGACTACATTTGAATTAAATGAGATTATCAAAGCGGCTATTCCGGCGAAGATGCGGCAGAACGGACATCCCTCAAAGCAGACCTTTCAGGCGATCCGCATCGCATGCAACAGGGAGCTGGAGGTTCTTAAGGATTCGCTGGAGAGTTTTATCGGGCTTTTAAATCCTGGAGGAAGGCTGTGTATCATCACTTTCCATTCTCTGGAGGACAGATTGGTGAAAAGCGCGTTTAGGCAGGCTGAGAATCCCTGTACCTGTCCGCCGGAATTTCCGGTCTGTGTATGCGGGAAGAAGCCGCTTGGCAGGAGCGCTACGCGAAAGCCGGTTTTGCCGTCGGCGCAGGAGCTTTCGGAGAACAGCCGCTCCAAGAGCGCAAAGCTCAGAGTATTTGAAAAGTATTGAAGCATTAAAGCATTGAAATGGTAAGAGTATTAAAATATTATTTGGAAGCAGGAAAAAGTATGGCACAGACAAGAAGGGGAAGGACGCCCCGCAACACGACAAACAGAATAAGGAATGCCGCGCGAGAGAATCTCTATATCTATGACAGCGCCGCCCGTGACCTGCAGGTGCGCAGACAGCTGGAGGAAGCTCCCAGAAAGCGTCTGAGCAATGAGACGAGAAAGAATCGGGATAAGGCGCTGCATATGAATCTCGGTTATGTATTCTTCCTGCTGGGCGCAGTGTGCGTCTGCGCGGTGGTATTGCTCAACTATCTGCAGCTGCAGTCGGATATCACTACCAAGGTAAAGAATATCTCCCGTCTGGAGAGCACGCTGAACACCAAGCAGCTTGCAAACGAGGAGGAATATAATCGAATCATCAGCAGTTTGGATTTGGAGAATATCCGCAAGATTGCCATCGGTGAGCTGGGCATGAGTTATGCGCAGGAAGGACAGATCATCACATATGAGAGCACCGGGTATGATTATATGCGCCGGGTGAGCGAGTAGAAAGGCAGAAGATAAGATGTCCATGGAAGAATGGAAAACTAAAAAATTTACGTCCAAGATGCAGAAAAAGCTGTTGATACTGTTTTTGCTGATTCTGGTGGCATTTGCGGGACTGAGCGTAAATTTGTTCCGTCTGGTGCAGGAGAACGAAACCTCCTATCAGAAGCAGGTGCTGTCTCAACAGATCAGTGATTCCAAAACCATCCCCTATAGACGGGGAGATATTGTGGATGCCAAGGGGACGATTCTTGCCACCAGTGAAAAGGTCTATAATCTGCAGATTGACGCATATATCATGCAGGAGAGGGAGGCTTATCTGGAGCCTACATTGAAGGCGCTCTCGGAGAATTTCCCGCAGCTTGATATCACTGAGATCAGAAGCTATGTGAAGGCTCATCCGGAGTCCCGTTATTATATCGCGCTGCGTCAGCTTTCCTTTGATGAAATCAGCGGTTTTAAGACGGCTCAGGCAGAGAACGGCAATATACAGGGCGTTTATTTTGAGGAAGAGTACAAGCGGGTATATCCCAACGGCTCGTTGGCGGCGGATGTCATCGGTTTTGCTCGCTCGGACAACGAGGGACAGTACGGCCTGGAGGAGTATTATAATGACATACTGAACGGTACGCCCGGGAGAGAGTACGGTTATCTGAATGAGAGCGATGAAGTGGAGCGGACAGTAAAGGCGGCAATCCACGGCTACAGGCTGCATTCCACCATAGACACCAATATTCAGAGTATCATAGAGAAGTGTCTGAAGGAGTTCAACGAGACCTATAAGGACGGGGCCCACGAGGGCAATGGTGCGGAAAATGTGGGCTGTATCATCATGGAGATCAACACGGGTGAAGTCCTTGGCATGGCAAGCTATCCCACATATGATTTGAATAATACCAGGGATAGGAACGCTCTGTTGGGCAGTCCCCTGATAGAGCAGTACATCAACGAGAACGGCTACACGATTTATCGCAACACCCATACGATTATCACACAGGAGGTATTGGACTCGCTGGATGAGGAGCAGGTGCTGTTGAACCTGAACAATCTCTGGAAAAATTTCTGCATATCCAATACCTATGAGCCCGGCTCCACAGCAAAGCCATTCACAGTGGCGGCCGCGCTGGAGACCGGCGCGATTCTGCCCACGGACAGTTATGAGTGTCACGGAATAATGGAGGTCGGCGGACATGATATCAAATGCCACAGCTATAAATCCGGAGGCGAGGGAGTTGTGACAGTTCAGGACTCCATTGCCTGGTCCTGTAATGTGGCGCTGATGAAGATTGGAGCGAAGCTTGGCAGGGAGGAATTTTCCCGGTTTCAGAATATTTTTAATTTTGGATTAAAGACCAATATCGATCTGGCCGGGGAGGCCAGGACGGTGAATCTCCTGTTTCCGGCGGCGGATATGAAGCCTGCAGATCTGGCAACCAACAGTTTCGGACAGAATTTTAACGTGACCATGATTCAGATGATTGCGGGATATTGTTCGCTGATTAACGGGGGCTATTACTATGAGCCGCATCTGGTGAATAAAATCACCAATTCCAACGGAGCGGTGATCAAAAATATTGAGCCCCGCGTGCTAAAGCAGACTGTGTCGGCCTCTACTTCGGAGTTCATCAGGCAGTCCTGCCGCGCGGTGGTCATGGAAGAAGGAGGCGCCCGGAGAACCGGAAAGACGGCCCGCCCGGCAGGCTATGCCATCGGCGGCAAGACCGGAACTGCGGAGACGCTGCCCCGAGACAATGATCAGTATGTGGTATCTTTTATGGGCTATGCCCCTGCGGACGATCCCCAGATTGCCATTTATGTGGTGGTGGACAGGCCCAATGTAAGCAGGCAGGACGATGCCAAATACGCCACGAAAATCGTGAGAGATGTGCTGACGGAGGTGCTTCCCTATCTGAATATTTTTATGACAGAGGAATTGTCTGATACGGAGAGAGCTGAGCTGCAGGAGAGGCAGCTGGCGATAACCACCATGTATGCAGAGCAGATCGAGCAGGAAAAGCGGGAGGCTCTGGAGGCGGCGGAGGCTGCCATGGCGGCTCGGGACGAGGGACTGGATCCCAATATCGGAGACGATCCGGGGGAAGGAGAGGTTCTGGGGGACAGCCCGGCAAATCCGAATCTGTCGGGAGATAATCAGGTGCAGGAGCCACCGGGCAATGCGCCCTGACGCTGTCCTGATGCAAATAGAGACAGTCATAACCTCATAAAATCGGGAATACAGTATAGCAACCCTGTTTTATGAGGTTTTGTATGCAGTATAATCGCATTTATCACCGCAGGAAGATTATAACCCTGTTTTTTATATTGACAGCGGCGTTTGTATTTCTGTTCGGGAGATTGATTTATCTGATGGTGTGGAGGGCGGATCATTATTCGGAGCTGGCCACGCAGTTGCACGAGAGGGAGCGCAGCATCAAGGCCGCCCGGGGGAGAATCCTGGACAGAAACGGGGAGGTGCTGGCGGACAACAAGACTGTCTGCACCATCTCGGTGATTTATAATCAGATTGAAAATCCCGAGGAGGTGATAGAGGTTCTCTCGAAGGAATTGGATTTGTCTGAAGAGACCGTGCGGAAGAAGGTGGAAAAATATTCTTCCATGGAGCGGGTAAAGAGCAATGTAGACAAGGAGATCGGAGACCGCATAAGAGAGTACGATCTGCCGGGAGTGAAGGTAGACGAGGATTACAAGCGCTATTATCCCTATGGAGAGCTGGGAAGCAAGGTTCTGGGATTTACCGGAGCGGATAATCAGGGCATTGTGGGGCTGGAGGTCGTCTATGAAGATTGCCTGCAGGGGCAGCCCGGAACCATTCTCACAGTGACGGATGCGGCCGGCATCGAGGTGGAGCGCATGGGCGAACGGCGCATTGAGCCCGTTCCCGGGCATGATCTTCGTATCAGCATGGACAGAAACATCCAGACTTATGCCACACAGCTTGCCAGTCAGGCCATGGAGACCAAGGAGGCGGAGAGCGTCTATATTCTGGTTATGAATCCCCAGACCGGAGAGATTTACGCCTGTGTGAATGTGCCGGAATTCGATTTGAATAATCCCTATGAGCTGCCGGAGGGCACGCCGGAAGACATTACCGCCGAGCAGAAGCAGGATATTCTGAATAATACATGGAGAAACGGCTGTATCAACGATACTTATGAGCCCGGTTCCACTTTCAAAATCATCACGGCGGCAGCGGGACTGGAGTCCGGGGTGGTGACACCCGAGAGCAGTTTTTCCTGTCCGGGCTTTATCATTGTGGATGACAGGAAAATCAGGTGCCACAAGGTGGGAGGGCATGGCAGCGAGGACTTTGTACACGCCACCATGAATTCCTGCAATCCTGTGTTTATCACGGTGGGGCTGCGCATGGGAGTGGAGCAGTATTATCAGTATTTTGAGCAATTCGGACTAAAGACCAAAACCGGTGTGGATCTGCCCGGAGAAGCCGGAACCATCATGCATAAGATGGAGGATATGGGAAATGTGGAGCTGGCAACAGTATCTTTCGGGCAATCCTTTCAGATCACCCCCATTCAGCTGCTCACCACGGCTTCTTCCATCGTAAACGGCGGGAAGCGTATCACACCGCATCTGGGGCTGGAGGCTCTGGACAGCGAGGGAAATGTGGTGGAGACCTTTGAATATCCTGTGACAGAGGGGATCGTCTCTGAGGAGACCAGTGCCACTATGAGGGAGATACTGGAGAAGGTGGTCAGCGAGGGCGGAGGCAAAAACGGTCAGGTAGAGGGTTATCGCGTGGGAGGCAAGACGGCCACCAGCCAGACTCTGCCCAGGGGGACGGGACGTTATATAGCCTCCTTTGTGGGCTTTGCGCCGGCGGATGATCCGCAGGTCATCGCCATTGCCATTGTGACTAATCCCAAAGGCGTATATTACGGGGGGCAGGTGTCTGCGCCCATCATCCGCCAGCTTTTTGAAAATATTCTTCCGTATTTGGGAATAATGGAGTATAATCAATGAGGGAAAGTATCGTGAGTCTTGTGGGGGCCGCCCTTGCGGCCTTTGTCATCACTG
This sequence comes from Acetatifactor sp., assembly GCA_029055435.1. GTDB lineage: Bacteria > Bacillota > Clostridia > Lachnospirales > Lachnospiraceae > Acetatifactor. The sequence goes on from JAIDDH010000039.1 coordinate 10,288, forward strand.
CGGCGGGAGGCCCTGTTATCATCCCCTTCCTGCGGCGCTTAAAGTGCGGGCAGACCGTGCGCGACGACGGCCCGGCGAGCCATCTTAAGAAGGACGGCACGCCCACTATGGGCGGTATCCTCATGCTCTTTGGCGTGGTGATTGTGTCCATGTATTTTGTGGACGGCAATCCCGAGGTGATGCCGGTGCTCTTTATGACAATGGGGTTCGGGATGATCGGTTTTATCGACGATTATATCAAGGTGGTGTGCAGACGTTCTCTGGGGCTGCGGGCATGGCAGAAGCTCTTTCTGCAGCTAGTTGTGACGGCGATCTTTGCGCATTATCTGATCAACTATACAGATGTGCCTCTGGCCATGGAGATTCCGGGTGTGCAGGGGCTGTGGCTGGACTTCGGCGGCTGGAATCTGTTCTTCTTGTTTTTTATTGTACTGGGCACTGTGAATGGCATCAATCTCACCGATGGGCTGGACGGTCTGGCGGGCAGTGTCACCGTGATAGTGGCGGTATTTTTCACGGTGGTGGCCATCGGGCACCGCAGCGGCATTGCGCCGGTCACCTGCGCGGTGGTGGGAGTCCTGCTTGGGTTCCTTTTGTTTAATGCCCATCCGGCCAGAGTGTTTATGGGAGACACGGGTTCCCTTGCGCTGGGCGGTTTTGTGGCTGCCTGCGGCTATCTGCTGCAGATGCCTTTATACATAGCTATCGTCGGCTTCGTCTATCTGATAGAGACGGGGAGCGTGATACTGCAGGTGTTTTATTTCAAGACATCCGGCGGGAAACGGTTGTTTAGGATGGCGCCGCTGCATCACCATTTCGAGCTCTGCGGCTGGTCGGAGACAGCCATTGTGTCATTGTTTACCATTGTGACCGCGCTCATGTGCCTTGTGGCACTCATGTGTGTGTGAAATTACATCGAGGGATGCATAAGATGCATTCTTCCTGAAAAAATGATGCCCGTCAGAGCGGGCAGGGGGTATCGGTATGGAATTTCGGAATGTAAAGACATTGGTGATCGGCTCCGGCATCAGTGGTATCGGGGCAGTAAGTCTTTTGGGACGTATGGGAGCGGATATCATTCTCTTTGACGGAAGCGACAAGGTGACGGCGGAGGATTTACAGGATAAATTAAACACAGAGCTCTCCGGTCAGTGCATGGAGTATCCCCCGTATTGTATCGCAGGTGAATTGCCGGCGGAGGCGGAGGAACAGGTGGAGGCAGCGGTTTTAAGTCCCGGCGTGCCCACGGATATTCCGTTGGTCCAGAGACTGCGCGAAAAAGGGGTTCCTATTCTCGGGGAGATTGAGCTGGCCTTCCTGGCGGAGCGGGGGCGCGTGGCGGCCATCACAGGCACTAACGGAAAGACCACCACTACCACGCTGGTGGGTGAGATCATGAGGGCTCATCTGGGGGAGGATAAGGTGTTTGTGGTGGGGAATATCGGCAATCCCTACACGATGGAGGTATGTAAAACCGCTCCCGATACGGTGACGGTGGGGGAGATCAGCTCCTTCCAATTAGAGACAGTACATAGTTTCCGGCCCCGGGTTTCTGCGATTCTGAATATTACGCCGGATCATCTGAACAGACATCACACCATGGAGGCCTATGCGGCGGCAAAAGAGGCTGTCACATGTAATCAGGATAAGAGCGATATCTGCGTACTCAATGCGGATAACAGCTATACGGCAGACTTTGCGGACAGATGTCCGGCGCGGACAGTGCTCTTTTCTTCCCGGAGAGAGTTGAGAGACGGCTATTATCTGAAAGAAGATCATATCGTAAAAAGTGTGGATGGCGCAGCTCAGGTTCTGTTGGATATTCACCGGGACATGAAGCTGGTGGGCATCTGCAATGTGGAGAATGTGATGGCAGCCATTGCCATCGCCGAGGGCATGGGCGTACCCATGGAGACTATTCTGCGGGTGGTCCGGGATTTCCGTGCGGTGGAACACCGCATTGAATTTGTGGCTACCAAGGCAGGGGTGGATTACTATAACGATTCCAAGGGAACCAATCCCGACGCTGCAATTCAGGGCATCCGCGCCATGAGCAAGCCGACGATTCTCATCGGAGGCGGCTATGACAAGGGCAGCGAGTTTGACGAGTGGATTGAGAGTTTTGACGGGAAGGTGAAATATCTGGTGCTCATCGGGCAGACCCGGGAGAAGATTGCGGATTGTGCCAAAAAACATGGCTTTGCGGAGGAGCGGATCAAGTTTGCGGACAGCTTTGAGGAATGTCTGTTGCTATGCACCGCTCTGGCCGAGACAGGGGATGCGGTGCTCTTATCTCCCGCCTGTGCAAGCTGGGGTATGTTTCCCAATTATGAGGTGAGAGGACAGCAGTTTAAGGAGTATGTAAATGGCAGGTAAGACGCGCAGAAAGAGAAGAGAACAAACAGAATATTTTTTTGACTACAGTCTTTTGTTTATTGTGCTCTTTCTTCTGGGCTTCGGACTGGTTATGATCTATTCCGCCAGCTCCTACACAGCATTTCAGGACTATAAGGGAGATTCCGGGCATTATATGAAGCGTCAGCTTCTGGCAATCATCATCGGGCTGGTCATGATGATAGTGGTAGCCAATATCGATTACCATTTCTGGGCCCGGTTCTATCTGATAGGCTATATTGTGTCCGCAGCGTCAATTATGGTTGTATTGACGCCTCTGGGCATCGAGTCCCACAAGGCGAGGAGATGGTTTAGGATTCCCGGCATTCCGCTGCAGGTGCAGCCGGCGGAGATTGCCAAGGTGGGAATGATTCTGTTTCTGGCGGTGATAGTGTGTAAGATGGGGAAAAGTGTGCGCAGCATGAAAGGTTTCATTATCATGATGGCGATGCCTCTCCCCGTTGCCTTGGAGATATATCTGGTGACTAGCAATCTCAGCTCAGCGCTGATTGTAATGGCCATCTCGCTTCTGATGGTGTTTGTGGCCAGTCCGGATTACAAGAAGTTTGTGATTATGGGGCTTGCGGGAGTGGCCGCGGTGGCACTTTTGGTCATCGTGATTGTGAACACGGGCGGTGAGGGCGGTTTCAGAAGCGAGCGCATCGTGGCGTGGTTAAATCCCGAGAGTCAGGCGCAGGATAAGGGCTTTCAGACGATACAGGGGCTTTACGCCATCGGCAGCGGCGGCATCTGGGGCAAAGGCCTGGGGCAAAGCATGCAGAAGCTGAAATTCCTGCCGGAGTCCCAGAACGATATGATATTTTCCATCATCTGTGAGGAGCTGGGGCTGTTTGGCGCAATCGCCGTCATCGTGATGTTTATTATGCTGATCTGGCGCATGATGATTATCGCCAACAACGCCTCCGATTTGTTCGGAGCCATGCTGGTGGTGGGGGTAATCGGGCATATTGCGGTGCAGGCGATTCTGAACATTGCCGTTGTGACCAACACCATCCCCAACACGGGAATCTCCCTGCCGTTTATCAGTTACGGAGGCTCTTCGGTTATGTTCCTGCTGATAGAAGTTGGGTTGGTCTTAAGTGTTGCCAAGCGTATTCAGCTGCGGGAGCTGTAGGCACATTTTCTTAGGTTTCGACATACAATACAGAAGTCCCTTAAATATCAGAAACAGGGTGGTATTGTATGACAACATTTCATATTCACGGCGGCATTCCCTTACAGGGAAAGGTACGGATTCAGGGCTCAAAAAATGCAGCGCTGCCCATATTGGCGGCTACTCTGCTCACAGGGGACGCCTCCGATATCCGGAATTGTCCGCAGATTGCGGATGTGCAGCATATGGTGAGCCTGTTGCAGAGTCTGGGATGTCGGGTGCGCCGCAGCGGGGACGGCTATCTGGTGGACAGCGCCCGGGCGGGGGCCTGTAATATGTCGGGGGACGCCATCACAGGCATGCGCTCGTCTCTGTGTCTTCTGGGGGCGATGCTGGGACGCTTCGGTGAGGTGACTATGGAGCATCCCGGCGGCTGTGTCATCGGGAAACGTCCCATCGATCTGCATTTGAAGGCGCTGGGGAAGATGGGAGTCTCATTTACCGAGGAGGACGGGAGACTGATCGGAAGAGTGAACAGGCTTCGGGGAGCGGACATCCGCCTCTCCATTTCCAGTGTGGGGGCGACGGAGAATATTTTACTGGCCGCGGTACAGGCTGAGGGGGACACTACGATCACGGGGGCGGCCAGGGAGCCTGAGGTGGAAGCCTTATGCCGTTATCTCACAGCCTGCGGCGCACACATCGAGGGCATTGGCAGCTCGATTCTTGGCATCAAAGGCGGAACTCCTCTGCACGGGGCGGAATTTACCGTGCCGGCAGACCGGATTGTGGCGGGGACCTATCTGTTTGCATGTGTGGGTTGCGGGGGCAGTGTGCTTCTTGAGAATGCTCCCTGCGGACAGCTTGAGGCCGTGATACAGACGGCGGAGCGCATGGGCGCCAGATGTCAGATGGACGGCAGGGAGGGCGGCGATGGTATTTACGGTGCGGATTATGGATATGAGAGCGGGCTCTATGTGCAGGCGCCGGAGAGACCGCACGCGTTGGCCAGACTGCGCACGGCAGTCTATCCCGGATTTCCCACAGATCTGCAGTCCATGGCTCTGACGGTGCTGACCCGGGCTGACGGGAAGAGTTGTGTTGAGGAGACTATTTTTGAGGATCGGTTCCGGGTGGTGGATTCTCTGCGGAGTATGGGAGCGGATATCGAGCATTACACGCAGAATATCGTTCTGGTGCGGGGCGTGTCCTCTCTGCGGGGAGCCAAAGTGGAGGCCAGAGAGCTCAGAGGGGGAGCAGCCCTTGTGCTCGCAGGACTCATGGCCGAGGGAGAGAGCGAGATCACGGGCTGTGCTTATATTGAGCGCGGCTATGAAAATATCGGAAAAGACTTGAGAGATTTGGGAGCGCGTATAGTCAGTGTTTAATCTACGAAGAGGAAGAAAAATAGTTATAATTTTATTGATTGCGCTGACAGTGCTTTCGATTGTGGGCGGTGTCGGATGGTATGTGTGGGATATGCATACCGTCCGGACCGTGTATGTGGAGGGGAATATACACTACACGGAGGAAGAAATCAAGGCGCTTGTGATGGACGGAGTGTTTGGCGACAATTCCCTTTATCTCTCGATGAAGTACAAGAATCGCGGAATTACGGACGTGCCGTTTGTGGATGCCATGGATGTGAACATTCTCGCGCCTGACACCATCAAGATTACGGTCTATGAGAAGGCGCTGGCGGGCTATGTGAAATATATGGGCGCTTATGTATACTTCGACAAGGACGGTTATGTGGTGGAGAGCTCCGCTATCCGCACCGCCGGAATCCCGCAGGTAACAGGCCTTTCCTTTGACCATATTGTTCTGGGACAGCCTCTGCCGGTACAAGGGGAGCACGAGGAGGTCTTCGGCACGATTCTGGACTTGACAAAGCTTCTGAATAAATATGAGATTATGGCGGACAGGATTTATTTTCATTCTGATAAGCAGATTACGCTTTATTTTGGCAATGTCAAGGTAGCTCTGGGCAATGAGGCGGCCAGACTGGAGGACAAGCTGATGCGTCTGCCCAAGATGCTGCCGGGTCTTGGGGACAAAGCGGGGACGATTCAGATGGAGTCTTATAATGAGAAAGGAGATTATACCTTTAAACCAGAGTAATTGCTAAAAGACAATTATAAAATTTTCTTAAAAAATGTGTTGATAAATTTGTGAAATAATTATATGATAGACTATATGGAGTTTAATAGGATGATGTAAATGGATTCCTTATGGAAAAGGAGGACAAACCTTTGCTGGAAATTAAGACGAACGATGCGG
>JAIDDH010000004.1 GCA_029055435.1 Acetatifactor sp.
ACTGTGCGGCGGCAAGATTTTACTCATCGGCAATATCATCGAGGATGAATTCACCAACACCGACAACTGGAATCTGGGAAGCGGTCTCTCCATCGTGCTGATGCTCTTTATTATATTTAATATGGTCATCTCCGCGGTGACTGATAAAGACGGGGAGGTGAATGCCCTGTGAACAGATTATACGGCGCAGCCAGAAAACTGTATATTATTCTGATTTTTATTTTTTTGTACGCCCCCATTGCGACGCTGATCGTACTCTCCTTCAACGCCAGTAAGACCCGGGCGAAATGGGGCGGCTTCACCCTGAAATGGTATCAGAGTCTCTTTCAGAATGAGGTAATCCTGCAGGCTTTGTGGAATACTTTGGCGATTGCGTTCCTCTCCGCTCTCATCGCGACGGTCATCGGAACTGTGGCCTGTATCTCCATGCAGAATATGAAGAGACGCACCCGCTCTCTGATCATGGGCGTGACTAATATCCCCATGCTGAATGCAGATATCGTCACCGGCATCTCACTGATGCTTTTGTTTATCAGTATTGGCATTAAATTCGGATTCGGAAGCATCCTGCTGGCGCATATCACTTTCAATATTCCCTATGTGATTCTGAGTGTGATGCCCCGCATGAGACAGCTCAATCCCAATACCTACGAGGCGGCACTGGACTTGGGAGCCTCCCATCTCCAGGCATTCTTCAAGGTGGTGTTCCCGGATATCCTGCCCGGTATCTTCTCGGGCTTTCTGATGGCGTTCACCATGTCCCTGGATGATTTCATCATCACGCACTTCACCAAGGGACCGGGCATTGACACATTGTCCACCAAGATATACACAGAGGTAAAGAAGGGAATCAAGCCGGAAATGTATGCGCTTTCCACCATCATCTTCACCTCGGTTCTGATATTGCTGCTGTTAGTCAATTACACCCCGCGGGCGGGGCACAAGAAGGCCCGCTAAGGAGGTTATTATGAAAATCACGAAAAAAATATCTAAAATCCTTGCAATGACGCTGAGCGCAGCTCTTGCAGCCGCTGCTCTCTCCGGCTGCGGCTCATCTTCGGACACCGGTAAAAACGGCGAGCTCTATGTCTACAACTGGGGTGAGTATATCGATCCCGACACTCTGACCATGTTCGAGAAAGAGACCGGAATCAAGGTGATTTACGATGAATATGACACCAACGAGACCATGTATCCCAAGGTGGCGGCCGGTGCCTCCGTCTACGACGTCATCTGTCCTTCGGACTACATGATCCGCAAGATGATCGACAACGATCTGTTACAGGAATTAAACTATGACAATATGCCCAATGCCCTCTCCAACATCGGCGCTTCATACTATGACACCGCCGAGGAATTCGACCCCGGCAACAAATACTGTGTACCCTACTGCTGGGGAACCGTGGGCATCCTCTACAACACCACCATGGTGGACGAACCCGTCACCAGCTGGTCCATTCTCTGGGATGAAAAATACACGGACAACATTCTCATGCAGGATTCCGTGCGGGACGCTTTCATGGTTGCCCTGAAGCTGAACGGCTATTCCATGAATACGTTGGATGTCGCCGAACTTGAAACCGCCAGAGATTCCCTGATCGCGCAGCGACCTCTGGTACAGGCATGGGTCATCGACGAGGTGCGGGACAAGATGATTGGCGGCGAAGCCGCTCTGGGCGTCATCTACTCCGGCGAGGCAATTTATACTCAGCGTGAAAATCCCGATCTGGAATATGTGATCCCCGAGGAGGGAACCAATGTGTGGATCGACGGCTGGGTAATCCCGAAGAATGCTGCCAACAAGGAAAACGCAGAGAAATTCATAGACTTTATGTGCCGTGGGGATATTGCCCTGATGAATTTCGAGTACATCACCTACTCCACCCCCAACACTGCGGCCCAGGCCTTAATCGAGGATGAGGACATCAGGAACTCCAAGATTGCCTTTCCCGATCTGAGCCAGTATGACAATCTGGAGACCTTCACCTATCTCGGTGAGGAGGGCGACGAGCTCTACAATAAATACTGGAAAGAAGCCCGTTCCCAATAAAAACACATAAGAGCAGGTTGAAAAACCTGCTCTTTTTTTGTCTGATATGGATTTGTGATGACTGTAGGCCTGTTTAGTTCTGGCAGCCGCAGCCCTCGTTATAGTAATTAAAATCCGATCTGGGAGGAGGGGGCATCATGCCTCCGGGAGCGTCACCGCACGCCTCCCTTGCATCTCTCACAGCCTCTCTCGCATCCCTGACAGCCTCTCTCGCGTCTCTGGTGGCCTCTTTCGCCTCCCATACAGCTCTGGCAGCCCTGCGCTCTTCACGGCTGCAGCCGCAGTCTCCCTGATTGGAGCCCGAATTACAGCTGTCATTTCCACAATCATTTCCGCAGCCGTTTCCGCTGCGGCTTCCGCAGTTATTGCCACAGCCGTTTCCGCAACCGCTGAGCAACAGCAGCAATATAATCCAGCAATTCATGTTCTGATACCCATGTTATCAATGATTTACTGTATTGTATTCCGTTTTCTCCGATTGTTGCCTGTCCTGCTTCTTCTTTTTGCATGCTTCTTTTTGACAAGTTCTTCCCGAATGCATCGGAACGTTTTCTCCTCTCCCTCCTCGGCCAGCATCTTCAGCATTCTCCCCAGCGTTTCCTCCGTATCCTGATG
>JAIDDH010000040.1 GCA_029055435.1 Acetatifactor sp.
CTACCCTGAATCGGTCGCAGTCCGCCATCTTCCGGCGCAGAAAGGTCGGACTGGTCTATCAGTTCTATAATCTGATTCCCACTCTCACCATTCGGAAAAATATTCTCATGCCGCTCTTGCTAGATAAGAAAAAACCGCATCAGGACTATTTTGAGCAGATTGTAAACTCTCTGGGCATTGCTGACAAGCTGGAATCGCTCCCCAGTCAGTTGTCGGGAGGTCAGCAGCAGCGGGCCGCCATAGCCCGGTCTCTGGTATATCGCCCCGCTCTGCTCCTTGCGGACGAGCCCACAGGTAATCTGGATCAAAAAAACTCCAGAGAAATCATAGACCTGTTAAAATTGTCCAACCGCAATCTGAACCAGACCATTCTGCTGATCACCCATGATGAAAGGGTCGCCCTGGAGGCTGACCGTATCATCACCATAGAAGACGGGCGCATTGTCAGCGATGAGAAACGGAGGTAAACGACATGTGGAGAGACTATTCAGCAGGCTATATCAAAAATAACCGCGCCGCGGGCATATCGATTATGGCAGCCGCGTTCATCGCCACTCTGTTTCTGTCCTTTTTGTGCAGCCTGTTCTATAATTTCTGGCTGGACGATATCGAGAAAACGATTCTGGAGGAGGGCGGCTGGCAGGCACGTATTACCGGGAATATCAGCGAAGAACAGCTGGCTGTCATCTGCGGCTTCGCCAATGTGGAAAAAGCTGTCGCCAATACCGAATTGTCCGATGGGCAGGGCATCACAGTGGATATCTATTTTCATAATCTGAGGACAACTCATCGAGATATGTCTCTGATAAGAGATACACTGGGACTAGAAGAATCTGCGGTCTCCTACAATCTCCAGCTCCTGTCCCTATACTTTGTCCGCATTCCTGGAGACGAATCTCCCCGGCTCTTGATGCCGTTTTATCTGGTAATAGTTGCCGTGGTATGCTTTTCCATGATTCTGGTCATCCACAACTCCTTCGCCGTGTCCATGAACAACCGGATCCGTCAGTTCGGCATCCTCTCCAGCATCGGGGCCACGCCAAAACAGATTCGCATCTGTCTGCTGCAGGAGACTATGCTGCTTTCCGCAGCCCCCGTTCTGGCCGGTATTCTATCCGGTATCGCGCTCTGTTTCGGTACGATGCGGGGGATAGACCTACTCGTCGTAAATATTGTCGGAAGCCGTGAAGCCGAGTTTCGGTATCATCCTGCGGTCTTTGCAGTCACGTTCTTATCCGCCGCCTTCACGATACTTTTTTCCGCCTGGCTCCCGGCCCGAAAACTGAGTACCCTGACTCCTCTGGAGGCAATCCGTAATGCAGGCGAGCTGCAATTAAAGCAAAAATCACATTTCCCATGGAAAAACCACTCTCCCATCCTGTCCGCGCTGTTCGGTATGGAGGGAGAGCTTGCGGGAAACGCCCTGCGGGCACAGCGCAAAGCCCTGCGCACCACCTCGCTGTCATTGACGCTCTCCTTTCTGGGCTTTATGACGATGCAATGCTTCTTTGCGCTCTCTGATCTCAGTGTGCGGCACACCTATTTCGGCCGCTATCAGGACGCGTGGGATATCATGATAACGGTGCATAATACCGGACTGGAAGAATTTGACCCGATTCAGGAGCTCCAGAACCTGTCCGGCGTGCAAGGCGCTGCCGCTTATCAGAAAGCAGACGCCTTATGTGTGATTCCAAAAGGCGATCTCAGCGATGAGCTGCTCTCCTTAGGAGGCCCTGAGGCCTTGGCGGGCACTTCTGTCTCCACCGATGAAAATAACAAAAATAGTTACTTGATTAAAGCTCCTATTGTGATTCTGGATGATTCAAGTTTTGAGGAATATTGCAGACAATTGGGCGTCACACCCGATTTAGAGGGTGGCATACTCTTAAATCGCATATGGGACAGCCTGCACAGCAATTTCCGCTACCGGGAATATCTCCCCTATCTCCGGGAGGATATGGCTTCCTCTTCCCTGCAAGACGCCGGGCAGACCAATGAACCCATAGCAATTCCCCTGCTCGCCTGCACCCGGGAGACGCCGATCCTGCGGGAGGAATATGAGGATTATGCGCTGGTGCATTTTATTCCTCTGTCCCTCTGGGAAAAAATAAAGCCTCAGATCGGCGGCGACGAAAAAGATACCTTTATCCGTCTTCTGGCGCAGGAAAATATGGATTTAAACGAATTAACTCTGCTGGAAGAAAATGCCATACGGCTTATTGGGGACAGCTATGAGGCTGAGAGTGAGAACCGTCTTCAGGAACAGATTACAAATGCCGAAATCATAGGAGCATATAAACTGGTTCTAGGAGGCTTCTGCATCCTGCTGGCTCTGATTGGAATAGCCAATGTATTTTCCAATACATTAGGCTTCCTCCGACAGAGGAAACGCGAGTTTGCAAGATATCTGTCCGTGGGTCTGACGCCGGAGGGTATGCGGAAAATCTTCTGCATAGAGGCATTGGCTATCGCCGGCCGGCCGGTACTGATCACATTGCCTCTCACTACAGCCGCCGTGTGGTTTATGATATCCGCAAGCCATTTAAAAGCCGCGGAATTTATGGAGGTCGCCCCCTTTGTGCCCATCCTTTTGTTTATACTGAGCGTTTTCGGATTTGTGGCGCTGGCATACTATATCGGAGGAAAGAAGATACTCCGGCTTCAGCTGGCCGAAGCGCTGCGGGACAACACACTGCTGTGACATAAATGATTTAATTTTGATGCAATTTGGTATCTTTGATGATGCATGAATAGGTTATTCTCTACATGAGCCCGCGAGGGAATACCAAGAGTGCAGGAGAGAAAATACCTATGAAAAAAGCAGTTGCGACTATGTTACTGATCATTGCCGGGATTTTGGCCGGATGCGGCGGCAGGGGGGACGGCATGAATGAAAACTGGGAACTGCGGGCCGGACAAGAGTCCCAATCGCTGCCGGAGACCGGGGACGTGGATGTCTCCGCCCCTGATGTGGAATTAGAAAAAGACAGTTCTGGCGAGGCAGGTGCAAACAATATCACTTCCCAAGCGGAATCGATACCTGAGAAGCCGGAGCCCTTTGTCGATAAGCTGACCCCGGAGGCACTGGGCTGGGGATTAAGCTTTGGGGAGTCAGGAACACAGCCTGCGGGGAACGCCTCTCCGGAAGAGCTGAAACAATATGACGCCTATTTTATGGGAGGCGAGGACGAGAAAGTTATTTATCTGACCTTTGACTGCGGTTATGAGAACGGCAACACAGAGCCCATTCTGGATGCCCTGAAGAAACATAATGCACCCGCCACCTTCTTTGTGGTGGGGCATTATCTGGAGACCGAGCCTGACTTGGTGAAGCGGATGGTGGAGGACGGACATGCGGTGGGCAGTCATACTTACCACCACCCTGACGTCAACACTTTGCCGGATTTGCCTGCTTTTCAAAAAGAGATGGACGATGTGTCGGAACTGTTTACCCAGATAACGGATGAAAAGCTTTCCATGTATTATCGCCCCCCCGAGGGAAAATGCGGCATCACCAATCTGGAGATGGCACAGGAGTTGGGATACAGCACCATCCTATGGAGTCTCGCCTATGTAGACTGGGATGCCGAGCATCAGCCCAGCCACAAGGATGCGCTGGAAAAGCTGACCGCAAGGATTCATCCGGGAGCCGTGGTGCTTCTGCACAATACCTCAAAGACCAACGGCGAGATTCTGGATGAGCTTCTCACCGCCTGGGAGGATATGGGGTACAGCTTTATGCCTCTCTCCAATCTGACAGAGTAAACCGGCTGCGCATAAAAGAGCGCCGCACCGGATATTTTCAGCCGGTGCGGCGCTTTTTCCTTAATACATACGCTATTCTCTTTGATTATACCGGGTAAGCACCGTTCTTGGTGTCAGCCTGGGTCATGTCAACCTTCTGCTGCTGTGCCTGACGATACTTGAAGAAATCGGTGGCAACCTGAGGGAACAGTGCGTAGGACAATACATCCTCATCCTGCTGCTTCCACTCTGCCATCTCTCCCTCAAGCTTATCCAGCTCGTTCTCGATCATATCCGCATAACGGCAGGTGATTCTCTTCTCGCCGGGGATAACCTTGTCGATAACCTCCTGGCTCATGGGCTTTACAGTCTGGCCATACTCGCCGCGCAGCACTGCCTTGGTCTCCTTGGTAGCCATCTTGTAACGCTCGCCCATCAGTACGTTGAATACCGCCTGTGTACCCACGATCTGAGAGGAAGGGGTAACCAGAGGGGGCTCGCCCAGATCCTTGCGCACCCGGGGAATCTCCTGAAGCACGTCGTAATATCTGTCTTCTGCATTCTGCTCCTTGAGCTGGCTCACCATGTTGGAGAGCATACCGCCGGGAACCTGATACAGCAGAGTCTTGATATCAACGCCCATAACCTTGGGATTGAGCAGGCCGTTTGCAAGGCACTCATCTCTGTAGGGACGGAAGTAATCTGCAATCTCAGCCAACAGATTCTGATCGAAGCCTGTATCGTACTCTGTGCCCTTGAAGGTCTCAACCATCACCTCTGTAGCGGGCTGGGACGTACCCATGGCAAAAGGACTCATAGCGGTATCGATCACATCCACACCGGCTTCCACAGCCTTCAGATAAGTCATACCGGCCACACCGGAGGTGTAGTGGGTATGCAGCTGAATGGGCAGCTTGGTTGCGCTCTTCATGGCGGAAATCATCTCCGTAGCCTTGTAGGGAACCAGCAGACCTGCCATATCCTTGATACAGATAGAGTCTGCACCCATCTCCTCGATCTTCTTGGCCATGTCGGTCCAATACTCTAAGGTATAGGCATCGCCCAGCGTGTAGGAAAGGGCAACCTGCGCATGTCCGCGGCCCTCCTGCACCTTGAATTTATTAGTGGCGTCCACAGCGGCCTGCAGATTGCGCAGATCGTTCAGACAGTCAAAAATACGGATTACATCGATTCCGTTGGAGATGGACTTCTGTACGAAGTACTCCACCACATCATCGGCATAGGGTCTGTAGCCCAGAATATTCTGTCCGCGGAACAGCATCTGAAGCTTGGTGTTCTTAAAGCCGTCACGCAGCTTTCTCAGTCTGTCCCAGGGATCTTCCTTCAGGAAACGCAGTGATGCGTCAAAAGTAGCGCCGCCCCAGCACTCCACAGAGTGATAGCCAACCTTATCCATCTTGTCAACGATGGGAAGCATCAGCTCGGTGGGCATTCTGGTAGCAATCAGAGACTGGTGCGCGTCGCGCAGTATGGTTTCCGTAATTTTAATCGGTTTCTTAGCTTGTTCTGACATTTACGAAATTCCTCCATTTATTATTCTTGTTTACCGGACAATTGTATCTGTAAAGCGTAAGTCTCTCGGCCCGCCTCACAGCTTAGAACACACCAAAGATTGCCATAAAGGTACCGGCCGCCACCGCCGTGCCGATAACGCCTGCCACATTAGGCCCCATGGCATGCATGAGCAGGAAGTTGGTGGGGTCTGCCTCCGCTCCCACCTTCTGGGACACACGGGCTGCCATGGGCACTGCGGACACGCCTGCGGAACCGATCAGCGGATTAATCTTACCCTTGGTAAACTTGCACATGATATTGCCGAATACAACGCCGGCCGCCGTGCCGAACATGAAAGCGATCAGACCCAGCAACACGATTTTCAGAGTATCCCAGTTCAGGAATGCCTCCGCACTGGTGGTTGCGCCTACAGAGGTACCCAGCATGATAACTACGATATACATCAATGCGTTGGAAGCGGTCTCCTGGAGCTGTCTCACCACGCCGGACTCTCTGAACAGATTGCCCAGCATGAGCATGCCTACCAGAGGCACGGTGGTGGGAAGAAGCAGGCCTACCACGATGGTCACAACGACGGGGAAGAGAATCTTCTCCAGCTTGGACACAGGACGAAGCTGACCCATCTTGATCTTACGGGTCTTCTCCGTGGTGAGCAGCTTCATGATAGGGGGCTGGATAATAGGCACCAGCGACATATAAGAGTACGCCGCCACTGCTATAGGCCCCATGATGGCTGTCTGTCCCAGCTTACTTGCCAGGAAAATAGAAGTAGGACCATCCGCGCCGCCGATGATGGAGATGGCAGCGGCCGCCATGTCGTTAAAGCCCATTCCGATTGCGCCGAAGTATGCGGCGAAGATGCCGAACTGCGCGGCAGCGCCCAGAAGAAAGCTCTTGGGATTCGCAATCAGCGGGCCGAAATCCGTCATTGCGCCCACGCCCATAAAAATCAGCGAAGGGAGAATAGCCCACTCGTCCAAAATATAAAAATAATGCAGCAAACCACCGACGCCATTTGCCGATGCCTCCGGTGCGATCATAATATCGGGATAGATATTGACCAGAAGCATACCGAAAGCGATGGGGGTTAAGAGCAAGGGCTCAAACCCGTGTCGGATGGCTAGATAAAGGAAAACGCACGCTATGACAATCATGAAATAATTTCCAACCGTCAAATTAAAGAAGGCTGTCTGATGAAACAGATTGTTGAGCGTATTACCTATATATTCCATTTGTTGACCTCCTGTTGTTTTTTGCACCGCCTGTCTGCCATACTCGCAGGGCGATGCCAGTCTGAAAAATTCCGGCGTTTAGTTCATGGTCGCCAAAAGCGCTCCGGCTTCAACAGAATCGCCAACCGCAACATCGATGCTTGCAACGGTGCCGTCCTGGGGAGCAACAACAGGAATCTCCATCTTCATCGCCTCGAGAATCACTACAGCATCTCCGGCCTTCACTGCCTGGCCGACACTTGCCTCCAGCTTAAACACCTTGCCTGCCGCACCGGCCTCAATCTTCACGCTGCCTGCGCCTCCTGCTGCCTTGGGTGCTGCTGCGGGAGCTGCCTTAGGCGCGGACTTGGGAGCTGCGGGAGCCTTTGCCGCCACGGGAGCGCCTGTGGATGCGCCCTCCTCCACTGTCACATCATATACGTTGCCATTTACGGTAATGGTATAATTTTTCATCTTCTATTCCTCCATTTTTTATTTAATATGCTCTGCGTCTTCTGATGGAACGCACTACAAACCCGTCTGTGGAAGCTGCGCCTTCGCTGGCGGCGATAGCGGCCGCAATCACGGCTGCCAGCTCATAATCATCGGCTGCGTCGATCTCCTCCTGTGCGGGAGCGGGATTTGCCGTCTCTGTGGCAGCGCTTGCAGCCACCTGACTATCTTTCTTTGCCGCCGCTTTGGTCTGCACCTTAGAGATAAGACCAAAGGCGGAGATAATCATAGATATCAAAATCAACACTGCAAACACGGATCCCATACCCAGCACGGTGTTCAGCGCAGCCCTCACCATAGAGTCTCCCATGGTGCTTACTTTATTGAGGGACGCCGACTCCATCTTAAAGAAAAAGTCATTGGAGAGCACCACCTCCGCCTGAGCATTCTGATTGGGCCCTTCTATCGATACATTGACAATGATCTGATCGCCGTCAATGTCTGCAGTGGAGCCTGTAATCTTGCCGGTTCCGCCAATTTCCTCATAGGCGGATGAAAAGGAACCCAACGCACTGATAAAGGCATTGCCGTCCACCTCAAGCCTATAAACCTGGCTCACAATATACTCCACTTCCTCGGGCGTATATTCATAGAGCACGGTGGCCGTGGGATTGTTCAGCACATCCTGAATGGCGGGAATCAACTGCGTCTCTGTCAAGGTGATAGCCTGTTTCAGCTTATCCTCCTCATAATTCGTATAATTCTTACCGTTCCCGCAGGCCGTCAGTCCAAAGATACAGGCAATCATACAGGTAAAAGTCAAAAATTTCTTCATCTTACAATCACCCTTTCTAGACGGCGCCATGCTTCTTCACAGGACCGTCTTCACTCTTTGTGAACAACATTTCAAATGCGCCGATCACATATTTTCTAGTGTCAGCCGCATTTACGATCTGGTCTACATATCCTCTTCTGGCCGCATGATTGACATTCAGATTCATCTGCTCATACTCTGCAGCCTTCTCCTTAATCACATCTGCGCCCTGGCCGTCATACATAATCTTTGCAGCCAGTCCGCCTTCCATTGCGCCGACCTGCGCATCCGGCCATGCCATGGTGATATCTGCGCCGATGGCCTTGGAATTCATGGCCACATAAGCAGTGCCGTAAGCATTGCCCACAATCACATTTACCTTGGGAACCGTTGCGCTTGCAAACGCATAGGTAAGCTTTGCCGCAGCTCTGGCGATGCCCTTCTCGGAACACAGAGTAGCCTCGTAGCCCTTCACATTGGTGAGCGTCAGGACAGGAATTCCGAAAGCGTCGCAGAAATTCACAAAATCAGCGGCCTTCTCGCAGCCCTGTTTGGTGAGCACAGCGTCGAACTTCTCCGTCGTCTTGCCCTCCTCGTCACAGATTTCGCAGCGGTTTGCCACCGCGCCCACAGTCATGCCGTTCAGACGCATGAAGCCTGTCACCATCTGCTTTGCATAGCCTTCCTTCACCTCAAAGAAACGATTGTCGTCAGCCAGAATGGACAGTGCGATGGAAGTGTCGCCCACACAGCCTGCAATCTCCGGATTCACGCGATTCAGGTCATCGCTACACTCCTCTCCCGCATAGGACTCATTGTTTGCGGGAAGGAAACCGATGAGCTCGCGAATCTTTGTGAGAATCGTCGCTTCGTCAGCCACCACATCCACAATGCCGCTCTCCTGAGACTGGAATGCTGCAGAGGAGGAATCACATTTGGTGATGACATTGCCGTCCAGAGCGTTGGGCGCATTTACGAACAGCTTCGCATTCTTCTCCTCCATAAAAGTAAAGTCTGTCAGCGTGGGGAACAATGCCAGTCCACCGCCGCAGGAACCGAGCACTGCCGTGATCTGAGGAATCACGCCGCTGGCCGCGGTCTGCTTTGCATAGATGCTGCCGAACGCCGCAAGCGCATCGGTTCCCTCCTGCAGTCTCACGCCTGCACAGTCGAGCAGTCCGATGACAGGTGCTCCGGTCTTCATTGCCAAATCGTAGAGATTAGCAATCTTTTTCGCATGCATCTCGCCGATGGTTCCGTTCATCACGGAAGCATCCTGGCTGTAGACATACACAAGATTACCATCAATCACTCCGTAGCCGGTGATACATCCGTCAGAAGGAGTTTCTGTTGGTTTCATATTAAAATCAGTGGCTCTTGCCGTGACAAGCCCGCCGATTTCAACGAAACTGTTGTCGTCGAGTAAAGCTGCAATTCTTTGACTCGCTTTTGAAGTAGTACTCATGCTTTCAGCCCTCCATTTATAATGATAAAGAACAAACAAATCAATGCGGGGGACAGATACCCCCCTATTTTGTCCATGATAGTATAACATAAAAAAAGCAACTCGCCTAGAACGAATTGCATTTTTTTCCGAATTTTTTGACATTTTTTTAAAGCACCAGAAATCGTTTGAATACCTGCTCCACGCACCATGGGAGCTCCACCTTCTCCACACCGGTCTTGGTCACGATTGTCTCGGTGAGATACACTTTGCCGTTCACACTGTAGAGAATGCAGCCCACCTGCGTCCCCGCCCGCACAGGAGCCTGAAGGTGCTTTTGCAGCTCGCACTCCACTTTGATTTCTTCGTCTTTCCGCATGAGGAGACGCGTGGAACCTTCTTCTCCCGCGTTTTCGCCCCCCGCGCTCTCACCGTTTGCACCGTTTTCACCCCCGCCTCCATGGCGCTCCCGGATTTCCAGCTCCACCCTGGCGGTTCCTCCGAGGATCTGTGTCTGCCCGTCCTCCACGGTCAGCGGCCGGAGGCTCTTTTCGTCAAACGCCGTCTCCTCCCCCGGGATCTCCCGGTACTCATAGTTTTCCAGACCATACTCCATCAGCTCTCTGGAATCACTCCACTTGTAAGTCTTGTTGTTGGGCCAGCCGCAGGCCAAAAGCGCCACGATAAATGTCTTGCCGTCCCGCTCCAGCGCCCCCACATAGCAATATCCCGCCTTGTTGGTAAACCCGGTCTTGCCGCTGAACGCCCCCTCCATCATGTTTAAAAAGGCATTGTGGTTCACACAGGTCACGCTTCTGCCATTCTCATAAAAAGAATAGGTCTCCGTGCGGGTAATCTCCCGGAACAGATCTCTGCCCGGAGACTCTTTCACACAATAAGCCATGATGCGTGCCAACTCCGCCGCCGTGGTGCAGTGCTCCCGCTGTATCTGCTCCCCGTCCTCATTTTCAAAGGTCTCCGTGGCATCCAACCCGTTAGGCGTGATGAACCAGGTGTTTTCGCAACCGAGCTCCTTTGCCTTTGCGTTCATGAGATTGGCGAAAGCCTTCACCGCCTGCTTGCTCTCCTCCACAGAAAAATCCGCTGTAGCTTTCTGCGCGAGCTCCTCGGACAGATAACGCTTTCCTATGTACTCCGCCAGCACCACCGCAGAATCATTGTGGGATTCCAGCATCAGAGAAAAGAGCAGGCTCCTCACCTGATACTCCTCGCCCTGTCTGGCATAAAGCTTCACCTTGGGCATGGTGGCGGCATAGGCAGACACCTGCGCATAATCATCCAGATTACCCTCTTCCAGCACGAGAATGCAGGTCATGATCTTGGTAGTACTGGCCATGGCCATGGGCGTATAGCCCTTCTTCTCGTACAACACCCGCCCCGAATCCGCATCCAGCAGCACGGCAGATGTGGCGTAGAGACTTAAATCCGCGTTCTCCGCCTCCCCCACAAGCGCCGCCTCCTGCACTGTACTCATCAAAAGCAGGGCACAAAAAAAGCCTCCTATCAGCCGTACCACAACAGATTTGACATGGTTTATCCGCATAGGTTTCCTCCTCAATGCGGTTTGCTAATATATATGAGGCCTGTTGCCATAATTATGATTTAGACGCATACGACTTATGATTTAAACGTCTTTAAACATCCAACTGAAGCTGTACTTCCGCCTCCGCCTGTGCCTTGAATTCCTCCAGCTGCACGGGATTGAGCTCCGGCAGATCCTCCAGACTCTTCACACCAAAGCTGCGCAGGAACTGTTCCGTGGTGCCGAACAAAAGCGGCCGTCCCGGCGCATCCAGCCGTCCCAGCTCCGTGATCAGATCGTACTCCAGCAGCTTGTTTATGGCGTGATCACAGCTCACGCCTCTCACCTTCTCGATTTCCACACGGGTCACCGGCTGCTTATAGGCAATGATGGACAAAGTCTCCAGCACCGTGTCCGTCAGACTCATCTTCTTCGGCGTCTTGGCAATCTTTATCAGATACTCGTACATCTCCGCCTTGGTGCAAAGCTGCACGGCATCGTCCAGACGGGTGATGAAAATCCCTCTGTCATCATGTTCATACCGCTCCTGCATCTCCTGCAAAATGTCCTTTGTGGTCTTTATATCCTCTTCTATCACTTCCGCCAGCCTGCTTATCTCCACGGACTCTCCCATGGTAAACAGCACCGCTTCTATCACGGCCTGCGCCTTTGTACGCTCCATACATTCATCCTCACGCTACATTGGAAATAATGGTAATATCGTCAAAAATATGTTCCTGGCTGATACTGATTTTCCCGGTCTTCATCAGTTCCAGGATAATCAGAAAAGTCACGATGATCTCCGCTCTGCTCTTCTGCTTCTCCAAAAGTCTTCGGAAGCTGAAGCTCTTATGTTCCCTGGCATAAGCCTCCACATAGAGCGTCTTTATATCCATGTCGATCTCATCCTTCTCGATTTTGCCATAGCGGCTGCGGATGGGATCGATCTTGTCCTCCTGCCTGCGCACGATGGATTTAAATATCTCGTGGAGCCTGTTGAGAGTCATGTCCCCGATCAGCTCCTCATAGTCCACCGGCTGCCTGTACGCCGCCACCTCCTCGGGAAGCTGCTGCTTCCTGTAGAGATTGTGCGCCGCATCGATCTGCTTGTCCCGGAGAGCGAAAGACATGAACTTATACATCTTATACTCCAACAGCTTCTGCACCAGCTCCGCTCTGGGGTCTTCCTCCTCCCCCTCCTCGTTCACTTCCTTGGGGAGCAGCATGCGGCATTTGATGTCAACCAATGTCGCCGCCATGACAAGGAACTCACTCATCACATTCATATCATCCGACTCCATCTGCCGGATGTAATCCAGATACTGCTCGGTGATCTCCACGATGGGGATATCATAAATATCTATTTTGTTTTTCTCGATCAGGTGAAGCAACAGGTCCAAAGGGCCCTCAAACGCCTCCAGCTTTACGGGTATCGCCATAGCCACCTCCAAACAACAGATACTATTTTACCGATAAAATCCATACTTTTCAAGCTGAACTTACGTTCTCAGAATCCAGCCTCAGGATCCGGCATTTTAAAATCCAGCACCAGAAGCTCCCCGGGATTAAAGAGCCGGATGGGAATGGTGTGCATGCCAAGTCCTCTGCTCACCAGCATAACGCTGTCGCCCTCGTCAAATCTCCCGCCGTCATAGCGTGGGAAAAAGCTGATATGAGGGGACGCCACTCCTTTTCCCACAAAGGGAATGCGCACCATGCCGCCGTGGACATGCCCCGCCAGCACCAAATCCGCCCCCCATCCTGCATACTGCGGAAAATAGTCGGGATTATGGGCCAGCAAGATGCTGTATGAATCCTTGTCCACCTTTCCGAGAAGGCTTTCCAGATAGGTCTCCTCCATGGGTTGTCCATGAATGCGCCGGTAAAAGCGTCTGTCGATTTCTGTGCCGTAAATCGTAATGCCCCAGTCCGCAATCTGCACATGGGCATTTACTAAGGGCCGGATGCCCAGCCGCTCAAGCCCCTCCGCATAGCGCTCCGCCATATCCCCGTAAGTGTCGGGATAGAGCCCAAGCCGCTGCTCATGATTGCCATTGCCATAATAAATCGGATAATCCTTTGCAAGCGCCTCCAGAAGCTGCAGCGCCGTGGTGAGCTCTGCCCCCGGTTTGGCCGTGAGCAGATCTCCCGCCACCAGAATCATATCCGGCTTTGCGGCCCGGATAGCTTCTATTAAATGCGCATTGTCCCTGCCGTACTTTTTGTTGTGCAGATCCGCCAGGACCACCGCGCGGACGTTCCGCTGGATGCGGGCATCACAAAACTGATGCTCCCGCACCACGAAACGATTGCCGTCATATATCATGATCCATATTAAAATCAGCGCCACCACGGTCACAACCGTGAACAGTATATTCCACATAGCAGTTCCCCATCGTACTTACTGTTTTTCCCGCATTTTCAGATTTGACAGCAAGAATTTACAGCAGGAAAAATCCCATGGCCTTCTTCAGATAATCCTTATAGGCCGCCTTCTCGACATCCTCCGCATAGAGAATCGGCGTATGTCCGATCTCCACGCCATTTAAGTAATATTTTGCGCTCCCGGCCTCCGTCCCGGCCTTTATGGGCGCGTTTACAGTCTCCGGCAGTTCCACCACTTTCTCCACATCAGCCAGCGAATTCCCCTCCATGTCCAGATAGCGGAACTCTCCCTGATATTGCAGCGCCGTCTCCGGTTTCACGCCGCCCTTGACTATGAGCTTGGGCAACGCCTCCTCATTAGCGTCCACATACAGGTCAGTGACGCTGAAGCCATAACTCAGCATCACCTGAGCGTCCTGAAAACGGTCCGTCCCCGTCTCCGCTCCCATCACCACCGCAATCAGGTCGATGCCCTCCTTGTTCGCCGTAGCGGAAATGCAAAATCTCGCCTTGCTGGTGGAACCGGTCTTCAAACCCGTGGTGTACTGATACTGCTTCAAAAGCTTGTTGGTGCTGTTTAATGTAAAATTGGTCTCACCCTGTTTCGTGACATGGGTGATATCCTCCATCCAGATAGTAGTATACTGATAAATCTGAGGATATTTCGTAATCAATTCCCTTGACATGATTGCCACATCCCGCGCCGTGGAATAATGGTTGTCAGAGTCCGTCAGTCCGCAACAGTCCTCAAAATGCGTATCCGTCATCCCCAGCACCGCCGCCTTCTGATTCATCTTTTCCACAAAAGCTTCCTCGCTCCCCGCCAGATGCTCCGCCACCGCAACGCTGGCGTCATTTCCGCTCGCCACCACAATACATTTAATCATGGTCTCCAGCGTCTGCACCTCGCCCTCGGCCAGATACACCTGCGAGCCGCCCATCCCGCTGGCATGGGCGCTGACCAGCACGTCATCCGTGAGCTTGACCTTACCCGCCTCTATCTGCTCAAAGGTCAGCAGCAGAGTCATGATCTTCGTGATGCTGGCAGGGCTTCGCCTATCCGTCGAGTTCTTCTCAAAAATAACTTCCCCAGTGGATGCCTCTATCAAAATTGCCGATGGCGTAGAGACAGCAAGCTCTGCCCGGGCCGAACTGTTCGGAATAAGCATGAAAGCCAAAACCAGCAACGCTGCCAACAATCTCTTTGTGATTCTCCTGCGCATAAAAATGCCACACTCCCATTCATTTTATCTACTAAAGAATATGGGAATGTGGCATAGGTTATACCTGTTTCCTGTTTGCTTTATCGATTTAAAAATGCATGGCATCTCTCGATAAAATGATCCCGCTTCTCCCGCACATCAATGTCAAACACCTTGGTGAGCTGAATCGCATAATCGACCAGCACCAGCACCAGCGCCGTCACCACCAGGCGAATCCCCATGCGGTAATCGATTTTGTCAATCACCCAGTAAATCATTGCATTGACAAAGTGAATAATACCGATGGCATAAAATCCCCAGGCAATGGTGCTCTCCAGACAGATGATTCCCTTATAATTAAAAGGCTTGTCATTGTAGTCCCACCAGAGCTCGCCCAGAAACTTAATCATGCCCTTGCCCACGATAAACTCAAATATCGTGGCCAGAATGGCTCCTATAATATAAAGCGCCACATAATGCCCCTTCAGAGGACTCAAAAGCAGATAGCACGCCACTGCGCCGAATCCATAGATCGGGCAGAACGGCCCCTTTCCGAAACCTCTGTTGGTGATTTTGTGATTGCAGAAGGACATATAGATGGACTCCACCAGCCATCCCAGCATGCTGTAAAGCACAAAAGCCGCCACGAGATGGTACACATCCGTCCCAAACAGTTCTTTAGTCCACATTTTCTTTCTCCCTCACGCCGTCTTATGGTATCAAAAACCATATGTAACAAACTACAAAATCCCTGATCAAAAATCGGTCAGGGATTTGCATGCATGTTAGTTATATTTGCGTTTTCTTGCTGCTTCAGACTTCTTCTTGCGCTTTACGCTGGGCTTCTCGTAATGCTCTCTCTTACGAATCTCCTGCTGGATACCCGCCTTAGCGCAACTTCTCTTGAAGCGACGCAATGCGCTGTCCAAAGTCTCGTTCTCTTTTACGATTACGTTAGACATTCTGCACCTGACCTCCCTTCAGTCCCTCTAGTAACATGACTGATTGGGTTATTCTATGTACGGAGCATCCCATACACATTACACATTATAACATAAAAATCCCTCACGTCAACAGTTTTTATTTCTTTTTCAAAAAATTATGCAAAGCAGAAAATTTATATAAGTGTTTGCCAAGCGGTGCAAAGCATGATAAATTATTTTCAATAAGATTCCCATGCGGGAGTAGCAGGCGTATATCGCAACAAGTCAACATACTGGCCTTTCGGTCTGGCTTGTTTTAAATTGCGAGACTCATGTATAGCTGAAACTATGCATGAAGTCCATATGTTTATTGATATGTACCCAGGTATAGTTTAAGAACTGTACTTGGGTTTCTTACTGTATCGAATCCGGGAGGAACAAAAGATGGAATGGAATGTGTTATTTTTCTTCAACAGCGTATTACTTGGCGTAGGACTTGCAATGGATGCTTTCTCTGTGTCACTTGCAAATGGTTTGAATGAACCGGCTATGAAAAAGGGAAAAATGTGCGGGATTGCCGGAGTATTTGCAGCTTTTCAGGCAATCATGCCCATGATCGGCTGGATATGCGTACATTCGCTGCTCCAGTATTTTAAGGTGTTTGAAAAATGTATTCCCTGGATCGCATTAATACTGCTTCTTTTTATCGGCGGTAAGATGCTGAAAGAAGGAATAACGAGTAAGGGTGATGAAATTGAGACATCTAAAATAAGTGTAGGTGCTCTCCTGATACAGGGTGTAGCTACTTCTATAGACGCATTGTCAGTCGGATTTACAATTGCTGAATACGGTTTAATCATGGCAATTGTCTGCGCACTGATTATCGCTATAGTAACCTTCCTGATTTGTTCAGCCGGTCTGATTATCGGTAAAAAATTCGGAACCAAACTTGCTGATAAAGCAACCATATTAGGCGGCGCAATCCTGATTGCAATCGGACTCGAGATATTCATTACCGGCGTGTTTTAGCAATTGCTATGAACAAGCTATTTCTAGCCCCCTAAAGTGATATCCTGTTTCTGATACCATTGTAATGCATCCGCGAATTGCTTTTCCTGAAAATCCGGCCACAATTCTTTTACGATATAAAAGTCAGAATAAACGGTCTGAATAGGCAGGAAGCCAGACAAACGGCACATTCCGCCCCAGCGGATCACCAGGTCGATTCTCGGTATTTCACTGGATGCCCAGCCGTTTTTCATATCCCATTCCCATCCGTAGTTTACAAGAAAATTTACCCTTAATGGGCCTTCGCTGCCGACGGACTGGCGCCTGCGGCCTGCATACGGAAGGAGCTCCGCGGGAAAACAAGGAGAGTCGGTATTGCCAATTACATACAGTTCCGCATTTTCCTGTTCAAGCATTTTAACAGCCTCGACACAGGCTCTTGAAAACGCAGTGACCTGCTCTTTGGGCCGCTTACAGTTATCTACTGTAAATCCATAGTAAGTCAATTCCTGTATGCCATGTTTCTGCGCTGCCTGAAGCAGCTTTAACCCCGGCTCCAGCCCATATGCATAACCTTCCTGTTTTTTCAGGCCATTTCCCTCTGCCCAGCGTCTGTTGCCATCCGGAATGATACCGATATGCTTTGGAATACGCTTCATATGATTCTCCTGACATTTTGAATACTTCTTTTATGAATATAATGCTCAGATTATGCCTTTTTAATCGCCATATGGTAAGTTTTTATACAGAAACGGAAATGCTTGCGCCCGGTTCCTCGCGAACCACCTCTCCGGTTTTTGTATAGGTTACAGCCTCTTCGCGCTCTAATTTGGCTTTTTCCCTTGCTTCCCTCGCATCTTCTTCCATTCCTTTGTCAGCTTCAGCCTTATATTCCTCCGCCTTGTCAGAAAATTCGCCGGCATACCCCATTGCCCTCTCCATTGCTGCCATATCGCCTCTGCGTCTTGCCTCTTTTATCATTACATACTGCTATTGAAAGCATTTTTACCATCCGCCTTATATAAGTATATCGACACAAACATATGAACCGCCATACCTAATCCAAAAAGATGAATGATAAAATAAATATTTAAATCAAAGACGCCCATTTTAAACAAGCCATACATGATTCCATAATATACGATATTGACTATGACCGAATTGATAAATATATATATGGTTTTTCCTTTAGAGACAAACCATGCATCTATCATAGCAGCGATAATATAGCACACATAATAGGGCACTAAAATATATAGTATATTCAAAATATCCCTATCATTATTGATTCCCATTATGCTATGTATAAAAAATCTCCAGAAAGGTATGGTAACAGCCCACACCAGCATAATCGCACAGACATATTTCCAGACATTATGAAATGTAACACTTTTCAGGGAATTCTTTTGTATGACCTGTACCAGACAAGTAACCGGTACCAACAACCAACCCCATATGAAATTATTTGCTACCCAGTAGTTCCCTGATTCAGAAACCGCGTTTACCATACGGCATACAATGAGAGCATAAATAAAATTATCTAAAAATATCTGTAAGCCTGAAAAAGACCCTATTTTTGCCCATAACCATAAAAAGTCTTTGCCGCAGACAGCAAATGAAATATATTTGTTTTTGAGAATAAAAATCATTGATAAGATTGCAATAACTGTATTAACAAGAATTTCAGAATAAGAAGCCCCTAAATCTTTAAATACAGGTATCAGTAAATAATCAAATATAGACAATAACAGTAATTTTACCGCCGCAAACCATACTATAAAATTATATTTATCATATATTAGGAATAATAAATTCACAAATACCCCTATAAAGGCAATCAACATAGATACTGATTGAAGCAAAAGATACTCTTTTGCATATTCAGCATTCATAAACGCTGATATATTGCCAATATACAATGAAATAATCGCGGTAAACAAAAAATACACACCAAATGATACTATGAATGAAAAGCCGTTTTTCCTGGGATCTTTATCTTTAAGCAGATAATACAGCGGAGTAATAAATGCAGTCGTAATGATCTCGTCAATTAAATCAAACCATTCCATCTGCCCCAGTATATTAATGTCTACATTATTAACAGAAACAATATTCATCCGAATCAGCAAATAGACAGATGGTACTAACATCCATAAACATAAAGACAAAAAAGTTTTTATATCACTTTTCTTTTGCATGGTATCCCCCCTTAAGCAAAATAACCCGTATTTTCTTAATCATACCACGCTTTCTTACATTTTGCTATCGTATTTTCTTCCATGGAAATCCTAATCATTCAACCATATCCATCTCCGTACCATCTGAATGATACTTCACACGGAAATCCCCCCAGCTGCTCTTTTCAGTCCGGCTCTGGGCAGACCAGAGCAAATAAATATCATCTCGCAGCTGTTCATACTTCCCGGTGCTCTCCTGAGAATTCAACAGTTCACATAGCTTGCCGGGAAGGCCCGCAATTTTGACACTCCCGGATCTATCTGTATCTTTATAAATATCTTCCCATTTATACTGCCCGTCAGTTGCTTTTTGGAGAAAACTACTAATCTCGTGATAGGCACTTAACTGTTCGTACTCTTCGGAATCCATATCCGATGCCTGCATATAAGTATCCCACAGCCGATCTGCAAACTCTTCTTCCAGTATCTTTTCCGCCTGCTCCCTTTCTTCCTCTGTCAGCTCTCCGGAAATGGTCACTTTGCCATAGGCATCTATCTCCAGCTCCCAGGCTTTCCCCTCCAGCTCTATGCCCGCTGTTTTAAGTCTGTTCACGATTTCAGGGTACAGCTTATTCCGAAGCCCGCCTGCAGCCTCCGCTCTCTCATAGTCGTGAAGATTGGCATAAATCTTCAGGTACTCCAGCTCCTGTTTACCAAGCCTCTCCCCGGAAGCCATCCGCTTCAGCAATTCTTCCACACTCTCATCGCCCTGATAACGATCTTCCTCCGGCAAGGCACGATATTGCTCATCATGCAGTCGGTCCACTTCCCTTGCATAATCAGCCTTGTCTTCCCTGCCTGGCCGCTGAACCCGCGCTTGCTCCTCTGACCGGTTCTGTGTCCTTTCCTCTGTGATCTGAATACGATAGGTGCCTTCCGTATCTGCCGCTTCGCCGTTACGGTTTTCCACACGGATCACATAATCCCTTCCATGATCCCACTCCGGAAGCGTCAACTCCCTGCTGCCATCGCTGTTCTTTTTCGCTATTCCGATCTGGTTTCCGGCCTTATCATAGACCAACAGGTCATAGTCGCACCCTTCTGTTAAGTTCTCCAGACGTATTGTAATCTTTGAAGAAATGCCAAATGCTTCATAAGCGCCCCTCTGTATATAAGAGAATGCGTAACAATCCACATCATCTGCGGAATTCAGCTTCCCTTCCAGATAGCTATCTCGATTACCTGTCAATATGCCCAAATCATAAGTACTGAAATAACGGTCCACCTGATCGTCATATTTTGTTTTCTGACGATAGCTGTCATTTTTATTTTCCTTGCTGTTCTCAATCAGAATGGTCTGCTCTCTCATATCCTTCAAAGGGGAGTAAAACTGCCCTTTCCCGTAACGCTTGCCCTCCCACAAGGGACTGCTGATGTATTGATGATATGTACTTACCATTTTCCTTACCTCGTCTGCTTATTTTAAATACTTTTAACTCTTATATCGGCATAAAATACAGGTTGGAAATCAAAATGGAATGAATCGTCGCTAAAATGGCATAAAACTTCATGACCGCATAAAAATGCGTGCAAAAATCAGACGTGGCTTGAGGCCTACAAATTTTTAATAAATTTTTTGCCATTTATCATAAAAAATCAAAAAATAGTCTTGCATCTTACCTGTAAATAATAGTAAAATATAGATAATTATATTAGCAAAGAGAAAACACATATTAAAGGATATGTTGTATGAAAACATCCTTTTTCAGGAAAGGAGATTATGCTATGGGAATTGGCAGTGTAACATCAACGAACAGTATGTCTGGCATGCAGATGATTAAGGCAAGTTCCACAGATTCAAAAAGCAAAAGCATTCAAAATGACATTACAGATGTACAGCAGAAGTTGCAGAAATTAGATTCAAAAGAAGAACTTTCAGCCAGTGAAAAAACGATTGAGCGCGAGAAACTTCAGAAAGAAAAATCCAGTCTCGACACAGAGCTGAAACAGCATCAGGAAGAGCTCAGCAAATCATATAAAAGAGAAATCATGCTTGCGGAGCTGCAGGAAGATAAAGAACCGGCAAAAGAGGAAACATCCGAAGACAAAATACAGGAAGACGCATCCTCAGATAAAGCAGACGAAAAGAATCCGGCGGCCGCCGGGCAACAGGCCGGACAGCAGGGAACTGTCATAGCCAAAAATAGTGATGGCACTGTTGTTTTAAAGGAAGAAATGAATCAGGATGAAAAGCGCGGTGTGAATACAGAAACAAAACCGGCTGATGAATCCAAAGAAGAAGACAGTGCTGAAAAAGAGACAAAAACCAAAGAAGATGATCCGGTTAAAGATACCGGCATATCCCGCAAAAAGATGCATGCAATTGTATCGGCAGACTCTTCCCTGCAGCAGGCAAATCGTCAGGGAACTGTTATAGCCAGAACCAGAGATGGCATTGCTATTTTAAAGAGCGAAATGAATCAGGATGAAATGCGTGGTGCAAATACAGAAAGAAAACAGGCTGATCTCGAAAAGATGGAGAAGACGGAACAACAGGCAATAGCTTTCCAATCCTCTATATTGAGTGAAGCAAATGATGCGATGAAAGCAGCAGAGACTACTGGGGCCGGAATACAGGTTAACGCAGAAAATAACGCTTATATTAACGCATTGAAAGCATTACAAGAAGACCAGACAGCACCGCAGAATTTTCATATTTCTTTTAGTAATTAAATAAAATTAAATAAGCCCGGGGACAGTGCATTTTTTCATGATGCGCTGCCCTAGGCTTTTTTAAATTTACAGATACCGGGGCGCCTCCATAGAGGACGGATTATTTTGCCGGCTTCAGCGGCCCATAGAAATAACTGGCAGTCGCACCGCCGTCAATCAGGAAGGTAGAGCCTGTGATAAAAGCACCCTTGTCGCTCATCAGCAGCTCTGCTACATTGGCGATCTCGTCTGCTGTTCCCGGACGTCCGGCAGGGCAGTTTTTAAACATATTCTTGTAGAAATCCCCTCGAGGCCCATTAAACTCATCAATCGCCAGTGGCGTCACCACAATGCCGGGAGCAATAGCATTGATACGGGCACCCCGTTTTCCCCATTTCACGGCCTCTGCCATGACACGCTTCTCATTACAGCGTTTCGCCATCTGGTAAGCGTGCAGGGTATCCCGGATATTCTCCGGCTGCAGCAATGGAAGTTTCAAAAGTTCTTCCGCCGGAGTGACAGCCAGCAATTCATCCTCCTCGGCAGTCAGAGCAGGCATGCGCCAGCCGGACTGACTGGAAATCGTCACACCTACACCGCCCTCTTTAATAATCTTACCGACTTCCTCCAGAAGAACCGCAGTCCCATACAAATCCACTTTCAAAATAGCTTCTATCGGGGCCTGACTGGGTGAAACACCTGCCGCATTGACCAGCATGGAAACCTCTCCATATTTCTGTGCTTCTGCGACAAGATTCATAATCGACTCACGGGAAGACAGATCCATTTCCATCGGCACCGTATCAAAGCCCGCTTCATTCATAATCTTAGCGATAGTCTGAGCATTTTCCATGTTCTTGTCTCCCACGACAATCTTCTTCCCATACCCCATTCTCCGGGCAATCGCCATACCTATCTGTCCAGCGCCAGTCAAAATCATTACGTCTTTCATTCTTTTATTTCCTTTCATTTAGCTTATTCTTATTGCACAACCATACCTCTGGCATGCAGCCTTTTCCTTTGTCCTGTATTTATTATAAAAAAGGCGTACCCTGGAATCAATTTGACTTTCGGGTCACAATTATAAGAAAAACTAATGTGAAAGAAGCCGCCCTCTCGTAAATTCCGCAATTACGCATAATGATACCTGTCTTGGTTCTGATAAAGAAAGACCAACGCTACAACCATTGTAAGCATCTCTGCTACCGGTACTGCCAGCCACACACCCGTCACTCCCATAAATTCCGGTAGGATGAGCAGCAGCACAAGTATCAGCCCGAACGTCCGCAGGAAGGATAATACTGCTGACAGTTTCCCGTTTGACAATGCAGTAAATGTGGCGGAAGTAAAAATATTCAGCCCGCAGAACAGAAAACTGAACGGGAAGATCAGAAACCCTTCCCTCGCAATCTCATAAACCGATGTACCCTTCTCCGAAAAAAAGCTGACCAGCGGAGAGCCAAAGACATAAGCCATTCCAAATATAAAGATGGAAACCAGAATAATGAGCCTCATACAAATGGAAAATACTTTTTTTAACCGGGCATTGTCCTGTTTTCCATAGTTATAACTGATAACAGGCGCTACTCCCATAGAAAATCCTATGTAAAGAGTGGTCAGCAGAAACTGTGTGTAAATAATGATGGTAATCGCAGCCACACCATCCTCGCCGAGCAGCTTCATCATGATCCTGTTAAAAAGGAATGTGGTCACTGCAGAGGCCGCCTGGCTTACCATTTCTGAAAAACCATTCGCACAGCTTCCCGCCAGAACGGAAATGTCCATAGCAGGCCTCCTGAAATGTAAACTTCCATTTCCCACTGTGAAAAACAGGATACCCGCCACTGTCGGTATCAGATATCCAATGCCTGTTCCTAATGCCGCCCCCTTAATCCCCATTTGCAATGGAACCATAAAAATATAGTCAAAAAAGATATTGGCTGCCCCTGCGCTCACTCCAAGCACCATGCCGATTCCGGGGCGTCCTGCCGTCACAATCAGATTCTGAAAAAGGACCTGCATCATACTTGCAGGCATAAATAAAAGCAGGATAAACAAGTATTCCCTGCAATATGGAAATAAAATCCTGCTTGCGCCAAGCCTCCAGATAATGCTGTCTATAAAGGCAATCCCAAAAACTGTGATAACCACTCCCAATAATGCGCCTGCACCGATAATCAATGTAAAGTCCCGTGATGCCCTTATAGGTTCCCCCGCTCCCATCTTTCTTGCAACAATTGCGCTTCCCCCCGTGGCACGAATAAGGCTACTCAACACACCTCCCCGCCCACGCGACCAAAAAGAAACGGGACACACCACAGATGCACGCAA
>JAIDDH010000041.1 GCA_029055435.1 Acetatifactor sp.
GGAGGAGAGTAAAATTATAGTGTTTTATACATTAGTAAATCGTAATTGAATAAAATGAGGCATCGTGGTATAGTGTAGCTAATGTAGAATTGGAGGAAATATAATAAGAATACAATCAGAAAGGACACGTCCTGCCATGAAGCTGAACAAAAGAAGAATTTTCCCCCTGATTTATTTTTCACTGTACCTGATTGTGGCGCTCACCATCGCGCTGAATCAGCCGTTAAATGACACGTTTCCCTCGCTGTGCAATCCGCCGGACGAGCATTCCCGATATAAAGTGCCTCTGTATATCTGCAATCACGGCACAATTCCCACCGGATTTGAAGAGGAGCTGTTCAGCGGCGGCTGCAGATGGACCTACGGTTTTTACACTCTGCTCCCTTATATGGTGCAGGGGTATGTCATGCGTTTTGTAAATCTCTTTACGGACTCGCCGCTGGTGCTTTTGTATGCTGCCCGGCTGGTAAACGTAACCATCGGTCTGGCGATGGCCTATGTGGTTTTGCTGCTTGGCAAAAAACTGTTTCGGGATGACAGAGTGCGCTGGCTCTTCTGTTTCCTGGTGACTTTTCTGCCCCAGAGTCTGTTTTTGCACACCTATGTCAATCCCGATTCCATGTGCCTGCTCTCTACGGCATTGATGCTCTATGGGCTGGTGTGCGGCTACGAGGACGGATTCTCGTTCAAGGCCTGCGCGCTGCTGACGGCGGGCGTGATTCTCTGCGCCCTGTCCTATTATAATGCCTATGGTTTTATTCTGGGCAGTATTGTGCTGTTTGCGGCGTGGTTTTTGAAAAAAGAGGACGGAAGGTGGCGGTATGACTGGAAAGCTCTGTTAAAAAAGGGCATTCCCATCAGCATCATAGTGCTCCTGTGTGTAAGCTGGTCCTTTATCAGAAATTACATATTATATGACGGCGACATCATCGGGCTTACCACGAAGGAGAATTTTATCAAGTCCTTCGGCATTGCCCGAGAGACCTGGCACAGTCAGGGCAGGTCTCTGGCCGACATGCTGCTTGAAACCGACTTTTTCAGGAGTCTGAGCAACAGCTTTATCGCCAACTATGGCTCCACCAGTATCTTTACCTGGAAAGGTGTCTACTGGTTTTACCGACTGGTCTTTGTGGCGGGGGCGCTGGGGCTGCTTTTCAGGACACAGGAGAGCAGGCCTTTGTCGGACAGAAAATGGCTTCGGATACTCTTTCACAGCGTCATGATATTTTGCATGGCTATGCCGTTTATTCTGCTCGTCCGATATGCCTATACGGTGGATTATCAGGCACAGGGCCGCTATATCATGCCGGGAGTGATTCCGTTTATGTACTATATCAGCCATGGACTGGAAAAGCTGCCGCTGTGGACAAAAAGTCCGGAAAGGGTGAAAAATGTGCTGTTTGCGGCCATGCTTGTCTGTGTTGTGGCGTCGCTGCTGATCATGGTGTATGTCAGCGCCCTGCCCTATTATCTGCAGGCATCCGTGCTGTAGAGCAGAAGCCAGAGGTGAAAAAGATATGATTGGACTGGGAACTATCATTAATACAATCGGCATTGTGGCCGGAGGGATTGCGGGGCATTTTTTTGGCAGCCGCCTGTCGAAGCGCTGTCAGGACGCCCTGAATATGGCCTGCGGCATCAGCGTACTGTTCATCGGCATTGCCGGGGCAATGGAAGGCATGTTGAAGATAGAGGGAGATTCCCTCGGCAGCGGAAGAGCTATGTTTGTGGTGCTTTGTCTTGCGCTGGGAGCTTTCATCGGTGAAATCATCAATATAGAGGGATGGTTCGAGCGATTCGGAGCATGGCTGAAAATCAAGACGGGAAATGCCAAGGACAAGGAATTTGTCAATGGCTTTGTGACGGCTTCCCTCACTGTCTGTATCGGCGCCATGGCCATCGTGGGGGCAATACAGGACGGTATACTGGGAGATGCCTCGATTCTCATGACAAAGGCTATCCTGGATCTGATTATCGTCATGGTGATGACCTGTTCCATGGGAAAGGGCTGCGTGTTCTCAGCCATTCCGGTGTTTGTGTTTGAGGGAGCGGTGACACTGCTCTCCCGATTCATCCGACCGATTATGACAGAAACCGCTCTGAGCAATCTGTCCTTAATCGGCTCCATCCTGATTTTCTGCGTGGGCCTGAATCTCGTCTGGGGCAAAAAAGTGCGCGTGGCAAATATGCTGCCGGCCGTACTACTGGCCGTAATTGCAGCCTTCCTGCCCTTCTCCGTATAGAGTGGGACGGCATTTCTGCTCTTTAGTTCTTTTGGGATACCAGCCCCATCTAGGGATACTGTCTGTATTCAGACACGCTCGCACAAGAGCAATAAATTGCTCTGCGAAAAACGTAGCAGACGCTAAGCTCGACGAGCTGCGTTGCAACTCGTGACCTCGCTAAGCGCTGACGTTTTTCAAGGGTCTTCATACAGACAGTATCCCCGGATGGGGCGAAACTTTCAAAAGAATCAAAGAACAGAAAAGAGTGCCTCAGCAGAAAAGAGAATCTGATTGAAATTCCTATTGAACTGTGGTAGTATTCCAACATGGAACCCATGACAGGGGTGGTAGTCTCCCAAGCTTAATGACCGGTTTGCCGGAATACATAAGAAGGGAGGTGGCGCCAATGACTGCTGCAGATATCATTTTGATATTTATAGGGATAATCGGATTGCTGATTGCCTTTGGCAGCTTTGTTATAGCGTTGCTTGCCTTTCTCGACAGAGATAAGGAACACAAGCGAAAAAAATAATGCCCACCCTGTTGCAACCAGAATGGGCGCCTCTCACTGAGAGGTAACTGCCTTTGCTTGGGATACTCCACCTTTGGAGTGGGGCTCCATGTAGGGCACCTGTTACCAGCAGGTGTCCTTCTTTAGTTCAATATACCACAACCTATGTAGAGTTGCAAGTGCTTTCGCCCGCAAACTCCCGGTTGACAGCACACCTGTACTGTTATATGATGTGTATAACAATACGGGTGTTTTTGCGGTAGATAAGGAGGCGGCCGAATGATAATCGAGATTGATTTTAACAGTGATGAGGCGTTGTATCTGCAGCTGCGGAATCAGATTATCCTGGGTATCGCCACTTCTCAGTTTCAGGAGGGGGACGCGCTTCCCAGCGTGCGCCAGCTGGCGGACACCATCGGCATCAACATGCATACGGTAAACAAGGCGTACACGGTGCTGAAACAGGAGGGCTATGTGAAGGTGGACCGCAGACGGGGTGCGGTAATCGCTCTGGATGTGGATCGTCTGCAGGCTTTGGAGGAATTGAAACGGGAACTTCGGGTCATACTTGCAAAGAGTAGCTGTAAAAATATTCCTGTGTCAGAGATTCATGCGTTGATCGATGAGATATACAGCGAGTATACCTGACCGGTATATTTGGATGTATCAGATATGGAAATATGGAATCAAATAGAATGACGGAGGACTGAAAAGATGCAGTCAGAATTTACAGATAAGGCCAAGGCGTCGTTGGCTCAGGCGGCCAAGTGCGCAAAGAGCCTGAAACAGGGCTATATCGGGACGGAGCATATTCTGGTGGGGCTTTTGGCGGAGCAGACCGGTGTGGCGGCAAGGGTGCTTGCGGACAATGGCGTGGATATCGATCAGGTCAGGGATATGATTCGGGATTTGATTGCCTTTGAGAAGGGAGTGGCCCTGAAGGAACGGGAAGGCTATTCTCCCCGGGCAAAGAAGATTCTGGAGGAGGCTCACAGGCAGGCGGAGCGTTTCGGGCAGCAGCAGACGGGCACGGAGCACATTTTGCTTGCGCTGATTAAGGAGGGCGAGAATGTGGCAGTGCGCCTTCTGAACACGCTGAGCATCAATATCCAGAAGGTTTATGTAGATACTTTGATTGCCATCGGTCAGGACGGCAATCTCTATAAAGAAGATCTGGGCCGGAAGAGTCAGGGCAAGGGCAAGGCATCGACCTTAAATCAGTACAGCAGAGATTTGACGGCTCTGGCGCGGGAGGGCAAGCTTGACCCTGTCATCGGCAGAGAGGATGAGATCCGCCGGGTGGTGCAGATTCTGAGCCGCCGCACGAAGAACAATCCCTGTCTCATCGGTGAGCCCGGCGTGGGCAAGACGGCGGTGGTCGAGGGCCTGGCAGCGCGCATCGTGGCGGGGGAGGTTCCCCTTACGGTGCAGAATAAGCGCGTGCTGACGCTGGATTTGTCCGGCATGGTGGCAGGCAGCAAATACCGCGGTGAGTTTGAGGAGCGCATCAAGAAGGTGGTAAAGGAAGTCATCGAAGAGGGAAATGTGATTCTCTTTCTGGATGAGCTGCACACAATCATAGGTGCGGGCGGTGCGGAGGGAGCCATAGATGCCTCCAATATTCTGAAGCCTTCTCTGGCCAGAGGAGAGATTCAGATGATCGGCGCCACCACCATCGCAGAGTATCGGAAATATGTGGAGCGTGACGCAGCGCTGGAACGCCGTTTTCAGCCCGTGACCGTGGAGGAGCCCACCGAGGAGGAGGCAATCCGTATTCTGGAGGGTATCAAGGGGCGCTATGAGGAGCATCACAAGGTGCGTATCAGCGAGGAAGCGGTGGATGCGGCAGTGCGGCTGTCAAACCGCTATATCAATGACAGGAATCTGCCTGATAAGGCAATCGACCTTATAGACGAGGCCTCTGCCAGCGCAAGGCTGCGGGCCATGGATATGCCGGATAAACTTAAGGAAATGGCGGAGCAGATCAAGAAGATGGATAAGCAGATTGAGCGCTCCATCCGCATGGAAGCGTACACGCAGGCCGCGGAGATTAAGCATCAGCAGGATGAGCTGACGAAGAAGTATGAGCGCCAGATGACGCGCCGTCAGATGAAAGAGGATAATCTGAGCTACAGCATCGGTGAGAACGAGATTGCCGAGGTGGTGGCGATGTGGACCAAGATTCCGGTGCAGAAGCTGGCGGAGAAGGAGAGCGAGCGGCTCCTGAAGCTGGAGAGCATCCTGCACAAGCGGGTGATCGGTCAGGAGGAGGCAGTTTCCGCTGTGTCCAAAGCCATGAGGCGGGGCAGAGTGGGTCTGAAGGACCCCAATCGTCCCATCGGTTCCTTCCTGTTTCTGGGACCCACCGGCGTGGGCAAGACCGAGCTGTCAAAGGCCTTGGCAGAAGCTATGTTCGGCTCTGAGGACGCCATGATCCGTGTGGACATGTCCGAGTATATGGAAGGGCATTCCGTATCCAAGATGATTGGTTCGCCGCCCGGTTATGTGGGATTTGAGGAGGGCGGCCAGCTCTCCGAGAAGGTGCGCAGGAATCCCTATTCCGTGGTGCTTTTTGATGAGATCGAGAAGGCGCATCCCGATGTGTTCAATATCCTGCTGCAAGTGCTGGACGACGGACACATCACGGATTCAAAGGGGCGGAAGGTGAGCTTTAAGAACACGATTCTGATCATGACCTCCAACGCCGGTGCGCAGCGAATTGTGGACCCCAAGAATCTTGGATTTGCTGGGGATACCAGCGAGAAGCGGGATTATGAGAAGATGAAGTCCGCGGTGATGGAGGAGGTCAAGAAGAGCTTCAAGCCCGAATTCATCAACCGTATAGACGATATCATCGTGTTCCACCAGCTGAATGACGACAATATGAAGGCCATCGTCAATCTGCTTGCGTCCAATCTCTATAAGCGCTGCGAGTCACAGATGGACATTCATCTGAGTATGACACCTTCCCTGAAGGAGCATCTGGTGAAAAAGTATGCCGACAATAAGATGGGAGCCCGTCCTTTAAAGCGTGCAATCCAGTCCGTGGTGGAGGATGCGCTGGCGGAGGAAATCCTCATGAAGAAGGTGCAGCCCGGGGATACAGTCAGCGCGGGATTTAAGAATGACAAGGTGAATTTTTTGGTAAAAAAGTAAACGTCGGTTTGACCTGAAATATTGAGATTGCTGATTGCGCAGTGTCGGCAGGGGGAGCCAGGGATGGAGCGGCAGCCGGCTGCGCTTGGGTGTTTTCTAATAGTGCTGACATAGGATTTTGCAATTTGCGGGTCGGTTCTAAGGTGCATCCGTGCACCATAGAACCTGAAATGCGCATCCGTGCGCATTTCACCCTCAGTCTGCGGCCCGCACTATAAGAAAACGCTCCAATCTCCGCCAAAGGCTGCCGCTCCATCTCCGGCTCCCCCTGCCTGGATACCGGCGCAATACAGCAATCACAATATTCAGACCAAACCGATGAAAAAGTAGTCGTTTCGCAAAGAATTTAGTGGCAAAAAAGAGCGATTTATATTATACTGAGAGTAGCTGTAAGATATGGCGGGAAAGCCCGTTCAGGACAACAACCAGGAGGACAAAAGAAATGGCAGTAGTAGAGGAATTGCTCCGCAGTGAGGCCGATGGCGCAATCAGTTTCGGCAATCACAAGCTGGCAAAAAAGGCGAAGGTTGAGGACTTTAAGCATGAGGGCGATCTGTTGAAGGTGAAGACCTATAACGAGATCACCAAGCTTGAGAGAAACGGTATGTTCTTGTATGAGTCAGTGCCCGGAACCAGCGTTTTGAATTTCAGGGAGCAGGCCGACGGCGTGGAGTTTACCGTGACCGGTGACGCGGATGCGCAGATTACCGTTGGATTGACGGACGAGACGGAGTATGAGGTGTTCGTGGACGGCAGAAATACGGGGAAGATGAAGACCGGTTTGGGCGGAAAGCTTTCCCTGAGCGTGGAGTTGGAGAACGCGGACGAGGTTTCCGTGAAAGTGACCCAGGCGTAAGATTAAGGTTCAGGAAAATGATGTGGACATCCCGGCTCCGGGGCGGCTCGGAGCCGGGATGTTTTTTATGCGCAGGAGCGCATAATTTGATATCGGATAGGAGAGGAAATGGCAAAGGGAAAGACATCAACGATATTTTTCTGTCAGAATTGCGGCTATGAGTCCACCAAGTGGATGGGGCAGTGCCCCGGCTGTAAGGAGTGGAATACTTTTGTGGAGGAGACCGTAAAATCTGGAGGGGGGAAGAGTGGAGGTGGAGCCGCAGGGCCGGGGGACAGGCAGGAGCCCTGTCTGCTGTCGGAGGTGACCATCCGTGAGGAGAGCAAGCTGCTTACCGGCATGAGAGAGCTGGATCGGGTGCTGGGCGGCGGAATCGTACAGGGGTCGCTGACTCTGGTGGGCGGAGATCCCGGTATCGGCAAATCCACCTTGCTTTTGCAGGTGTGCAGAAATCTGTCCCAGGCGGGACAATCGGTTCTCTATATCTCCGGGGAGGAATCTCTGGTGCAGATAAAGATGCGGGCGGACCGCATCGGCAGCTTTACCGATAAGATGCTGCTTCTGTGCGAGACCAATCTGGGAAATATCGAGGATGTGATCCGCAGGAAAAAACCTGCTGTGGCGGTCATCGATTCCATTCAGACCATGTTCAATGACAATGTGTCGGCGGCACCGGGCAGCGTGTCCCAGGTGCGGGAGTCCACGGGAGTGCTGCTGCAGTTGGCCAAGGGACTTGGGGTGTCAGTGTTCATCGTGGGACATGTGACTAAGGAGGGAACCGTGGCGGGCCCCAGAGTGTTGGAGCATATGGTGGACACAGTGCTCTATTTCGAGGGAGACAGACATGCCTCCTACCGGATTCTGCGTGGTGTGAAAAATCGTTTCGGCTCCACCAATGAGATTGGCGTGTTCGAGATGCGGGAGCAGGGTCTGGTGGAGGTGGCCAATGCCTCGGAATATATGCTTGCCGGGCGGCCGGAGCATGCCAGCGGTTCCGTGGTAGCCTGTACCATGGAGGGAACCAGACCGCTTTTGATCGAGATTCAGGCGCTGGTCTGCCACAGCAATTTCGGCATTCCGCGCAGACAGGCCACCGGCACGGATTTCAATCGTGTGAACCTTTTGATGGCAGTGCTGGAAAAGCGCTCCGGCGTGCAGCTTGCAGGCTGTGACGCCTATGTGAACATCACAGGGGGAATGAAGATTGCCGAACCGGCCATCGACTTAGGGATTGTGCTGGCGATTCTGTCCAGCTTCCGCAATCAGGCCTTAAATCCCAGACTCATCGCCTTCGGTGAAGTGGGACTTTCGGGCGAGGTGCGCGCCGTGAGCATGGCAAAACAGCGGGTGGCCGAGGCGGCAAAGCTGGGCTTTGAGGTCTGCGTGCTCCCCTGGGTCAGCGCAAAGGAATGTGAGCAGGAGAGCATCGACGGAAGTATGCAGATCATCGGCGTAAAGACCGTGCAGGACGCCATCGACAGGCTGTTTTGATATAAAAGACCGGCCTCCAAATCTTACAATTTTGTAAGCAAGGACAATTTTAGGTTGTACTGTGGTACAATTTAGAATGATAAGCGGGAAACGGGAGGTGGCCGAATGCAGAAACTGTTGCTTCTGGAGGATGATATCAGTCTGGTTGACGGGCTGACATACTCTCTGGAGAAAAACGGGTTTGGAGTGGAAGTAGTCAGAACGATAAAGGAAGCAGAGAAAGTGCTCGCCATGCGCGGGGACTTTGCCCTGCTTCTTTTTGATGTTACGCTGCCGGACGGGAATGGTTTTAAGTTATGCGAGAAGCTCCGGGCGGCGGGAAATCAGACGCCGATTATTTTTCTGACGGCATCGGATGAGGAGACCAGCATAATCCGGGGATTGGACTGTGGCGGGGATGATTATATTACGAAGCCGTTCAAGGTGGGGGAATTGTGTTCGCGCATCCGGGCCCTGCTGCGGCGCAGCGCGGGGGAGAATACAGAGGATCATGTGCTCCGCAGCGGAGAACTGGTGGTCAATCTGGTGGAGGGCAGAGTGTTGCTGCGGGGTGAGAGCGTTGATTTTACGGGAGCGGAATATCGTCTGCTCTGCCTGTTTTTGCAAAATAAAGGCAGGGTGCTCACACGCACGGCGATTCTCGACAAGCTGTGGGACGGCGCCGGAAATTTTGTGGATAGTAATACGCTTTCCGTGTATGTCCGACGTCTGCGCGAAAAACTGGAGGACAATCCGTCTGTGCCGGAGCATCTAAAGACCATTCGGGGAGTCGGCTATAAATGGGAAGCGTGAAAAATGCGGAGGAGAAGAAGGGAGTCGTTGGACTATGGAATTTTTGTATGATAGGCAGGTGCGCAGATTTTATACGTTTCTTGTGATAGTCTGTGTCGTGCAGATCTGTTTTATGGGCTTTTCAGGA
Organism: Acetatifactor sp.; assembly: GCA_029055435.1. Classification (GTDB taxonomy): domain Bacteria; phylum Bacillota; class Clostridia; order Lachnospirales; family Lachnospiraceae; genus Acetatifactor. The sequence continues at coordinate 9,159 of JAIDDH010000041.1, forward strand.
ATGCTTCAGGCACATGGCATCAGACAGGCTCTGGTGGAACGCGAGCTTGCGGCGGCTTCCTATCTGTTGGAGCAGGAAATCCCTCCCGCGTTGCTTGCCTCCGCGTGGAATCACACGGAGGCGACGGAGGAAGGCAGAGAGCTGCTTGAAAAAATCGGCCATACGGAGCAAACGCAAGGCTATCTGTTGCTCCTCGCCGGGCAGACTTCTGTTCCGATGATACTGTTTCTGACGGCGGAGGGAGCAGTGTTTGCTATCATTCTGCTTTTGGGGGCGGGCGCTTTTCTGCGGAGCCGGGAGCGGGTCTATGGCGAGGCGGAGAGAGTCGTCACACAATATGCGGAGGGGCGGTTCGACATCCATTTGTCGGAGGGAGGAACCGGCGCGCGTCATCGGCTGTTCGGCACAGTGGAAAAGCTTGCGCTGTTGCTTCAGGCGAAGAGCGAAGCCGAGTGCAGGGCAAAGGAATTCCTGCAGGATATGATATCCAATATTTCCCATCAGTTAAAGACACCTCTGGCGGCGCTGGATATGTATATGGAGATTCTGACGGAGGAGGCCGGAGACCCGGAGGCCGTGAGAACATTTTCCCAGAAATCCATGCGCTCTCTGGAGCGAATGGAACAATTGATTCAGTCCCTTTTGAAAATGGCGCGTCTGGATACGGGGAATATCGTGTTTGAGAAAACGCGATGTCTGGTATCGGAGATAGCGGCGCAGGCAGTGGGAGAGCTGGCGGAACGGGCGAAGCGGGAGCAAAAGCAGATTGTGACAGAAGGGATGCCGGAGGAAAGTATTTTCTGCGATTTGGAGTGGACAAAGGAGGCGGTAGAAAATCTGGTAAAAAATGCTCTGGATCACACGGAAAGAGGAGGCGTCATACGGATTAGCTGGCAGCGTTCGCCGGCGATTCTGCGTCTGACGGTAGCGGATAATGGATGCGGCATCGCGCCGGAGGATATCCATCATATTTTCAAGCGATTTTACAGAAGTAAATGCTCCAGCGACAGGCAGGGGGCGGGGCTTGGCCTCTCACTTGCAAAGTCGATTGTCGAGGGGCAGGGCGGGATTTTATCCGTGGAAAGCAGTCCGGGCAAGGGGAGCACTTTCAGAATGTCCTTTCCGGCTTAAATATTGTTTTTATAAATGCTTACGGATCTGTAAGCTGTGATTCACCGGAATGTAAGACGGAGGTGCTATGCTTTGTCTTGTACCAGTACAAAAAGGAAAGACAAAGGAAAGGCGAGGTGTTATCATTGGAGATTTTGAAGGTGGAGAATTTAAGAAAGGTTTATGGAAGCGGCGAGGCGAGAGTGGAAGCATTGAAAGGCGTTTCTTTTTCCATGCGCAAGGGCGAGTTTGGAGCTGTTGTCGGAGTGTCCGGATCAGGAAAAAGTACACTGCTCAACTGTATCGGAGGTCTGGACAAAGCGGATTCCGGAAAAGTCTTCCTGAACGGGAAGGATATTTTTGCGATGGGAGAGAATCAGAGGACTATTTTCCGCAGACAGAATATCGGTTTTATTTTCCAGTCATTTCACCTGATTCCGGAGCTGAATGTGGAGCAGAATATTATTTTCCCATTGCTGCTCGATTATCGCAGGCCGGACAGGGAGCGGGTGGAGGAGATGCTGGAAGTGCTGGGACTGGAAAACAGGCGTAAGCATCTGCCGGGACAGCTTTCCGGCGGGCAGCAGCAGAGGGTGGCTATCGGCCGGGCCTTAATTACAAGGCCTGCGCTTGTCCTGGCGGACGAACCCACGGGAAATCTGGACTCTCAGAGCAGTCAGGATGTGATGGATCTGCTGTGTAAGGCGTCGGGACATTATCAGCAGACGGTTCTCATGATCACGCACAACATGAATCTGACTTTGGCTGCCAGCCGTGTATTCCGGGTGACGGACGGCGTACTGGAGGAACTGGGAGGTGCGCAGCAATGAAACATTATCTGGATTTGGTATCTATTTCGGCAAAACACCATAAAAAACAGAACAGGATGACCAGGCTATGTATTGTGCTCGCTGTTTTTCTGGTCACAGTAATCTTCAGCATGGCCGATATGGAAATGCGCTCGCAGATGGTACAGGCAATTAAAAGTGACGGGGCATGGCATGCTGTATTCGCGCTGGATGAAGAACAGGGAGCATTGCTGGCAGCGCGGCCGGAGGTGAAAAAGGCCGTGCGCTACGGCGCATTGAATTATCATTTGGACGAAGGGTATCAGATAGACGGGATTGAGACAGGAATCTGCGGATTTGACAGGGAACTTCTGGAAATATTGCCGGCTGCAGAGATATTGGAAGGGACATTTCCGGAGAATGCGGGCGAGACGCTCATCAATGAGCAGGCTAAAAACCGGCTTGGGCTGGGAATCGGGGACAGCGTTACATTGATGACGCCGCAGGGGGATACGATACAGTACCGTATAACCGGAATATCGAAAGAAACGGCGTTGACGGCTAGGTACGATGCCTGCGTGCTTTATTTGAATGCAGAGGAGTTTCAAGCATTGTATGAAGGGGACGGGGGAGAGGCGAAAGAGATGGTTACCTATGTGACTTTCCGCTCTTTCTGCAATATTCCGAGGACGATACAGGAAATCAGTACACAGTTTGAGCTGAAACCGGAGGAAGTGGGTCAGAATGCGAAAGTGCTCATGCTCATGTTCCAGAGCAGAGATCCGTACATGATGGGATTTTATTTTGTGGCTGCGGTTCTGGCAGTGTTGGTTATGGTGGCGGGAATCCTGATGATCACATCCAGCATGAACAGTAATATCGCGCGCCGGACAGAGTTTTTCGGGATGATGCGCTGTCTGGGAGCGACGGGCAGGCAGGTGATCCGTTTTGTCAGGGCGGAGGCTCTCAGCTGGTGCAAAAGCGCAATTCCTGCCGGGGTTCTGGCCGGTATGGCTGTGACATGGATACTGTGCGGAATGCTGCGCGTTTTAAGCCCGAGGCTGTTTGATGGAATGCCGGTATTCGGCGTCAGTTATCCGGGATTGGCGGCGGGAATCATCATGGGTTTTATCACGGTTCTTCTGGCCGCGAGAATGCCTGCCAGACGGGCGGCCAAAGTATCTCCGCTGACGGCTGTGTCCGGGAATGCAGGGACGGTGCAGGCGGTGAAAAGGGCTGCAAATACCAGATTTTTCAAGGTAGATACATCGCTTGGCATGCACCACGCCACCGGGAGCAAAAAGAATTTCTTTCTGGTGACAGGTTCTTTTGCCTTCAGCATTATCCTGTTTTTATCATTCAGTACAGCCATCGATTTCATGTACCATGCCATTACGCCGCTTCGTCCGGGCGCGCCGGATTTTTATGTATACAGTGAGAATAGTTCCAATTCTATCCCGATGGAGCTCGCTGAACAAATCTCCCGGCATTCACATGTGAAGCGGGCGTTTGGAAGAAGCTATGCAGTATTTACCTTGCCGCTGGAGGAGCAAGAGATGGAGCTCACGGTAATCTCTTATGAGGAACAGCAGTTCCGTTGGGCCCAGGATGATCTGCTGGAGGGGAGCTTTAGGGATGCAGTCGAGGGAAAAGGTCTGCTTCTGGCATTCCGCGAGAGTAATAGGATTTCAGTCGGGGACAGCGTTGTGATATCAAACGGGGGCGGCAGCCATGAAGTCCCTGTGGTGGGTACACTGGGCAGTGTCCCGTTTTCCTACAGCACGAACAAGGATGTGGGGGACGGGGAAGGAATCGCAATTTGTTCGGAAGACTTGTTTCAGGAATTATTCGGGGAAGCGGGCTACGCGGTGATCGATATACAGTTTCAGTCCGGGGTAACGGATGAGGAGGTACAGGAGCTTCGGCGTATGATAGAGCAAAACTGTGGAGATGGAATTGCCTTTTCTGACAGAAGAATTGGAAACCGCGAGGTAAAAGGAGCAAGTTATTCTATGGCGGTTTTTCTGTATGGATTTCTGGCTGTCATTGCCTTAATTGCATTTTTTAACATTGTGAACTGCATTGCCATGAGCGTATCTGCCCGGATGCGGGAATACGGGGCCATGCGTGCCGTCGGCATGACAGTGCGTCAGTTGATTCGGATGGTATGGGGAGAGACGATGACGTATACGTTTTTCGGCGTGGTATTCGGCTGTCTTGTCGGCCTGCCGCTCAACAGGCTTCTGTTTCAGACCCTTGTCACTTCCAGATGGGGGGATGCATGGGAACTGCCGGGAAGGGAGCTTTTGATTATTTTGTCCGTTATGCTTTGCTCCGCCTGTTTGGCGGTCAGGAGACCTGCGCGGCAGATTCGGGAGATGACCGTGGTGGATACGATCGGAACGGATTGATTTTGAGCGGACCGTAAAATATGGTTGCATAGTTGTAGGAAATGTGTTATCGTAATCTCTAATTGAATAAGAAAACAGCAGGTGTCAAATGAGTCCCTTTCGGGGGGCTGGGATTTGGTGAAAAGGGAAACAGGTGAGAATCCTGTACGAACTCGTCACTGTATTTAGGGAGCAGGAGCCGCTATATCACTGGGATAAATCCTTCCTGGGAAGATGGCCGATGTGATGATCTATGAGCCAGGAGACCTGCCTGCTGTTGTACAGGAACAGCTGTTCCAGCCTACGAGTAATTGGGAGTACATACCGAGAGACAAGATTTATAACTGTTGTCATTAAACCCTTTTACCCTTTTTTCGGAGAAAAGGGTTTTCTTTTTGTATGCTAATCTAAGAGCCGTGTTGGCACAGTCTCTGTTCCCACCATATTCAAAATATTATAAATGCCTGAAAGTACAGGAAGAAAAGGAGTTATTATGCAAAAGAGGATAGTAGCTATTATTTTGGCAGTATCAATGGGGATTTCCATGTTGGCAGGCTGCGGAGCGTCTGGTGCGGCAGGAAATACTTCTGAGGCAAATGGCACTGAGACCAACATGGAAGCAGATGCTCCGTCATCTGAGGAAGAAAATTACGATGGAAAGCTGGTTTCGGACGGTGTTATGGAAGTGGATTATGCCAAGGGTTTTTCCATTGAACTTTTTCATGGCGGTTATCGTATGCTCACCGTTGGTGATCCGGCTGCAAAATATCTTGTGGTGCCGGAAGGGATGAGTGTGCCAGGGGAGTTGGATGAAACTGTGACTGTGCTTCAGATGCCCATTGACAATGTGTATATTGCCAGTACAGGTATGGTCTCCCTAATGAACGCCATTGATGCACTGGACTATGTCAAGCTGGTGGCAACCGATGCGGACGGCTGGTATATCGATGAGGTAAAGGCAGCGGTGGAGGATGGCAGGATTGGCTTTTCAGGAAATTATAAGGAGCCCGATTATGAGATGATGGTGGAACGGGACATCCAGCTTCACATCGACAATGCCATGGTCGATTCTGTGCCGGAAGTCAACGAGAAATTTATCGAACTGGGAATCCCAAACCTTGTAGAGATTTCTTCCAAGGAAAATCATCCTCTGGCCCGCGTGGAATGGGTAAAGCTGTTGGGTGTGCTGTTCGGCAGGGAAGCAGAGGCACAGGCGTATTTTGACAATCAGAAAGCATTGATGGATCAGGCAACGGCGGCAGAAAGTTCCGGTATCACCGTGGCAATGGGTTACATCACATCCAGCGGCAAGTGCTATGCCAGAAACGGCGGGGACTACCTGGTACAGATGATCGGGCTTGCAGGCGGCGAGTATATCTGTGCTGATATGGAGCCGGAGGAGAGCGGGAATACTTCCATGACTTTTGAGGAGTGGTACGCAGCTTTCAAAGATGCGGATTATTTGTTCTACTGGAACCTTGGGAACAAGTTTTATTCCATCCGGGAGATGACGGAATATGAGCCTTTATTTGCAGATTTCAAGGCAGTACAGGAGGGGCATGTATGGGTCACATCTCCTGACTTTACACAGGCGACCTCGGCAATCTCCTCTATTGTTGCTGATATGAATATGATTTTATCCAGCGAGAACCCAGATGAAGTGACAACGGATCATCTGATCAAAATACCGCAGGAAGCAGGAGAATAGGACAGTCGGTATGAAACAGACACGAAAAAGGTTTTTGGCCACAATGGTCATCCTGACCGTTCTGTTGGCCTGGGGGCTGGTGTTGAACATAAACCTTGGATCGGTACATATTCCAGCCGGCGATATCTTCCGCATGGTGTGGGACGCTGCCCGGTATCAGGTGCTGAACCTGTTTACCGGGGGCGCCTATGAGTCGCATCTGGAGGAGGTCATCGGGGCGTCCACACAGTCAAAGATTATTTTCAGTATCAGGATGCCCCGTATGATGCTGGCTGCTATTCTGGGTGGTGCGCTGGCTGTTTCCGGATTTCTGCTGCAGACATTTTTTCGGAATCCTATTGCCGGGCCTTTTGTGCTGGGTATTTCTTCCGGGGCAAAATTGATTGTGGGAATTACTTTGGTTTTCGGGGCGCAGTACATTGGAAAGATCAGCTCGGCAGCGCTGATTGCATCAGCCTTTTTCGGTTCCCTTCTGGTAGTGTCCGCGGTGCTTTTGTTTTCCCAGAGAGTACATAGTATGTCAATGTTGCTGGTAGTAGGGATTATGATAGGGTATATTTGTTCGGCAGCTACAGATTTTTGTATCGCTTTTGCAAAGGAACATGATATTGCAAATCTGGCGGGCTGGTCTATGGGAAGTTTTTCCGGTGCGAACTGGGGAAATGTGGTTTTTTCGGCATGGATATGCATTCCGGGACTTGGGATGGCGTGGCTTTTATCAAAGCCTATTGGTGCCTATGCCCTCGGGGAAGGGTATGCCCAGAGCCTGGGTGTCAATGTGAAGTTGTTCCGGGCGGTTCTGATTTTGTTGTCAAGCTTGCTTTCGGCCTGTGTGACTGCTTTTGCGGGTCCCATTTCCTTTGTGGGGATTGCGGTGCCGCATATCACAAAAACCATGTTAAAGACATCCCGCCCGGCAGTGGTGATTCCCGTGACATATTTAAGCGGGGCAGTATTCTGCATTTACTGCGACTTGATCGCACGGACTTTATTTTCACCAACAGAATTGGCCATAGGGACAGTGACAGCAGCATTCGGAGCGCCTGTGGTAATTGTAATGATGTTGAAACGCCGTTCCGCAGATATGTAAGGAACTGTCGAAACAGTTTTTTGAATTGCAGGAGATAGATTGAAAAATCATAGATTTTTCAATCGCGAATTTGTGCCGAGACCCAAATTCGCAGGTTGCAGAAAGGCATGGTAATTAGTATGGAGTATTTTAAGACAGAGGACCTGGCAGTGGGGTATCGGGGCAGGAGCCTGATCCATGATATCAATATTGGCATGGAGAAGGGGAAGATACTCACTTTGATCGGTCCCAATGGTGCAGGAAAATCTACCATACTGAAAACGATTACCAGGCATCTGGCCAGAATCGGCGGGACGGTGGCGGTAGGGGGAAGGGATATACAAGGCTGGAGTGCGAAAGAGTTGGCAAGCCAGGTGGCGGTGGTGTTGACAGATCGCATTCGTCCTGAGTTGATGACCTGTGGGGAAGTGGTTGCCATGGGCCGTTATCCTTATACCAATGCCATGGGAAAGATGACAGCGGCAGATAAGGAGGCAGTTTCGCGGGCGCTTCAGAGGGTTCATGCCACAGAACTGGAGGAGCAGGACTTTTCCACCTTGAGTGACGGCCAGCGTCAGCGTATCATGTTGGCGAGGGCAATCTGCCAGGAGCCGCAGGTGATCGTACTGGACGAACCTACGGCTTATCTGGATATCCGTTTTAAAATTGAACTATTGGACATCCTGCGCGAAATGGCTCATGAAGAAGGAACTGCCGTGGTGATGTCGCTCCATGAGATAGATTTGGCGTCAAAAATCTCTGATTATATGGTGTGTGTGAAAGGGGATACCATAGCGGCTTTTGGCACTCCGGAGGAGATTATGAAGGAGGGTGTTATAGAAAACCTGTATGGACTGGAAAAAGGAAATTATAACCGGCTCTATGGCAGTGTGGAGTTTGGCCGTCCTGAAGGGGAGCCAAGGGTGTTTGTGGTGGCAGGCGGCGGATATGGCACAGAAGTGTACCGTCTGCTCCAAAAGTGCCAGATTCCTTTTGCAACGGGCATACTTCATGAAAATGACATTGACTGTCCGGTGGCTTCTGCGCTCAGTGGGCATGTGGTAACGGCGCCTGCCTTTGAGGAAATGACGGAGGAGCAGCTTGAACAGGCTTCTGCATTGATGCAAAAGGCGGGGACTCTGATCCATGCAGGCACCCCCATAGGAAGCACGAACAGGATGAATGGGCGTCTGCTGGAACTGGCGGAAGAAATGCAGCTTCCTGTATATAGGAGTGCTGGAGAATGGCTGGAAGCGCAGAGGCAGAATGGGAATTAGGAGGCATTATGGCAGAGGAGAAAGTGTCAGGGCTTTTTCGGGAGGAAGATTCCCAATATAGGATGGTAAATCAGAAACAGCTGCGGATGGGCATCACTACGGGAACCTGCGCCGCTGCGGCAGCACAGGCAGCAGCAGCTCATCTCCTTACCGGTGCCAGACAGGCAGAGATTCCGGTTCATACGCCCATAGGGATCACTGCATATGTTCCGGTGCAATGTGTTCATGAGGAGGCAGGGAAATGTGAATATCTGGTAGTCAAGGACAGCGGGGATGACCCGGATGTGACCAACGGTGTGGAAGTCTATGTATCGGTGGAAAAGATGGGGGAAGAATGGATGCCGGATGCAAAAGTCTTTACGGATGTACATTATCCCAGTCTGTGGCTGGAAGGCGGGCAGGGCATTGGGCGCGTGACAAGGGCAGGGCTTGAACAGGACATCGGATATGCGGCTATCAACAAAGTTCCCAGGGCCATGATCTTCCAGGCAGTAGGCAGCGTTATGGAACATGCGGAATATCAGGGGAGGCTTTTGATCGTGGTGCGCATTCCCGCTGGGGAGAAGCTGGCGGAAAAGACATTCAATCCCATGCTGGGTATTGAGGGTGGCATTTCGGTTCTTGGCACCAGTGGCATTTTGGAGCCCATGAGCGAAAAGGCCATAGTAGATACCATAGAAACCCAGATCCGGCAGTTTCATGCCCAGGGGAAGAAAAGACTTCTGGTAACACCAGGGAATTACGGGCAGAGTTATGTTTCAGGGTATCTGGGTCTGAATCTGGATCATAGCGTCAAATGCAGCAATTATGTGGGGGAGACCCTTGACATGGCGGCAGCCTATGGGATGGAAGAACTTCTGCTGATCGGGAATATCGGAAAGCTGGTAAAGCTGGCAGCGGGCATTATGAACACCCATTCCAAGGTGGCAGACGGGCGGGGCGAGATCATGGCGGTACATACTGTATTGCAGGGCGGAGACCGCACAATGGCAGAAGTTCTGATGAACTGTATCAACACAGAGGAAATGCTGGGATATCTGGAAGAGTGGGGGCTGAGAGAGGCTGTAGTTGCCGGAATCTGCGGGAAAATACAGTATCATATAGGCAGGAGAATGGGAAGCAGGCTGCGTGTAGGGGTCATGTTATTCTCAGAGAAGTATGGGTTTCTGGGACAGACAGCAGACAGCGGACAGATATTGGAAAGATTTCGGGCAGATGCGGAACATAAATAGGAGAAAAGAGAAATGGTATATTTTGTGGGTGCGGGACCAGGTGCGGAGGATTTGATCACGGTGAGAGGAATGCGGCTTCTGGAGCAGGCGGATGTTGTCATTTATGCGGGATCGCTGGTTAATCCTGCGCTGCTTAAGTATGTGAAAACAGGATGTGTATTACATGACAGCGCTTTTATGACCTTGGAAGATGTTCTGGCTGTCATAGAGGAGGCAGAGGACAGGAAGTTTGTAACTGTGCGCCTCCACAGCGGAGACCCTTCCATATACGGAGCTATTCAGGAGCAGATGGATGCGCTGAGAGAGCGGAAGATTGATTTTGCCATATGCCCCGGAGTCAGTTCTATGTCCGGAGCGGCGGCAGCCCTGGAATTGGAGTATACGCTGCCGGGCGTTTCCCAGAGCATCATTGTCACAAGGCAGCAGGGACAGACCGAGATGCCAGAGGGCGAACAGTTACGCAGTCTGGCGGCTCATCATGCCACTATGGTACTCTTTCTGTCGGCGGGTCTGGCAGAGCAGGTTAAGATTCAGCTTCTGGCGGGCGGCTATGAGCCGGATACCCCTGTGGCAGTGGTTCATAAGGCAACCTGGCCGGAGGAGAAGATTCTGCGGACAACCCTGGATAAGCTGCCTCAGGAGATGGAGAGGGAGCAGATTGTGCGGACAGCTTTGATTATCGTGGGAAAGGTTCTGGATGGCGGCGGCAGGAGATCCCGGCTCTATGATGCCTCTTTTACCACTGGGTTCCGGGAAGGAAAAGAGCGATGAAGCTATTGTTTGTAGCTTGCAGCATACAAGCCTATGAACTGATGGGGCGCATCCGGGAAAAGTGGCAGCAGGCACACCCGGAGGACTCGCTTTACAGTCTGGTAAAATGCAGTGCGCTCCCGAATGTGACAGAGAAACGGAGTCTGACAATGTGTATAGGAGAGTGGTTTTTCGAGGCAGATGCCATTGTATTTCTGTGTGCCACGGGGATAGCGGTACGCTGCATAGCGCCCTTTATCACCCATAAGTCGGATGATCCTGCAGTGGTAGTCATGGATGAGACAGGGGCGTTTTCCATAGCATTGCTCTCTGGTCATGTGGGTGGTGCCAACAAGATGGCAGAGGAATTGGCTAGGCTGACAGGAGCGATGCCCGTGATTACCACTGCTTCGGATCGGGAGGGTAAAATGGCGGTGGATCTGTTTGCGGCCAGGAATCATCTAGCTTTGACCGACTGGCAGGCGGCTAAACTGCTTGAGGCACGGATTTTAGCAGGGGAGAAGATTGGGCTTGTGGTAGATGAGGAGCTGGGACTTTCCTTATGCGGAGACATACCGGAGTATCTGTTGATTGGAGCGGCAGCAGAGGGATGTAGTGCGGGAATACATGTTTCCATCCGTCAAAACAGAGGTATAACTGCCAGGGAAAAGCCATTTCCGCTGACATTGCATCTGGTTCCACAAGCGGTTTCCCTTGGGATTGGATGCAGGAAAGGGACGGGAGCAGAGCAGATTGTCCAGGCAGTGGAGACCTGCCTGCGGGAACAGGGCATCTGCAGGGAAGCCTTGTGTGCGGTGGCCAGTATCGACTTGAAAAAGGAGGAGCCGGGGATACTGGCATTCTGTATCGCTTTTTCAAAAAGCATACACAGGAAAGAGCCTCTGCCATTTCTGGTCTTTTCTGCAGAAGAACTCAGACAGCAGCCGGGAGCGTTTACGGCTTCGGAATTCGTATCTGCAGTGACGGGTGTGGACAATGTATGTGAGCGGAGCGCCATTGCCGCCTGTCATAAGAGCATGGAGAAAACAGACCAGGGGAAGCTGATTAGCAGGAAATTCGCCATGGATGGCGTCACAGTGGCCCTTGCCATGAGGCAAGGCACTCTGACAGTTTAACAGGAGATAAGTATGGCAGCGATCATTATTTTTGGAGGAACAACAGAAGGCAGGGAATTGGCGGAGGCGCTTGGAGGAACGCAGCTGGAGGTGCATCTGTGTGTGGCAACGGCCTATGGGGCTTCCCTGCTTCCCAACTTTGACAATATCAAAATACATATGGGGAGATTGGAAGCGGAGGACATGGAACGCCTCCTGCAGTCGGAGGAACCGGAGCTGGTAGTGGATGCCACCCATCCCTATGCCGTTGCTGTCACTGAAAATATCCGTAAGATCTGCCAAAAACTTTCTTGCCCGATGCTTCGGATATCGCGGGAAGATACCCTGGCTGCGTTTCAGAAAAAGGCTGTATCACATGACAAAATGCCAGAGGATGTTATTTTCGTGGACTCTGTGGAAGAAGCGGCGGCATTTCTTGCAGCTACCCAGGGAAAGATTCTGATTACTACAGGGAGCAAGGAACTGGAGAAGTATACAATCATTGAAGATTACCAGAACCGCTGTATTGCCAGGGTTCTGCCCATATTGTCCGTAATGGAGAAATGCGCTGGTCTGGGATTTGCAGGCAAAAATCTGATTGCCATGCAGGGCCCTTTTTCGGAGGAGATGAACTATCAGATGTTGAAACAGGCAGACTGCCAATATCTGGTGACGAAAGATTCCGGGAAAGAGGGTGGCTATGAGGAAAAGTGTGAAGCTGCCTTACGAGCAGGCGTAAAGCTGGTAGTAGTCAAAAGACCCAGGGAGGCTGTCCGGGAGACCGCAGCAGACGGCCCTGTGTCAGATGCTTTTCAGGCTATGTCCTTATGGGAGGCAATAGATTATCTTTCTGTCCGCTATGGGCTGATGACAAAAAGGACGGTATATCTGATTGGAGCGGGTCCGGGTGCAGCAGAGCTTTTCACAGGAGAGGCGGTGAGATGCCTGCAGGAATCGGACTGTGTGATCGGTGCGCAGCGCATCCTGCAAAGCTGTGGGCAGATTGTGCAGAAACCTCGGTTTTGCGCATACAAGGCGGAGGATGTGAAGGCATTTTTAAAAGCGCATAGTGAATACAGGAAAGTGGCGCTGGTATATTCAGGGGATATCGGTTTTTATTCCGGGGCAATGGGAATGGCGGAGGCGCTTCAGGGTTTCCGGGTAGTGCCGGTCAGCGGGATCTCCACTGCCCAATATTTTCTGGACAGGATAGGCGTTGGCTGGCAGGATACAGAGTTAGTGAGCCGTCATGGGAAACAGATATGCCTGATCCCGCTGCTTTTGCAGAAAGGAAAAGTGTTCGCGCTTCTTGGCAGGGAAGGCGAAGCAGCAGAGATTTGCAGGAGCCTGTTGGAACTTGGTCTTTACAGGGTTCGGGTAGCCGTGGGAGAGCGGCTTTCCTACCCGGAAGAACGCATTGCGCAGGGGACGCCGCAGGAGTTATCAGAAATGGACTTTGGAAACTTAAGCGTAATATATCTGGAACTGGAGGGGTGGAAAGCCTATGCATATCCGGTCACACCTGGTCTTCCGGATGCGGATTTTATCCGAAATCATGGGGAGGACAAAAAAGTTCCCATGACGAAGCAGGGAGTCCGCATCCTTTCTCTGGCAAGACTGGAGCTGACCGAGAATGCCATTGTCTATGATATCGGGGCAGGCACAGGCTCTGTGTCTGTGGAAGCAGCCAGACTTTGTCCGGGCGGCTGTGTATATGCCGTGGAGCAAAGGCATGAGGCAGTGGAACTCCTAGAGAGCAATCGTGTCCGCTTTCATGTGGAAAATATGGTTATCATTGAAGGAAATGCCCCGGATGCCCTGGAGTCTCTGCCAGCCCCTACCCATGTGTTTATTGGCGGGAGCAACGGCTGCCTGATGGAGATTATAAGAGCGGTAAAGGAAAAGAACCCGGCAGCAAGGTTCGTGGTAAATGCGGTCACGCTGGAAACCATGGATCAGATTGGGCAGATCCCGAAAAAATTCCCGGAGTATCAGGATATGGAAATTTTGCAGGTTAATCTTGCACGGAGCAGGCATGTGGGACAGTACCACATGATGAATGCTGAAAATCCGGTAGTGATTGCCTGTTTCGGAGGAGAAAGCGATGATTATGGGCATAGATTCTGAATATAGGGGTAAGATGGCCAGGCTGCTGTTCGCCGCTCCGAAAAGCGGGAGCGGTAAAACCATGGCAGTCTGCGGTCTGATAGAGATATTGAAGCGGCGGGGGCTGAAAGTGGCTGCCGTAAAATGTGGTCCCGATTACATTGATCCCATGTTCCACCGTAGTGTATTGGGGGTGCCGTCGGGCAACATTGACACCTTTTTCACGGAGGAGGAGACCACCAGATACCTGCTGCAGAAACGGATGGAAAACGCGGACTTTACCGTAATGGAAGGAGTCATGGGCTACTACGACGGTCTGGGAGGGCAGTCGGATGTTGCAAGTACCTACGAGATTGCAAAGGTGACGGAGACACCTGTGGTGCTGGTGGTGGACGGCAAAGGGGCGAGTGTCTCCCTGGCTGCGCTGATTAAAGGGATTGCGGATTACCGCACAGGCAGCAATATCCAGGGAATCCTGCTGAACAGGGTCACGGGAGCCTTTTACCCAAGGTTGAAAGAACTGATTGAGCGGGAATGTGGGATAACTGTGGTGGGTTTTCTGCCGGAGATGAAAGACCTGGAAGTGCCATCAAGGCATCTGGGGTTGGCTGCACCGGAGGAATTGGAGGATTTTGGCGCCTGGTTGGACAGGGTGGCGGA
>JAIDDH010000042.1 GCA_029055435.1 Acetatifactor sp.
GTTTTTTACCGCTCTTGGAATTTTCAGGGTTGCATTGCTGTTTATTTGTCAAGGTGCGTTTGCAGGCTTTTTTACTGCTTGCCTGCCTTTGTTGTCAACTTAGCGACAACTATAATAGAATATCACAGCCATTTCGCTTTGTCAACAGATTTCTGGATTTTTTATCTATATTCCAGTTTTATTTATCCTCCGCTTCCAGATTTCTCCATTGGCGGTGGATTTTTATTATATCATTATCTATTTTTATTTGTCAATGTATTTTCGCAATTTTTCGCACAAAATATCCCTGTCTCCCGAAATCAGAAAACAGGGGTATTTTCTTAGAAGCTGATTTGCAATTTTGTACCCAGCTCGGCGCTCAGAATCTGCAGCCAGCCGGCCAGTTGATTATTTCGATAAAACCATGTGAGAATCGGGTTCTCCGCAGTACACTGCACAATAAATTCTCCGATCATTCCCAAATCCATCATCATAACAAATGTGTAAATTGTCCAAAGAATTAAAACACTTTCTAAAATTCCGACTGCAACACCCAGTATCTTATCCAGGCTATGTACCACAGGCAGCTTCGCAAGCAGCTTTGCGGGAAAAACTACCACATTGATTATATGGTGGGCAATGCTCAGCAGCGCCAGCAAAACCACCGCTACGACAACATTCAGAAATTTTCCGTCAAAATAGCTGCTCAGTCCATTTGCCATAAGCGCCGCCACCAGACACAGAAAAACCAACGAGATAAAGGAGACGATTTCCTTCACCATTCCTTTTCTGTACCCGTCCCATATTTTAAAGACCAAAACCGCCAGCATAATAATCGCAAAAATATTGATTCCCATTTATCCCTTGTACTCCTATTTTAATTGTATGGTGTCAATAGAGTTCGCTGTCACCAATACATATTTATATGCTCCGTTAGCGGGAAATAGTAAATCTGCCGCCTTGGAAAAAGCGCCGTTAAATTTCTCTACGCCGTTATAAGTGATAATCTGGCATTCGGTTTCGTTATAAATCACGAAACATTCTTCCTCAAAAAAAATATCATTATATTCCAGGTCAAAATAATAGCTGTCCACCTTTTTCCCGTCCGTGCTATATACATCCATCCTGTAATTGTGCTCCATATCACCCGCCACAAACACCAGGCCGATGTATTTATCACCATAAAACACGGAGTGAATCTCCTGGTCACATATGTAACCGCCTATTTCAACAGGCGTCTGTCCGCCTTTAAAAATGGTCAGGCGGTTATCTCCCACTGCAAAGGCAGTCTCATTGTCCACAAAATGAATCTCCGGCACAAGCATATCAGAATAAGAAAATATACTTACCATATGGTCACTCACATTTTCGCCCACAGGACCAAAATTGTAAAATACCACATTCGATTTCAGCACCCCCGCATCCAGATATACATAGCTCACCGCAAGCAAAATCCCGTTTGGTGAAAGACTGACAGACACAGGATATCCTGCGTCCTGCATGCGCGCCTGCCCGTTGAAGAGCATCTGTCCGTCGGAATTGTAGGTATTTATCCATGTGACATCTGTGTCAGAAAGGACTGCCGTCACATTGCCCGTGGCGGAAACAGCAATATCTCGAACCGGCATGTTGGTATTGATGGTTCCCAACTGCTTCTCCGTGTCCATCACATAAATTTCTCTTCCGTTATAACTGGCGATGGCTACTACATTCTGGCAGGTGGCTATTTTAATATCCTGAATCTCATAGGTCTGATTCCAGGTCACTTGCCCTTTCATATTGGTGCAGTGGGCTCCGTCCTTACTATAAGTGAGCACACAATCCCGCAGCCGCTTCTCCTCCGCACCTGACGAACTCTCCAGCGCCTCTGTGGAAACGGTATCATAGTCGGTGTATATGTGACGCTTGTACTGTATCATGACCAGAACAACTATCGCCACCAGCGCCAGAGCAACCAGCAATACACGATATACCGTCTTCAGTTTATGCCGCAAGATTTTTTCTTTATAATTAATGCGGCTCTGTTCTCTTTTTTCCTTTTCTCTGCGGTAACTTCTGATGTCTGCCATGTAATACCTCGTATCTTATCGGGGCAGCATGATAACTTGTCCCTGTTTTATGTCATCGGGATTCGATATCTTGTTCAAATTACAGATATCGGCCACACGAATATCCGTTCCATACTGACGCTTACTGATTGCAGTCAAGGTATCTCCCGGCTGAATGACATAGGCAACCGCCCCCGATACTGCCTGGGAAGTCTCCGGCTCCGATGTCGGCTTGGTCTCAGTGGGCGGCTGGCTTGGCGTCGTCTGGCCGGAAGACTGATCTTGTGGTGTCTGCGCTGCGGACGGCTGACTCTCCTCGGATTCTCCGGAAGATTTCTCCTCTTGTACCGTCTCACCAGTGGGTTCTCCGCCTTGCTGCGCCTGGTCAGGAGCCTTCGATTCCTTCTCTGGCTCATCACTCTGCTCCATAGATTGATTCTCCTGCAGGAGCGCCTGCTCCAGCTTGTCCTCCATCAACAGCGTATCCTTCTGCACACCGCCGGAAGTAGCTAATACTCCTGCATTGCCCACTTCCTGACTGTCCTTGTTTCTAATTTCATTCTCCCGGAAAGTAGCAATGCCCAAAAGACAGAGCAGTGCAAACACTCCCACCGCAGTCAGGCGCATTTTCTGCAGATTGACGGATGTAGGCATATGCCGCATATTCTCGACATTTCTCGCCGAGCTCTCCCTGTTGCGGGCAGATTGCGGCGCACCCTCGGAAACGCTCGCGCTGCGCGCAGGACGCTCCGCCGCTGCCCGCCGCTCCTCCTGACGCCTCTTTACTTCCTCATATTTCTCCTGATTCACCTGTTCCGGCTGCGCCGCCTCGCGCACATCCAGCATATACGCCAGCATCGCATCATTTTTTTCATAAAACTGGGCATATCCCGATATGTATCTGCATATATCCTGTTCACAGATGTGAAAGCCTTCGATCATGTCGCCGTCCAGCAGACGATATCCCGTAAATGTGAGCTCCGGAAAATACCGCTTGCGAAGACGGTCGATTTCCTGACGCTGTGCCTGGGACAGATGTCTTACTTCCCGCTGCAAAAAATCCAGCTTGCCGGCCCCATATACAAAATAATATACGACGCCGTTTTCCTCTTCCCTTTTACCGTACAGAGCCACCGCCATGTCTTTATCCTGAGCCGCCCGATTGAGCTGCTTCATATAAGATACGACATAATCTTCAACGTAAATTTTGCAATCTCTGCCAACTTCTCCGATTTGTGTGATATTTTTCGGTAATTCCATAGAAAACACCTCCCCTGCCGTGTCTGTCAAGTTGCTTTTGCTCCATCATAGCATCGGCATGCAAGGTATTTTAGCATTCTTTGTCGGAGTATCAGAAAAAGTATTCGACAATTTCTGCCTCCGTGGAACTGCCTATAGAATCGCCCATAAAAACAAGCGGTTACTCAAAACGATAAACTGTCACAGAATCATAATCCTTTCCCTCTCCAAACACACAGGAAGGGAAATTGTCGTGATGAATGGTGTCGGGATAATATTGCGTCTCCAGACACAGGCCATGGCGCTTACTGTAAACCACGCCGCCCTTGCCGGTCTGCTCTTCAATAAAATTGCCTGCATAGAACTGCACACCGGGCAAAGTCGTATATACCTTCATCACCCGCCCGCTGTTCGGAGCTTTCACCGTGGCGATATGCTGCAGACTGCCGTCGGCTCCCTCTATCACCCAGTTGTGGTCATAACCTCCCGTGAGCTGCAATTGTTCCATATCCGCATCAATTTCGTTTCCAATCACCTTGTCCCGGGTAAAGTCCATGGGAGTCCCTTTTACAGATGCAATCTCTCCCGTGGGAATGGCTCCCGCCACCACGGGCGTGTAGCTGTCGGATTTCAGCCAGAGCGTATGTCCCTCAATTTTCCCGGCTCCGTGTCCCTCTAAATTAAAATAGCTATGATTTGTGGGATTTAATATGGTTCTCTTATCACTGCTGCCGTGATAGTGTAACGTCAGACCGTTTTCCTCATCCAGCGTGTAGGCAATCCGCAGATACTTATTGCCGGGGAAGCCCATGCTGCCGTCGGTGTCCTGCAAGGAAAACGCAACTCCGTCCTCCAGAACCTCTGCATCCCACAAGCGCATATGATAGCCCATTTTATAATCACTGTGCAGATTATTCTCATTGTCATTCACAGCCAACTGATAGTCTACACCGTCCAGAGTAAAGGCTGCGCCTCCGATACGATTGGCATTCGGCCCGATTACTGCACCAAAGAAACTGGGATTCGTATAATAGCGCTCGCCGCTGTCAAAGCCCAGCACGATATCCTCTGCTTTTCCTGCTTTATCAGGCACCTGAAGCTCTACCAAAATAGCGCCCAGATTCATCACGGACGCTGCCATTCCCTTACTGTTTTTCAGAGTATACAACACAATTTCTTTTCCTTCGGCGCTTTTTCCAAACGCTTTTGATTCCACACTAACAGCCATACTCGCACCTCTCAGATTATTTATTCAACTTTATAGATCATTTAACAGTCCGGTTACAGCTCGATTCTTCCCTCCAGCGCACGCAGAAGTGTCACCTCGTCTATGTATTCCAGGTCGCCGCCCACCGGAACGCCGCTGGCAATCCGTGTCACCCGAATACCCGTAGGCTTGATCAGCTTGCTGATATACATGGCCGTGGTCTCGCCCTCCAGACTGGAATTGGTGGCAATGATGACCTCCTCGATCTCGCCCTGCAAACGCTCCATCAATTCCTTTAGCTTAATATCCCCCGGCCCAATGCCAAGCATGGGTGAGATGGCGCCGTGCAGCACATGATATACGCCCTCATACTTGCCGGTCTTCTCGTAAGCCGCCAAATCTCTGGTATTTTCCACCACCATAATCAGACCATGATTGCGCTTTGCATTGGCGCAGACAGGACACACATCCCGATCCGTCAGCGTGTAACACTCCTTACAATAGCGCACATTGGCCTTCGCCTCCATCATGACATTCGCCAGATGATTCACCTTGTCCTGCGGCATGTTAATCAAATGAAACGCCAGTCTCTGCGCCGACTTGCTGCCGATTCCCGGCAGCGCCGCCAACTCCTCTATCAATTTATTGATATGTCCGCTATACAAATCCATTAGAAGGGAAAGCCTCCCAATCCTCCGGTCATCTTGCTCATGAGCGCAGAGCTCTCCTCCTCGGCCTGCCGAAGCGCCTCGTTGGCCGCTGCCACAACAGCGTCCTGCAAAGTCTCAATATCCTCGGGGTCCACGATCTCCTCTGCAAGCTTGATGCTCACAATCTCCTTCTTGCCGCTCACCGTCACCTCCACAGCGCCGCCTCCTGCAGACGCGGTAAACTCCTTGGTCTCCAGCTCCTTTTGTCCTTCCTCCATCTGACGCTGCATTCTCTGAGCCTGCTTCATCAGATTACTCATATTGCCGGGCATCGCCCCTCCGGGAAAGCCTCCTCTTTTTGCCATCTCGCACTCCTCCGTATCATTATTTTACATGCATTATTTTATAGAAATTAATTCTAATCCTCTTCCTCAATCTCCATGTGGATTACCTGAGATAAATCCACATAGCGATCTTCAAACTCCCTGCTGCCATTCACTACCTGAATGCTGACCTGCACTTCCTTGCCTGCAAAATCAGCCAGCAACATTTCCAACTGCTCCTTATTCTCGGGATGTCTGCCAAAATAGTCCGATGCAGGTCCATCCTCCAACACCACCTGCAGGCCGCTTTCCCCATCCAGGCTCAGCCGCGCCCCCTTCAGATACATCCGCATGGGATTGTCCGCATTGCCCACAATGGAGGGCCATTTTGCCACAATCGCACGAATATCATCGGGAATCGCCTTGGGAAGCTTAGGACGCTGCACAGGCGCAGCCGCGGCGACATCGCCACCGTTCACAACGGCCCCGGGCAATACACCGGGTGCAGCCATCACACCGTTTTCCACCTTGTCCTCCACCTGCCGAATGCGGTCGAGCAAAGAATCCCTCTCCGCCTCCATATCCGGCCGGCAAAGCTTAATCAAGGCAATCTCCACCAGAATCCGCTTCTGCGAAGCATAGCGAATCTGCCCTGAAAGCTCGGAAAATATACGAATATAACGGACGATTCTGTCCGTCTCCAAAAGCTGTGCCTCCTCCTTCAGACGCGCCAGATTGTCCGAAGACATATCTATCACATCCTCCAGATTGTCCGAGGACTGCACCAGCATCAGATTGCGCAGATACCATGTGAAATCCGTCACAAACTGCACAAGCTCCCGCCCCTGCATCACAATCTCTTCCAAAAGCTTGACACAGCCTGTCACATCCCGCTCCAGCACACATCTGAGCAGACGGCTGAACACCTCTGTGTCCACAGCTCCCAGCACATCCAGCACCTTGTCATAGGTCAGCTCCTGACCCAGATGAAAGGCAATACACTGATCCAAAAGACTCAGGGCATCTCTCATGGAGCCGTCCGCAGTCTTGGCAATGTAGCGCAGCGCTTTCTCTTCCACCTGTACCTTCTCCGCATCAATCAACTCCTGCATGCGGTTCACGATGGTATCGATGGAAATACGCTTGAAATCATATCGCTGACAGCGGGATAAAATAGTTATCGGAAGTTTATGTACCTCCGTGGTTGCCAATATGAAAATAACATAGGCAGGGGGCTCCTCCAGCGTCTTCAGCAATGCATTGAAAGCTCCTATGGAGAGCATATGCACCTCATCGATAATATACACCTTATATTTACCTTCCGCCGGAGAATAAGACACTTCCTCCACAATCTCGCGAATATTATCCACTCCATTGTTGGAAGCCGCATCAATCTCAATCACATTCATGCTGGAACCCGATGCAATCGCCTTGCAGATACGACATTCCCCGCAGGGGCCGTCCTCCGTAGGGTTCTCACAGTTTACCGCCCTGGCCAGAATTTTAGCCACAGTCGTCTTACCCGTTCCTCTGGTGCCCGTAAACAAATAGGCATGTCCAATGCGGTTGGCCTTTATCTGGTTCTGCAGCGTGGTCACAATATGCTCCTGCCCCTTCACATCCGCAAAGGAATCCGGTCGAAACTTACGATAAAGTGCGGTATATGACATAAAACAAATCCCTTCCTGTTCCCGGCTTTATGTGCCGCCCCGTCACGCGCTAGTCGCCGAAGCTGATACCCAGAAGCTTGGCCTCCTGCACAATGGATGCATCGGGAGACAAATATTTCAGCTTGCCTGCCACATCCTCCAGCGGAACACGAACGATTTCACGATTCTTGTAGCCGACCATAAAGCCATACTGTCCTTCCAGAATCAATCTGCCCGCCTCAGCGCCCAGACGGCTGGCAAACACGCGGTCGTAAGGACAGGGGCTTCCTCCTCGCTGCGTATGTCCCGGAACCGTGACACGCACTTCCCGACCGGTCTTCTTCTGAATCCTCTCCGCCAACTCGTAAGATACAGAGGGCTGCGGACGATTTTCGATTTTCTTTTTCAATTCCTTCTTGGAGAGCTTTGCGTCCTCCTTGGAGATAGCGCCCTCAGCCACCGCGATGATGGTAAAGCGGCTGCCATTCTTGTCGCGCTCCTCGATCTTCTGAATCACCTTGTCAATATCATAGGGAATCTCGGGAACCAGAATGATATCCGCACCGCTGGCCATACCTGCGTTCAGCGTCAGCCAGCCGACCTTGTGCCCCATTACCTCCACGATAAACACACGGCCATGAGAAGCCGCCGTGGTGTGAATGCAGTCGATTGCCTCCGTGGCGATATTCACCGCACTCTGGAATCCGAAGGTCATATCCGTTCCCCACAGATCATTGTCAATGGTCTTGGGCAGAGTCACCACATTCAAGCCCTCTTCCCGCAGAAGATTCGCCGTCTTATGCGTTCCGTTTCCGCCCAGAATCACCAGACAGTCCAATTTCAGCTTATAATAATTCTGCTTCATGGCCTCAACCTTATTCAGGCCCTTCTCGTCCGGGTCCTGAATGGTCTTAAAGGGCGTCCGGGAGGTGCCCAAAATGGTGCCGCCCTTCGTGAGAATACCGGAGAAATCCTTTCCCGTAAGCATCTGGAAATTGCTGTAAATCAAGCCCTTGTAGCCGTCCAGAAATCCATAAATCTCCACCTGCTCGTCACTGTTTAGAAGCGTCTTCACCACGCCTCTCATTGCCGCATTCAGCGCCTGACAATCTCCGCCACTGGTCAACATACCGATTCTCTTCATGGTCATTCCTCCCTTTACTCAGCCTATATGCAGTTTTACCAACATCTGCCTGTTTAAACTAAATTATATCCTAAATCGCTTCAAGAGACAACAGAGGAAACACAAAATATAAAAAAGTTTCATTTCATGGTTGCATTAATGATTGATTTCCTATAAAATATATAGCGTGTAAAATTTCAAACTTGGAGACGTATCGAAGCGGTCATAACGGGGCGCACTCGAAATGCGTTTGCCCTCCGGGGCACGAGGGTTCGAATCCCTCCGTCTCCGCTAAAAACGAAGACACCGCAGCCTGGGCTGCGGTGTTTTTACATGTATACAAAGTAATTTTATCTATCATGCTCAGTATTTATGATTTATCTCCAACCAAGAATCCGTTCCGTCCGGATGTTCTGACAGATATCTGTACATATAGCCGTCTGCCTCATATTCCAAATAATATATTTCATAGGAGCTTGTATACATAAACCCGGTCTGGATTTCTCCGATGCCGGCACTTTCTTGAATTTCCTCAAAATTCATTCCAGCTCTTGCATCCATATAGCCCAAATCAACATCCGGATTCTCGATAACAATGGCTCCCGGAGTGTTGTATTCCACTATGTACTCCTTATCGCTGTATTGCACCCACATATCCATGTGGATTTCAAATACGAAACTGGTGAAATGGCTGTTCAGATTACCCATACATCCAACCTGTTCCGCATCCTCCACTCCCTCAATTCTCGCTAATTCCCCTTCCTTTAACCGGAAGTACTTTTCATACATCCTGTCCGGGCACAACTCCCTTGCCGCCTGATTTTCTTTCTCCTCAAGCATGGCTAAGACTGCATATCTCTCCCGAAGGCGGCTTATATCTTCCTGTTTTTCACGCAGGGATTCCTCTGATTTTGATAAAATATCCTGTAACGAATCTGCATATGTATTTTCAGTATCCTGGATATGTAAAATATCCTGTACAGGGATTTCCACTTCCGGCTCCTCCGGGTCTGCTGCGCTCTGCTCTATCCGATATAACCAAAGACATGAAACTATGCACCATGCACTGAACAGATAAAACAGAACCCCACCTGCTCTTTTCCAAAACAATTCCATGCATCTCACCCTGCCTTCCGCATAATATAAAGGGTTGTGGGCTGTAACCATTCCGCTCCGTCTGTTGAAAGATAATAGTAAGTATAGCGCTCATCCTCAAAACATAAATAGGAAGCACTTTCCTCCCCCACTTCAACCTTCCCGCTTTCAACTTGAAATCTTTCCTCCATCAATTTCTCAATATCATAAATGGTCATTCCCACTTTGGCTTCCCCATAGCCCATATTGATCTGCGGATTTGCAACCATAACGCCTATGGGCAAGGCATTCCCGTCATCCTGCTCGTATCGCAGCCAGATATCATCTCCTACGGGCAGAAACACACCATAATCCTCTGCCTCTGCAAGAGGCTTAAAGGTATCCTCCCCAAGTTTCTCTCGGAGCTCGCCCTCTCCCACCATGAAATACCTTTCAATATATGGATTGGCCGTATCCGGGGTTTCAGAGCTGTTGCGATACAGTTCTGCCGCAGTGTCGTCAACATACGCCTTGAAACCATATACGATTTCCAATGCTTCATAGGTCTCCTCTGCCTCTGCAATCTGTTTCCGGGTTTCCTCATAAGCACTCAAAAATTCTGATAGAGCAGCTTCTGTCCCGGCTAAACTTTCCGACAACTCTGTTGTCAACTCATTCTCATCACATTCTTCTTTTTCTTGAGATACCATGTTTCTTTGTTCTGCCTGAGTGAGAAAGCGAAGGCTCATCACTATGCAAAAGACATCTGCAAGAACGATTAAAATTTTTATGTATTTGAATACTTTACTCATTTGTCAGATAATCCTCCAAGCTGTTATATATTCTCAGCTCTTTTTCCGTGCCATTCTGCATTTTATCATCAACATTTTACAGGGAACCCGCGTACAATCTACATAATTTTTGCATAAAAGTTGCATATTGTCTGTGGCAGGCACATTCAATTCAACAATTCATCATAAGTATAAGTTACCTCTTCTAGTTCTCTATATGACTCATGCACAGCTTCCAAGTATTGTCCTTCTAATTCATCAAACTGTTCCTTTGTAACTCTGAAAAAGTAGTTCGCATATATGACATCCTTGTAAGTTGCCTGCGACAGCATCCATTCTTCTATCTCCACATAATCCGGCAGTGCTACAAAATACGCCCAACCATCATCTCCGTCACTTTCATATTTTGGCATTCCCTCTACCCCAAATCTGGCCAGAAAAATATAATCTCCGTTCTGATCCAAACCCATCATACCCCAGGCGCCGGAAGATCCCGACCAATGAAATTTACCGGTTCCCATTAGATCTATGCCGCCGATATATTCATCCCACAACACAACCCTGTCTGCTTCCTCTTCATACTTAAAGATATACACAAACCTTTGATTATTTGTTATTCCAAGTTCCGGTGCTCCATCCCCATCCACATCGTAAAAGTAATAGTTATAATGCTCCGGGGCATACTCCGGATAATCTGGATCATCCCTAATCTCCCCAAATTGAGACAGAGTTGTTTCATACCCACTTTCCTTGTTCACAACAGAGATCTCTTCCTTCAGCAACTTAATAAACTGTTCCCTATACAGGTCATACTTTACCTCATCTCCAAGTTGGAACTGTATGTCCCAATCAATCTCCTCATACACCCCTTTTATATAGAGATATAATTCTTCGTCAACAAAAGGTTCAACGCTTTCCAAATCAGGTAAATCCTGCTGCGAAACAGTATCTTCTATGACATTATCTTGAGTATCGCTCTCCTGAAACCCCGATAGTATTCTCACAAATATAAAACAAATTAAAGCAAACAGGATAATGCCTGATATCGTCCATATTTTGTTGCATTTCATCGCGTTTCTCCCATATCCTTTGACAGCATTTTATCTCTCTTCCAGCTTTATTTCTCCACTTTGCAAGCTGCCGCTTCTACAAAATCCTTATAATCTGTTCATATAAGCAACTGCTTTTCTCCCAATGAAAAGTTTGATTTACATGCATATGACCGAAAAGCCAATACTTATAATCAATTGTCTGTTTGATTTCCTGTAGATAATCTGTCAACCTATCTCCTTGATATAATCCAGAACCTTTATCCATTTGTCTAAGCAATGAAGTATAAGGACTATGCGTAATAATGTAATCTACTTTATTATTCTGTTTTTTGAGATTAGCAAATCCTTCCTTCATTTCTTCTTCATTTGGAAGTTCTCTTGCCCACCAACTTACGTGATTGATTCTGTATAAAGCATATGGGTCTTTATCTAATCTTTTCTTCTTTTCCTTAAAGTCTGGATCATCGGGTTCCAAGATGCCTGCCGATATATCATGACTACTCGCACCACCGAAAGCAAAGAATGTTTTATCCTCAATAGTGAAAATCTGTCCTCTCATAAGATGAATAACCGATGGTCTGATAAAATTCACTTTACCACCATGCCACTCTTCTACGGAATATGCGTCAAGTCTGTCAAAATTATCATGATTACCATCAATAAATACCGTTGTAAATGGTTTCTTTTCAAGCCAATCAAGCCAGTATTTCTCAGTTTTACTCTCGCCGTTATAATCCCATACAAGACCAAAATCACCAAGAATAATAACTACATCATTTTTTGTCATCTCTTTTTGTTCCGGAAATATATCAGAAGAAAATCTTTGCGGATTTCCATGTATGTCGCCAGTGACCCAAACACTCATAATTTAATTACCTCTTGTCTGTTTTCTTTTCCTTCTTCTCTTCATTTCCTAAAAAAACTACCCTGTGTATGGGTAGTTTTTCACCTGTTCTGACAATCGCCGCAATCCGGCCGGAAGGACTTCCTCTTCACAGATTTATAACCATTATATCTGTGTTCCGGCATAATCGCAACAGGAATGTCCGTGTTCAAGCCATTACTAAAAATCGACTTTTTATCTAAATTATTTTCCATTTCTGCTTTTTTATGATATACTGTATTTGGCGCATTCAATTGTGTCAGTATCTTATTTCCGTAGCTTCGCATTATGTTTGTGTAAAATATCCCATGTAGGGCAGTGAAAGCGAAAAAATCACACAAAATAACTAACAGAGGAGTCTGCGCATATGCCTTCCATTGAAACATATTATCTAATTGATTTTGAAAATGTTAATGAAGACGGATTATCCGGTTGTGAAAACCTGGGAATTCATGACCATGTATATTTATTTTCCACAAAAAATGCCCCCAAAATCAGCATTGAAAAACTTACCTGCCTAAATTCGACTGATTTATCTTCACATGAAGTTCCGGCCGGAAATCAATCATTAGATATGCACCTTGTCTCCTACATCGGCTATCTGATTGGCAAAAATACAAACAATAAATATAAATATGTAATCATCAGCAAAGACGCCGGTTATGACAACATCATTTCCTTTTGGAAAACTCAGAACAGCTCTGATATTACACGCCGAAACAGGATTGCTGCCACACAGGAAAAACTTTCATCAAAGAAAATTCAACTTAATACTGAGATACAGCGTGCCCTCAGCAAAGCCGGATATCCTCAGCCTATCATCAACAAAACCGCATCCATTGTCGGAAAACTTTATGGAACGCATCCATTTTCCGATAATGTCAAAAAAGAACTCCGCAATACTTACAGCAACTATGCTGATGTGTATGAAGTTATCAGACCAATAATAGCCAAATATTCTACATCTCGGACTAAAACCGCAAATACTACCACTCAACTCAACAGCCAGATTCAAAAGATCCTCAGTGGTGCCGGTTTTGCCAATGACATTATAAACCCCATTGCCTCTCTTGTCTCCAAACACCATAAAGAACAAAACGGCAAGCAAACCATTTATAGAGCCATTATTGCAAAATATGGTCAAAAGCGAGGCCTCAATATCTACAACCATATTAAAAACAGCTTTTAACCCAATCTCACCACCCGGTCAAAGTCCTCAAACGAAGTTGACCGATGCGTGACAAAAACGCCCGCATTTTCTACAGATGTTATTGCAATTTCTGGAAAAACACAGTATAATGAGAGCAAGAAAATGGAGTAACCATCTTTTGAAAAGGGAGGTGATTTTGTGAATGTTACTTCTGTAAACAGCGGAATGAGCAGTGTGTACTCTAAGCTTTCCAGTGGAAAAAGGATTAATTCCGCCGCCGATGATGCGTCCGGACTTGCCATTGCCAATAAAATGAAAAAAGAAGAGACCGGATTCCGGGTCGGCGCAGAAAATGCCAAGGATGGTATGGGCGCCTTGAATATAGCGGACGGCGCAATGGATGGCATCATGGATTACCTTCAGAGGATGCGTGAGCTTGCTTTGCGTTCCATGAACGGCATCAATTCAGATTCCGACAAAAAAACCTATCAGGCAGAGATCGATCAGTTAAAAGAGGGTATTCAGTCCATTGCCAAAAATACCTCTTTTAATGAGCAGAAGCTGTTGGACGGCAGCATGGCAGATATGCATATTGCGACCAATCCCAGCGGAGGCGGACTGGAGATCGGCATGGCAAATTCCACATTGGATGCTCTGGGAATTGCTGATTTTGACGTGACCCGCGGCAATTTCAGTCTCGATGCCATCGATAATGCAATGAAGAAACTGTCCGAGCAGAGAAGTACGGTGGGCGCTTACACCAATCGTCTGCAGCACACCTACAACTATAACACTTCTTCTCATCTGGAGCAGTTGAGTTCCAGAAGCCGTCTGGAAGATTTGGATATGCCTCAGGCAATCTCCGAGAAGAAGAAAGAGGAACTTTTGAGAGATTACAGAAATCTGATGCTGCGGAATCAGATGGATGAGAAATCCAATGTATTGAGATTGTTCCATTAATTTCTATCATGGCGATTATCATGACAATATACAAAAGTCGGAGGATTTTTAAATCCTCCGACTTTTTGTTATGATGAAAACAATATCATTTTTAACCTTTCACACTGCCCATCGCTACGCCCTGCACAATGAACTTGGACAGGAACAGATACACGATGATAACCGGGAAAATGGACATTCCGATCATGGTATAAACAACACCTGTGTCCAGATTGGACCAGTCCATACTTCTTAGCTGTGCAATCAGAATGGGCACGGTTCTCTTCTTCGGATCATGCAGAATCAACGCCGGTGTGAAGTAATTATTCCAGCTGGTCACAAAGGTGAAGATTGCCTGCACGGCGATGGCTGGTTTCATCAGCGGTATCACGATGGCATTAAAGGTGCGGAACTCTCCGGAACCATCGATGCGGGCTGCCTCAATCAATGACAATGGCAGTGCACTCTCCATATACTGCTTCATATAGAAGAAAGTCACGGGAGCCGCAATACTGGGCACAATCAGCGGGATAAAGGAATCCTCCAGCTTCATCTGCGAAACCAGCTGCAGAAATCCCAGTGCAGTCACCTGCGTAGGAATCATCATAATCATCAGAATAAAGGTAAACATAAACTTCTTGAGCTTAAAGTCATATGCATGGATAGCATATGCCGTCATCACCGAAAAATAGGTGCAGAACGCCGCACTTAAGCCCGCCACAATCACACTGTTGAGCAGACCTGTCAGAATCGGCAAACGCTCGCCCATCTTAATCAGCTTCTGAATATTAGAAATCAGATACGTACTGGGAACAATCGAAAATCCTTGCTTCAACTCCGAGTGCGATCTGGTGGTGTTGATAAAGAGCAACAAAAACCAGAACAGGCAAAGCACGGTGATAATTACCAAAACAATATAAGCGATTCCTCGTCTTGCATGTATCCCCATTCCTTTTTTTGGACCGTTTGCATTCTCTTTCATGCTTTCACCTCCTACTAGTTTTCTTGCTTATTCGAGATTTGATACACGATTAGACTCAACACGCCTGTTATCACAAACAGAATAACCGACAATGCGCCGCCCAGACCTAAATTCTTGCTAAACAAATGCTTATTCAGATACATGATCAAAGTCATGGAGGAACGCATGGGATCTCCGGTACCGCCGGTCAGAATCTGAGGCACATCGAACATCTGCAGACCGCCGATCAAGGAGGTCATCATCACATAAACCAGAATCGGTCGAAGCAGCGGCAGCGTGATTTTGAAGAATACCTGCGTCGCAGTTGCTCCGTCCACCTGAGCCGCCTCAAACAGAGATGTATCAATTCCCATCATACCGGCCATCAACAGAATCGTCGTATTGCCAAACCACATCAGACAGTTCATTCCCGCCACCAAGAATCTTGTACTCCATACATTCGACAAGAATTTAAAGGGAGTGCTGATCAGTCCCATCTGAATCATAATAGAATTGATGGGGCCTCCATCCGAAAACAAGGTAAAGAACAACATGGCAAAAGCAGACGCCATGATCAGATTGGGCAGATAAATCACAGTCTTAAAGAATCTCTGTCCCTTCAGACGCAGGGACGGATCTGAAAACCATGCTCCCAAAAGCAGTGATATAAAGATCTGAGGCACAAATCCCAGAATCCACATGATCATGGTGTTCTTCGCATAAATCCACACCTCGCCGCTCGTGAAAATCGCCTTGAAATTGTCCAGTCCCACAAAATTGGGTCCAACCTGAGTCAAACCTATACGGTAATTTTCAAAGAAACTGTTATAGACCGTATTCACCAACGGAATCAATGAAAATACCAGATACACTACAACAAAAGGAATCAAAAAGATATAACCCCATTTGTTATAGCTTACAACCTTTCCTCGCCGCGCACCTTTCATAGTCATACCTCCATCCCTATACCTTCTGCGTCAATCACATTCCATTCTACAGAGCTCGCAGCATTTTTTCTTCTGACGCAAGCTGCTCAAAAGAAACCCTGCTGCCGGCTCTGTATCTCACAATGAGCATCCCGCTCCGCTCACCTGTTTTTAGAGGAAAACCGCACCTGCCTGACCAGGCAGGCAGGCGCGGTTTCAACCACTGTTTTCTGTAATTAATAGGTCAGGTTAGGATATTTCTCAACCACGCCCTTGTAGAACATCTCCATTGCCTCATCAAGAGTAGCGTTGCCCTCAAAGTAGTTCTTCATAGCCTTCTGGAACTCCTCGTTACAACCCTGATCGTAATCGCTCAGATTGCTCAGATCCAAGGTGTTTACGCCTGCGCAGTACATAGCCAGAGGATTCTGTCCGCCGAGTACCTTGCTGGAGTAATTGGGATCAGCTGCCATAGCCTCCATAGCGGGCTTGTTGTTTACAAAATCATCATATTTGGTAACGATGCTGGTCATGATCTCCTCGTTAGTGGTCATCTGCAGCATGATATCCTTCACCAGAGTTGCATTGTCAGTGCCAGTTGCTGCACAGATCCATGTGCCGCCCCAGAAGAAGCCCTGAGGTCCCTCGGTTGCGCCCCAGCCGCCGTTGAAGCCGATACTGCCTTCCTTGTCAGCGGACATAGAGTAGTTTACAAGCCATGCGGGTCCAAAGTAGCAGAATACCTTACCCTGAGGGAAGAAGCCTGCCTCCCAGTCCGCACTCCACAAATCATGAGTTCCGGTGTAGCCTGCATCTACCAGAGCCTTGGAATCGTTCACCCAGTTCATGATGTTGTCATCCACATTGATCTTACCGTCAACCACCCAGGGAGAAGATACATTGTTGGAGTATGTACGATAAGTGTCATTTGCGGAAGATACAATCTTATAGCCCTTATCGGCAACAGTCTTTGCAGTCGCATTGAAGGTAGCCCAATCCTTTACGTTCTCCTGAACGGTAGCGGGATCATCTGATCCGAAGATTTCCTTTGCAGCCTCGCGGTTGTAGAACATAACACCGGGGCAGCCCTGCCAGGAAAGACCTTTCAGAACGCCGTTGGAATCGGTTACCACATCCTGTGTATACTTGTACTGGTTTGCAATATCTGCGCTGGTAATGCCCAGATCCGCAACTGCCATGGTGTAATCGGAGTTTACATACTTTAATGCGTAGTCAGCCTCCACAAGGAACATATCGATCTTGTCATCTGCAGCCGCATTGGCTTGATTCAACAGATTCTGATCCAGATTGTCCTGATATGCATTGTCTTTGTTAGGAGTCTCATGCCATACTACAGACACGTCGCCGATATTACCATGGGTCTCATCGGTCTTCTCGTAACCGGGGTAAAGAGCAACCACACGATCTCTGAACTCATTGTTCCAGCAGTAAATATTGAGCACCTGACCCTCTGCAGCATCAGGCTGCGCATCGGGCTTATTCTCCCCACTGCTCTGAGCAGGTGTCGACTGCGGTGCAGAACTTCCCGCAGGATTGTTGTTTCCGCCACAGCCTGCCAGCATGCTGACAATCAGAGTAGCGGACAACAAAGCACTAAGTACTTTTTTCTTCATTTTCATTCCTCCCATTTAATAAAATGTGTTTGTTGCTGCATTTATAGGAACTGTCACCCTGACAAATCAGTGTGCAAATCCTTTTATATCACCGCATATACGGTAATCAAATGCCTGAAATCATTTTTTCACCGGCCCCACAGCTGCAACCGACTGTCCCTCCACCAGTTGTCCCGAAACGGTAATCTGCTGGATGATTGTGGATTTAGGTCTCTCGATAAGACTTATCAACTCCCGGGCCGCCACAAAACCAATCTGTTCCGTGTCCTGCCGCAGCGTGGTCATCCTGGGACTCAGATGTCGGGCCGCCTGAATTCCGTCGTAGCCTGCCACCGATATATCCTCGGGGACCCGAAGCCCTCTCTCCCTGATTGCATTGATACCGCCAAAAGCAGCAAAGTCATCAGGATAAATGATACAGGTAGGCGGATCGGAAAGGTTCAGTATTTCATTCGTAATTCTGTATGAGTTGTCTGTATCACGGTAGAATCCCTCTCTAACATACTCCGCAGGGATCTCAATGCCAAACTGTTCGGCGGTTCGATAAAAGCTGGAGAGGCGATTGGTCGTTACCGTGGAACTGGAACCTGTATTTGCACCATGTATGTACGCAATTTTCTTATGCCCCATGCGGCAGATATATTCCATCAAATCCCGCATGCCGCTCACATTGTCCGAAACTATGGCAATGTGACCGTTGAACACATAGTCTATTGTCACCACCGGTATATTGCTCTGCACCAGCTCCAGCACTTCGGGGTCTGTAAAATCAATACAGGCGATAACCACGCCGTCATACCCCCGATACCGGCTGTGCTCCAGATAAGTCATGCTGTCTGCCCTGTTCTTACTGCTATTGATGAAAGTGAGGTCATAACCGCATTTCTCGGCCATCCGTTTAAAACTGTCCAGTACGCCGGCAAAGTAGTCATGAGTCAGTCCGCTTTGGGCATCATCCGCAAACAACACGCCTATGCTGTGAGTTCTGTTTGTCTTTAAGGCCCTTGCCGCAGAGTTCGGAAGATATCCCATCTCTCTGGCAACCTTTTTTATGTATTGCTTTGTCTCCTCCCCAATATCGCTGTGGTTATTCAACGCCTTGCTGACTGTTGCCACTGATACCCCACAGACCTTGGAGATATCCTTCATTGACGTCATCCGTCTACTCCTCGATTTCTGCGAGCATCCGCTTTAGTGATTTTAATGACTTAGGTTTACTTAATCGTTTTCGTAATTTAAATATATATCATAATACACAAATTTGCAATCTATTTTTTTGTAAAATTATATATTTTGTTCATATGTACCAGTTTAATGTGCTGTTTTTTGTCTATTTTCCTCTACCTTTTCAGACTTTTTCATATCTTTCTGTTTTCCAGCTCAGAAAATCATCTTCCGGAACACTGTAAAGATTCTCTTTCCTCTCTGTTCTAAAATTGGATTTTCCCGCATATTTATCAATGTTTCTATTGCTTTTTTTTCCAGCCTTCTGTATAATTTCAATGAAACCATATCTAAACTTAATCGTTTACAGACAGCACTCCTATCAGCGCCTATCAATCTATCACTCAAAAACGGAGGATTACACTATGAAATTCGGTTATTTCGATGATGCCAACCAAGAGTATGTCATCACCACTCCCAAGACACCTCTGCCCTGGATCAATTACCTCGGTTCGGGAGAATTCTTTACCCTGTTGTCCAACACCTGTGGAGGTTATACCTTTTATAAGGATGCAAAGCTTCTCCGTCTGACCCGCTACCGCTACAATGATGTGCCCGGTGATGTAAACGGTAAGTATTTCTATATAAAGGAAGGCGATACCGTCTGGAATCCCGGATGGCAGCCCACCAAGACGCAGCTCGACTCCTATGAATGCCGCCACGGCATCGGCTACAGCCGCTTTACTTCTTCCAAAAACAAATTGGAAGCGGAGCTTCTGATTTTTGTTCCTGCAAAGGATAACTGTGAGATCAGCAAACTGACTCTGACCAACAATTCCGACGCCGCAAAGACCTTCTCCGCATTTTCTTATGTGGAATGGTGTCTTTGGAATGCGGATGATGATATGAAGAACTTCCAGAGAAATTTAAGCACCGGCGAGGTGGAGGTAATCGGCTCCACCATCTACCACAAGACCGAGTATCGTGAACGCAGAAACCATTACGCAATTTATTCCGTCAACGCCGAAGTCGCAGGCTTCGATACCAGCCGGGACGCTTTCCTTGGCGCTTATCGCGGGGCAGGAGAACCGGAGGCAGTGGAAAACGGTGCCTGCACGAACTCCATGGCCAGCGGCTGGTCTCCCATCGCTTCCCATCAGTTAAACGTGACCCTCGCTCCCGGCGAAAGCAAGACCTTTGTCTTTGTACTGGGTTATATCGAGAATCCCCAGGATGAGAAATGGGAGTCTCCGGGCATCATCAACAAGAAGCCCGCTCTGGAAATGCTGGCTAAATACAACACCACAGAGGCCGTGGACAAGGCCTTCGCGGAACTGCAGGATTACTGGAAGACATTGCTCTCCAAATACACCGTACATTCCGACATCGACAAAGTAAACCGCATGGTGAACATCTGGAATCAGTATCAGTGTATGGTCACCTTTAACATGTCCCGCTCCGCCTCCTACTATGAGTCCGGCATCGGCCGAGGCATGGGCTTCCGCGATTCCTGCCAGGATCTGCTGGGCTTCGTTCACCTGATTCCCGACAGAGCGAGAGAGCGGATTATCGATATCGCTTCCACCCAGTTCCAGGACGGCAGCGCCTATCATCAGTACCAGCCTCTGACCAAGAAAGGCAACTCTGATATCGGCAGCGGCTTCAACGATGATCCCCTGTGGCTCATTGCAGGCGTCAGCGCCTATGTGCGTGAGACAGGCGATACCTCCATCCTGACGGAGTCCGTTCCTTTTGATAATGACATGAGTGTCGCAACTCCTCTCATGGACCATTTAAAGCGTTCCTTCGACTATACACTGACTCACAAAGGCCCCCACGGCCTGCCCCTGATTGGCCGCGCTGACTGGAATGACTGCCTGAATCTGAACTGCTTCTCCGAGCATCCCGGCGAATCCTTCCAGACCTTTGGTCCCAGTGAAGGCCCTGTGGCGGAGTCTGTATTTATAGCGGGTATGTTTGTGAAATACGGCGAAGAGTACGCACAGCTCTGCGAGCTCATGAATGACGAATCGGAGGCTGCTCGCGCCCGCGAGGCTGTGCAGGAAATGTATGACGCCATCCTGAAGGACGGCTGGGACGGCGACTGGTTTGTGCGCGCCTATGATGCCCATGGAGACAAAGTGGGCTCTAAAGAATGTAAAGAAGGCCAGATTTACATTGAGCCCCAGGGCTTTTGCGTGCTCGCAGGCGTGGGCGTAAAAGAGGGCCTTGCCGAAAAAGCTCTCAATTCCGTGAAGGAACGTCTGGACACCAAGTACGGCGTCATGATCCTTCAGCCCGCCTACACCGAGTACCATCTGGAGCTGGGTGAAGTCTCCTCCTATCCCCCCGGATATAAGGAGAATGCCGGTATCTTCTGTCATAACAATCCCTGGGTATCCATCGCTGAAACCGTTCTGGGCCGCGGCGACAGAGCTTTTGAAATTTACAAAAAGACCTGCCCCGCCTATGTGGAGGAAATCAGCGAGATTCACCGCACCGAGCCTTATGTGTACGCACAGATGATTGCAGGCCGCGACGCCAAGTACCACGGCGAAGCCAAAAACAGCTGGCTCACCGGCACCGCGGCATGGACCTTTGTCAATATCTCCCAGTATATTCTGGGCGTGTACCCTACCCACACAGGTCTGTCCGTCAATCCCTGTCTGCCCAAGGGCTTTGGCGACTTCACCATAACCCGTAAGTTCCGCGAGGGCACCTATCATATCACCGTGCAGAACCCCAACAACGTGGAGAAAGGCGTTGTGTCCATGACTGTGGACGGGGCGGCTGTGGAAGGCTGCGTAGTGCCCTATGTGCAGGGCAAAGAAAACTATGAGGTCGTGGTGACTATGGGCTGATTCCACAGATAATAAGTCATAATATAAAAGGCAGCCGCCTGGCGTAAATTCTCGCCAGGTGGCTGCCTTTTTCTGTGTCCTCCCCATCTATGTAGGAAAAATTTTATAATATTATTGTCTATCCATAGCATTTAACTCGATTAAGGCATCATCAATATCTATATTTTCAAACCTTTGCCCTATCTGCTTTATCGTTTCTGCGTATTCCTTTTTCCCCGTATATGCCAGTATAGTAACGATATAATCCGATACTTCTTCATTAAATTTATCTAACATTTTTACAATTGTGTTGACATCTAATTTATCAATAATTTTACGGTTAACAATTCCAATAAAAATTGCGTGATACATTGCTTCAAGTATTTCATTATCGTTTTCCGAAATACTTTCATTTATGATCTGATTACACAATATTACTGCTTCCTTCTCTGTAATATTGCCATATTCTAATATATCTCCTATACTTTCATATTTACTGCATATATCTTTCATAATATTTTCAGTTCCCAGTTTTTCCAAGGCGGCATCTCTGCTGCAATGCCCCAGTTTCATTACTACATCTATTGACTTTTCTATGCCTCTTTCTATAATTTGGGGCCCTGTAAAATTCCACATATCCTTATTAAAAAGTGTTTAATTTAATACTCTCCATTATATTCGTCATATCTATCTACTAAGAAAAAATCAATATGATATGGCAAATAAACATTCTTTATTTTGGGAAAACTATCTTCTATAAATCGTATAATATCCTCTGTCATTTCTTCACAAAAATATTCTTTATTTAAACTACCACTTAAAATCGCATCATCACCTATGTATTGAAGCAGTAAGTATCCATATGAAGGTTCAACAATCACTAAATTACTTAAAGGACGGGAATGCGATTCGTTTTGGGCGTCATAAAAACGAACCATATCTGCGTTGTCACTATATAAATATTCTACGTTATAAGAACAACCATGACTGTGAAATATTTTCTGCATTTGTATCACTCTCCATCCTAATAAGGGTAAAAACAAAGAAAAACTCATATCCCAATTTGTCAGTGTAATTATAATCTATTTGAGGTAGGCGCACAATTCTGAAAAGGAAGTTAAGCAAATCATTATTTTAGGAAACGTAAAATCTTGTAGAAACGTCAAATTGTGAATTTGGCGAATCTCACCATTTAGGGGTAACAGCGTGTATAACCAAAACATACGACCAGGAATCGATTCTTCTTCATCCCAGCCGTTTGTTCCGCTGTTGTAATCCCTTCCGGATTTCCTGCTCAGGATTCTATGAAAGCAAGAAACTCCTCAATGCTTTCCGCTTTCGCCGCCACCTTATGCCATGCTCGCAGGATTGTTTCGTCCTCTTGTGTGGTGATCCGCTCTTTCAGCGAGGATGGGATGTCGCCTAAATCGCCGAGAAGATCCAATATGTAATCAATTTTTCCTTGGGTCATGCCTTGGGTTTTACCTTCGTCAAATCCTTCTCTCCGTATCCGCTGTTCAATCTCAAAGCTTTTCATATAGGTCAGCCCCACCTTTCTGTCTCGCTTCACTGCAGTCACCATCTCATGCAGTCTCTGCAAGTCCTCCGTCTTTGCGTTCTCCTCAGACGTGTGTTCCATGTAGTACAGAAGCTC
>JAIDDH010000043.1 GCA_029055435.1 Acetatifactor sp.
TTTTTCAAGCAGAAGCCGGCAAACGATATTCATGAGCGGCTCGTGGGCTCGGAGATGTTGATAAGAGACAGCTATAATACTATATACTATAGCTTGCGGGAGAATATGCCAAAGAGAATGAAAAAATTTTTTGAGAGATATCAGGATAACGAGGAAAATTGGGAGGATTTTGAGGACACTGCCGAGAATTGGGACGGGGAGTCTGAGGAGTTTGAGACGTTCGTGGAATCTGATGCGGAGGATGCGTTATACTATGCGGAGGAGGCAGAGTATTATGCAGAGGATGCAGAAGAGTTTGTAGAGCCGGAAGAGTATTACGGGGAAGCAGACTCGTTTGAAGCAGATGCAACAGATACAACAGATACATTCGAAACAGAAGAATTTGAAGTGGAGCCGGAGGGATACTACGAAGAAGAGGAGTACTATGTAGAATCGGAGGATGCGACATATTACACGGAGGAGCCGGAAGGATATTACGCAGAATCGGAGGATACGGCATATTACGCGGAAGAAGAGGAGTATTACGCGGAGGAAGAAGAGCAGCCGTATTATGAGGATATTGACTACTATGCGGAGGACGACGGCGAGTATGAGTCTGAGGAGGAAACCCAGCCTTTTGCCTGGTTTTTCCGCATGACGGCCATGGACAGGGTGATGCTTGGCGCAGGTGTGTGCGCGCTGGTTCTGGCGGTTGTCACGGGCGTTGTGTTCCTGCGCTCCAGAACGGCGGCCAGTCAGACGTCTGCATTCGGAACGGTGGGTGTGCAGCTGGAAGACATTGAGGTCATCGGCGACAGCGGGCTTCTGGCGGTGGCGGACGCCACCATTGGAAGGCAGGAGGCTGCGAAGATTCTGGATCAGGAGAATGAGGAGAAGGGACAGAACGGGCAGCAGTACGAGGAGGCCGATTACAATAAAGCTGTGACGGTTGCACTGAAGACGGTATCCGTGCAGAAGGATTTGAAGATTAAGTTTGTCAACAAGAGCAGCGATAAGCTGATTCCCAATGTGCCTTTTGTCGTGACGGTGACTACTCCGGATGGTAAGTCGGAGACCTGGTCCGACGACGATATGGACGGGATTATTTATAAAAAGGGCATTACCCCGGGCAGTTATAAAGTGGCTGTGAATGCCCTGAGCGGTGAGAAATATACGAAATATACGCTTCCGAGCGATACTAGGACAGCGGAGGTAAAAAAGGATATCGCATATCAGAAGATTGATGTGTCCGATGAGGTCAAGACGGAGTCTCAGGTAAATGTGGCCACGGAGGAGCAGAAGAAGCAGGAACCCGAGGTGGAGTCTTCCCTGACCGATACGGTGGAATGGGTGGAGAGCACTGCGGTGACCAGCACTTATATTGAGGTGAGCAGAAGTAATATCACAGACCCTATGCTTCAGGTAAAGCTGGGGAGTTTTCTGCGCATGGCAAAGGAAGTGAGTCTCAATCAGACATCAGCGACGCTGAAGGTGGGAGGCAGAGACTTGAAATTGAAGGCTTCCCATTCACTGGATGAGGTGCTTTATGTGACTTGGAACAGCAGTGACAGCAGTGTGGCTGAGGTGGATGTGGACGGCGTGGTGACTGCGGTTTCGCCGGGGACGGCCACTATCACCTGTATTGTCGGCGCTCTGGTGGAGAATGACGGGGAGATGGAGGAAGTCGAGTATGAGGCCAACTGTAAGGTGACTGTGACGGACGAGGAGCCCTTTGCCGGAACTGTGTCTGTGGATGCGCCTTATGTGGAGTTGATGGTAAAAGAGAAAGAGACCGTGCAGGTCACGCCGGACGGTTTTGAGGAGGGAAAGAAGCTCTCTTATAGCGCGGTCAGCGACGATACCAAGGTGGCGAAGGTAACGATCGACAAGAAGGGCAAACTGACAATCACTGCCGTGGGCGCCGGCGAGGCCACGGTGACGGTGGTGGTAAATTATGCGGACAAGCCGGTGGATGATCCCCCTGCGGCTGATATTTCCGTTGTTGTCGGAGATGTCGGAAGCATTCGTCTGGATCGGACGACAGCGACAGTGGATATAGGGTCTTCTGTGACCATAGATGTATTGTTGGAAAATGTCAGCGATACAGAGGTGAAAGCGAAATCTTCTGACAAAAAGATTGCCACCGTGGAGGTAGACGGCGAATCTATTGTCATCACGGGCGTAAAGGCGGGAACAGCCACAATCACCGTGACGGCAAAGGATGACGACGGAGAAACTATCTCCGCAACCTGTGCAGTGACGGTGAAGCAGCATTCTGATAATGAGGCTTCCACGCCGCTCAAGGACAACAGCGGCAATCAGCTCTATGTGCAGGAGAATGGCACCTATAGAGAGGCAGTGTGTGCAGATTACTATAAGGACGGCGTGAAATTCTTTAAGCGTGGGGAGACGAAATACACCGGCTGGCAGACCATAGGCGGCAAGGTTTACTTCTTTGATGCGTCGGGCAAAAAGGTGACGGGTGAGCAGGTCATTCAGGGTGCGAAATACACCTTTGACAGCGACGGTGCTCTGGTGACCGGATCGGGCACCATGGGAATCGATGTGTCCAAGCACAATGGGACAATTGACTGGAACGCTGTGAAAAACTCGGGAGTTTCGTATGTGATTATTCGCTGCGGTTACCGCGGATATACGCAGGGCTCACTGATTATAGACCCGAAATTTGAGCAGAATATTAAGGGAGCCACGGCGGCCGGCCTGAAGGTGGGCGTTTATTTCTTCAGTCAGGCAGTCGATGAGGTGGAAGCGGTGGAAGAGGCTTCTTTTGTGCTGGAGGCTGTGAAAGGGTATCGCATATCCTATCCTATCTTTCTGGATGTGGAATACAGCGGAGCATCGGGCAACAAAGGCCGGGCGGATAATCTGGGCAGGGCAGAGAGAACTGCAGTCTGCAAAGCATTTTGTGCAACTGTCAGCTCCGGCGGCTACACAGCGGGTATTTACGCCAATAAGACATGGCTGGAAACCATGCTGGACCCCGGTCAGTTGAGTGCCTATAAGATATGGCTGGCGCAGTACGCTGCAGCGCCCACTTACGGCGGCAGATATGATCTGTGGCAGTACAAGTCCACCGGCAAGGTCAGTGGTATCAGCGGCAATGTGGATATGAATCTCAGCTATATGGGATATTAAGATATCAAAAATATTGATTTGAGTGCGCGTTGCAGCGCGCGGAAGGGAATGAAGATGAGGACGTATCTTGTGACCGGAGGAGCAGGGTTTATTGGCTCTAATTATATTCATTATATGTTTAAAAAATATGGGGACGCCATACGGATCATCAATGTGGACGCGCTGACTTACGCGGGTAATCTGGAGAATTTGAAGGATGTGGAGAGTCGCTCTAATTACACCTTTGTGCGGGCGAATATCTGCGATAAGGAGGCTATCGCCGAAATCTTCGCGGAGAATGATATCGACAGGGTGGTGCATTTTGCAGCGGAGAGTCATGTAGACAGAAGCATCCGGAACCCCGAGGTGTTTGTGCAGACCAATGTGCTGGGCACGGCGGTGATGTTGAACTGTGCCAAGGATGCGTGGGAGCTGCCGGACGGCAGTTTTAAGGCGGATAAGAAGTTTCTGCATGTGTCCACGGACGAGGTGTACGGAAGTCTGCCCGAGGATGAGACGGCGTTTTTCTATGAGACAACACCCTATGATCCTCACAGTCCTTATTCCGCCAGCAAGGCCAGCTCGGATATGCTGGTGAAGGCATATATGGATACTTATAAATTCCCGGCCAATATCACCAATTGCTCCAACAATTATGGCCCTTATCAGTTTCCTGAGAAATTTATCCCGCTGATGATCAACAATGCGCTGCAGGGTAGGAAGCTTCCCGTGTACGGGGACGGCAAAAATGTCCGCGACTGGCTGTATGTGGAGGATCACGCCAAGGCCATCGATATGGTGCAGGAGCAGGGGAGACTTTTTGAGGTCTACAATATCGGTGGGCACAATGAGAAGCAGAATATCGAAATCCTGCACATTATTCTGGACACGCTGCAGGAGATGCTGCCGGAGGGAGACCCGAGGAAGGCTCTGGTGAGCGAGGAGCTCATCAGCTATGTGGAGGATCGCAAGGGGCATGACCGCAGATATGCCATCGCTCCGGACAAGATTAAATCCGAGATCGGGTGGGAGCCGGAGACGATGTTCAAGGACGGTATCAGAAAGACCATCACCTGGTTCTTCGAGCATGAGGAATGGATGAAGAATGTGACAAGCGGCGATTATCAGAAGTATTATGACGATATGTACGGCAACAGTTGAGCATCGCTGAAGGGTGAAGATAAGTGCAGAGAAAACGGACTTTTTCGGGCATGGTTTCGGAAAAGTCTATCTTTGATTCTAATGACAAACGGAGGATGGCAATGAAAGGTATTATTTTGGCGGGTGGTTCGGGAACCAGGCTGTATCCTTTGACAAAGGCAATTTCCAAGCAGATTATGCCTGTGTACGACAAGCCCATGATTTATTATCCGCTCTCGACGCTGATGCTGGCGGGGATCCGGGAGGTGCTGATCATCTCGACCCCCAGAGATTTGCCCGTGTTCGAGGAGCTTTTGGGGGACGGAAAACAGCTTGGAATGACTTTTTCTTATGCGGTGCAGGAGAACCCGAGAGGACTTGCGGACGCGTTTATCATCGGTGCGGATTTCATCGGCACGGACAGGGTGGCGCTGGTTTTGGGAGATAATATCTTCTATGGGCAGAGTTTCTCCCGGGTGCTTCGAGAGGTGGCCGTCAGAGAGAAGGGAGCCACTATTTTCGGGTATTATGTGAGAGACCCCAGAGAGTACGGTGTCGTGGAGTTTGACGAGGAGGGGCATGCGATTTCCATCGAGGAGAAGCCGGAGAAGCCTAAGTCCAACTATGCGGTGCCCGGACTGTATTTTTATGATAATGATGTGGTGGAGATTGCAAAGCAGGTAAAGCCCTCCGCCAGAGGGGAGATCGAGATCACCAGCGTCAATAATGAGTATCTCAGGCGGGGTACGTTGATGGTGCAGCAGCTTGGGCGCGGCTTTGCGTGGCTGGACACGGGCAATCACGATGCGCTCCTGGACGCGTCGGATTTTGTGGCGGCATTCCAGAAGAGACAGGGACTTTACATTTCCTGCATCGAGGAAATTGCATACAAGAGGGGATTTATCGACAGAGAGCAGCTGCTTGCTCTGGCGGAGCCCCTGATGAAGACCAATTATGGCAAGTATCTGACAGAGGTGGCAAATGGACTCTAAGTTAAGAAAAACGGCCATTCTCTCCAGTCTGGCGGCAATTTTGGTGGTGACGCTGGCGGTGCTTTTAACCAATCGGGATACGAAGCCCTCCAGAGCGCCGGTGGAGAAGGAGACTGAGGCGGAGACGGAAGAGAGCAGGCCGCAGGTAAACGACGGGCAGATCGGCAATGATCTGAAGGCTTTTGAGTATGATGACAGCTTCTTTGACCCGGAGCTTAATCCGGTATTGGAGGCGGCCAAGGACATGAGCAATAGATTGTCTCTGGTGGTTACCTCTGTGGAGAAGGATCTTCGCATTCAGGTGGTGGACAATGAAGGTGTCCCTGTCAGCGGCAGCAGTTTTTTTGTGGAGCTTGCCAAGATTGCTGAAAATCAGGGCGGACTCGGCGGTCAGGCGCCCTCTGATCAGGATGGTTCCTATAAGGATCTGGATCAGGATGGCGTCATCTATATCGGAGATCTGGAGGCAGGAGAGTATTCCGTGAAGCTGGCCCCCATCAGCGGGTATAAGGTGCCGACCAGCCAGACCCGGGTGCGTGTGAAGGACAAGGTGGAGTATCTGGCAATCGATGACATTTCGCTTCTGATCAAGACGGAGGACGAGGTGGACGCGGCGGCAGAGGACAGCGGTGTGCGTGATGCACTGTCGGATGCGGATAGGACGGAGATGACAGATCTGAAGGCTTTTTCCGGCAAGACTAAGGCGGGTATTGATGTCTCCAAGTGGAACGGAGATATCGACTGGGATAAGGCCAAGAATGCAGGCGTGGAATTTGCCATTGTCCGCGCGGGCTATCGCGGTTCTGTCACGGGAAGTCTGGTACAGGATATTTATTTTGACACCAATATGAAGGGGGCTGCGGTCTCCGGCGTACCCGTGGGCGTGTATTTCTTCACACAGGCCACCAATGAGGTGGAGGCGGTGGAGGAGGCCTCTGCCGTGCTGAGCTGGGTGCGGGAGTATGAGATTACCTATCCCATTTTCATCGACACGGAGGGCGCGGGCGGAAACGGCCGGGCGGACGGATTGGATATCGATACGCGCACACTGGTGTGCGAGGCGTTCTGCCGCACCATTGAGAATGCGGGATATCAGGCGGGAATATATGCCAGCCGTAACTGGTATAACAATAATCTGCACACCCAGAGGCTGGAGAATTATTATATCTGGCTTGCGGAATATCGCAGTGTGCCTTTGTATCAGGGATATTATCGGATGTGGCAGTACAGCTCCAAGGGGCGTATCGATGGTATCAACGGTAACGTGGATATGAATATTATGTATGAATAAATGTTGAATAATGCGAGACGGGGAAGGAGTATACGATGGGACAGATTACAGTTGAGACATGCGGAATTGAGGGATTGAAGATTATCACGCCCAAGGTGTTTGGGGACGCGAGAGGATATTTCATGGAGACCTATCACTATGAGGATTATAAGGCGGCGGGTATTCCCGAAGTCTTTGTGCAGGACAATCAGTCTGCTTCCAAGAGAGGGGTGCTCAGAGGCCTGCATTTTCAGAAGGAGTTCCCTCAGGACAAGCTGGTGCGTGTCATCAGGGGCGAGGTGTTTGATGTGGCGGTGGACTTGAGAGAAGGTTCCCCGACCTTCGGACAGTGGTATGGTCTTGTGTTGTCTGAGGAGAACAAAAAGCAGTTCTTTGTTCCGAAGCATTTTGCTCATGGCTATCTGGTATTGTCTGAGTATGCAGAATTCTGTTATAAATGCTCTGATTTTTATCATCCCGGCGACGACGGCGGCATTTGCTATAATGACCCGGAAATCGGTATCGACTGGCCTATCCCGGAGGATATGGAGCTGTTGATGGTCGATCGGGACAGGAACTGGGGCGGTCTGAAGGAGTATCGCGAAAATAAAGCGTGAAAAGGATATGGTCATTGGCATGAAGATCAATAAAAAAGGCGGCATCAGCTTATTTTTAGCGGCGGCGTTTCTTCTGGCGGCAGTCATCCTGCTACATAGCAACCCGGATGCCGATCCCGGGCAGGAGCTGCTCAAAAAAGGAATATCCGTTGCGGTGATTCTGGTTTCCTGTCTCATTTTTATAAGGTGGTATGAAAAGTTTACCGTGCTTCCCGTAGAGCTTTGGCAGAGCAGGCATCTCATCTG
Source organism: Acetatifactor sp. (assembly GCA_029055435.1). Taxonomy (GTDB): domain Bacteria; phylum Bacillota; class Clostridia; order Lachnospirales; family Lachnospiraceae; genus Acetatifactor. Next base: position 7,380 of record JAIDDH010000043.1, read on the forward strand.
GAAGCTTGCCAAGAATGATTTTAAGAAGCGTTATGCGGGCTCTTATCTGGGCGGTTTCTGGGCTATGGCTCAGCCGGTGGTCACGGTGGGCATGTATTATGTGGTGTTCGATATCATCATGGGCGGCAATGCCAGCAGAACTGCCGCGGATGTGCCCTTCGTCCTGTTTTTGACGGCGGGTCTGGTGCCCTGGTTTTTCTTCAGCGAGGCCCTGAACAATGGTACCAACGCCTTGAGGGAATACAATTATCTGGTGAAGAAAGTGGTGTTTAAAATCAGTGTGCTGCCTATCATCAAGGTGATTGCGGCGACATTTATCCATGCCTTTTTTATTCTGGTGCTTCTGGTGGTGGCGGCTGTCTACGGGTATTATCCCAGTGTCTACACCATTCAGTTGTTCTATTACAGTGCCTGTCTGTTTATCTTTGTGCTGGCTCTGAGCTATATCACCTGTGCGGTGGTGGTGTTCTTTAAGGATTTATCCCAGATTATCGGGATTGCCCTGCAGATTGGTATGTGGGCGACGCCTATTTTGTGGGATATCAATACCTTGGGAAGCAATAAGTGGATCAGTGTCCTGAAGCTGAATCCGCTGGTCTATATCGTGAACGGATATCGCAGCTCCATCTATGGAAGGCAGTGGTTTTTTGAGGACTTTTTTTCCACGATGTATTTCTGGATCGTGACGGTGGTGCTGTTCGGCATGGGGGCGTTGATATTCAAGCGCCTGAAGGTGCATTTTGCGGATGTATTGTAGGTGCGCAGATATTGCAGGTGTGCAGATTCTTGCAGAGGTAGTGATTGATTGCAGGGTTTAGAGGTATGATATGAAGGACAGGATTAAAAAGATAGCCGGATGGCGTCCGGGGCCGGCGCTGTACGCGGCAGGTGCGGGTGCAGCGCTGCTTCTGCTGCTGTATCCGCTCATTCGGCTGGCGGTTTATTCGGTGCCCTGGTATGATGATTATAATTATGGCAGATATGCCAAGACAGCCATGGAGGCGGCAGGTCCTTCGCTGGGGAGTGCATTGAAGGGCGCGGCAGAGTGTATCCGGATGTCTTGGTATGCGTGGCAGGGGACTTATAGTTCGATTCTGTTCATGACGCTGATGCCGGGAATCTGGGGCGAGGAGTATTATCGCTTCGGGCCGATTTTTCTGATTTTGCTTCTGACATTTGCAGTGTGTGTGCTGGTGTATACAGTTTTGAGGAATGTGTTGCAGGCGGATCGTGTACATGCTATCGGGCTTTCAGCAATCAGCGCGGCCATGACGGTGGTGTTGCTTCACACGGCTCAGGCCGGATTTTACTGGTATAATGGCGGAGTTCACTATGTGGGGATGCATGCCTTCGCCATGCTGCTTGTGGCGGCGGCCGTGAAAATGATCTGTTCGGAGCAGGTGTGGAAGCGCAGTCTGTGGTCTTTTCTCGGTATGGTGCTGTCTCTGGTTGTGGCGGGCGGAAACTATGTCACCTGTCTGCAGGGACTGTTGCTGCTTCTCAGCATCATGGGAGTCGGGTGTCTGCTCCGCAGAAGACAGGCGCTTTATATGCTGCCCATGCTGGCTGCCTATGTGGGAGGTTTTTTCCTGAATGTGACTGCTCCGGGAAATGACAGGCGAGCGGCCAGTTATGAGGGCTGGGGCATGTCACCGGCGAAGGCGGTGCTCTATTCTTTTGTGGAGGGTGGAAAGCATCTCTGGGAGTTCACGGGCTGGATGACGCTGGTGCTGCTTTTGTTGATGCTGCCCATGGTCTGGCATATGGTGAAGAGGACAGAGTTTTCCTTTCGCTGGCCGGGGCTTGTGAGTCTGTGGTCGGTGTGTCTGTATGCCACAGGATTTACGCCCAGTCTGTATTCCATGGGACATGGAGGGCTGGAGCGGACCTTAAATGCGGTGAAGCTTACATGGCAGCTTCTGTTGATTTTGAATCTGGTATATTGGTGCGGATGGTTTGGCAGGCGGCGAGAGTGCGAAGGACGCATGTGCCGCTGGTGGTTTTATCCGTTGATTGCGGCCGCGGTGCTGCTGGTATTTTGGACGGAGCCCAATCAGGCGGGTTCGTTTTCTTCCTATGGAGCTTATTATTATGTTTCCACGGGAGAAGCCAATAATTTTTATCAGGAATATCTGGACCGGGTGGAGATTTTAAAGAGCGACGAGCCGGTGGTGGTGTTTGAGCCCTATCACTGGAGGCCATGGCTGATTTGTATGGGAGATTTATCCGACGACCCGGAGAATGAGTCCAACCATGCGCTACAGGCGTGGTACGGCAAGAAGGCCGTCATCTGTGTGGAGCCGGAATAAAGAGACGGGGAAGAGAGTATGGAGAGACAGGCAGAGATTGCGATTGCAGTGAAGGATGTCCGCAAGATCTACAAATTGTATGACAAGCCTCAGGATCGGGTGAAAGAAGCACTGGGATTCGGCGGAAAGAAGAATCATAAGCTGCATTATGCCTTAAACGGCGTCAGCATGAATATCTATCGCGGGGAGACCGTGGGAATCATCGGCACCAATGGCTCCGGCAAGTCCACGATTCTGAAGATTATAACCGGAGTGCTCAATCCCACCGGAGGGGAGGTCGTGGTGGATGGCCGCATCTCCGCGCTGCTGGAGCTGGGGGCGGGCTTTAACATGGAATACAATGGCATTGAGAATGTGTATTTGAACGGAACCATGATGGGATTTTCCCAGAAGGAGATTGACGCAAAGCTGCCGTCCATTCTGGAGTTTGCAGATATCGGGGACTATGTGTATCAGCCGGTGAAAACCTATTCCAGCGGTATGTTTGTACGGCTGGCCTTTGCGGTTGCCATCAATATTGAGCCGGAGATTTTGATTGTGGACGAAGCACTCTCTGTGGGAGATGTGTTTTTTCAGGCAAAATGTTATCACAAATTTGAGGAATTCAAGCAGATGGGCAAGACCATCGTGTTTGTCAGTCATGATCTGAGCAGTATCAGCAAGTACTGCGACAGGGTATTTTTGCTGAATAAGGGAAATCTTCTGGGGGAGGGCAGTCCCAGGGAGATGATAGACGCCTATAAGCGTGTGCTGGTGGGACAGTATGAGATTCCCGAAAATCAGCAGAATCTGTTGGAAGACGAGGAGCTTCAGGCTGCCGCAAAAGGAGAGGCGGCTGCGCAGGGACAGGATGCGGCACAGGGACTGAATCCAAAACTGCAGGAATATGGCACCAGGCAGGCGGAGATTCTGGAATATTATCTGACGGATGACAGGGGAGTGAAGACCACGGCGGTGATTAAGGGCACGGAGTTTACCGTGCATATGCGGGTGCGTTTTACGGATATGCTTCCCGGGCCGATTTTTGCGTTTTCCGTGAAGAATGTTCAGGGCACGGAGATTACCGGCACCAATTCCATGATTGAGCGGGCGTTTCTGGAGCCGGGCAGGCCGGGGCAGGTGAAGGATGTGACTTTCACGCAGAAGATGAGCCTGCAGGGCGGTGAGTATCTGCTTTCCCTGGGAGTGACGGGATATAACGGGGACGTTTTCGAGGTGTATCACAGATTGTATGATGCTCTGAATATTACGGTGGTATCGGACAAAAATACGGTGGGATATTATGATATGGATTCCGCGGTGAAGGTGACGGACGCGGAGGGTGAAGAGGATGCATCGGATGCGGCGGCAGACGATGACAGGGTTGTACCTTTTTCGAAGAAAGCGTAGGGACAGGTATAGGAGACGGATTATGGGGGATAAGGCAAACGAAAAGAAAATCGGCAAGGTGACGCTGGATTACAGTAGATATTCCGGGGAGGATCTGTATTGCGACGGTGATGTGGAGGACGAGCTTCTGCAGATTGCGCGGGATATGTCTCAGGCGGAGTATGCCCGTGTCATCGAGGAGCGTAAGAGCTGGCCTGTTCTCTATCATCTCTCGCCTCTTCGGGAGAATATCGTGGAGTGGATTCCCATGGAGCCGGACGCTAAGGTGTTGGAGGTGGGAAGCGGCTGCGGGGCTATCACGGGAGCGCTTTCCAGAAAGGCTGGGAGTGTGACTTGTGTAGATTTGTCCGAAAAGCGCAGTCTTATCAACGCATATCGTCATAGCGAATGTGAGAATGTGAGGATTCATGTGGGTAATTTCAAGGACATCGAGCCGGATTTGCCCAGGGATTATGATTTTATCTGTCTGATCGGAGTGTTTGAGTACGGTAAGAGCTATATTGGAGGAAAGTCTCCCTACTCGGAGTTTCTGCGTATTTTGCTGCCCCATCTGAAGAAGGGCGGCAGAATTATCATTGCCATCGAAAACAAGTATGGCATGAAGTATTTTGCGGGCTGTAAGGAGGATCATCTGGGGACGTATTTCTCCGGCATCGAGAACTATGAGGACGGGGGCGGTGTCAGAACCTTCAGCCGCAAGGGACTGGAGCGTATTTTCCAGCGCTGCGGTGTGGAGGAGTGGCATTTTTATTATCCATATCCCGATTATAAATTTATGACTACGCTCTACAGCGACGTGTATCAGCCTGGGAAGGGCGAACTCACCAATAATCTGCGGAATTTTGACCGGGACAGAATGCTGTTATTCTCGGAGAGAGCCGCCTTTAACGGTGTGGTGGAGGATGAGCTGTTCCCCGTGTTTGCCAATTCCTATGTGGCGGTAATTGGGGGCGGATTTCCGCTGAAGTATACCAAGTATTCCAATGACCGGGCGGCGGATTATGCCATCCGCACGGAGATTGGCAAGGATGGGGCGGGCAGGGCCTATGTGCGCAAGTACCCCTTGACTGAGGCGGCCAGAGAGCATGTGCGGGGCATGGCGTTGGCCTATGAGAATCTTCTGAAAAAGTATGAGGGCGGCAGACTGGAAATCAATGAGTGCCGGGTGGTGGAGCAGGGTGATACGCTGTATGCGGAATTTGCCTTCGTGGAGGGGATTGCGCTCTCCCAGTACATGGATCAATGTCTGGAGAACGATGATTTGGAAGGCTTCCATGAGTATTTTAAAGAGTATGTGGAGCGCATCGGCTACAACAGCAGCTTTGCGGTGGCGGATTTTGATTTGATTTTTTCCAATATTTTGGTTCATGGAGATACATGGACGCTGATAGATTATGAGTGGACTTTTGGAAAACCCATCAGTACCAAGGAACTGGCGTTTCGGGCAATCTACTGTTATTTATTGGAGGATGAAAAACGAAATAAGTTAAATCTTGATTTGATAATGAGCGAGTTGGAGATCACCGAGGCTGATGCAGAGGGCTTCCGGGATCAGGAGATGGATTTTCAGAAGTTTGTCACCGGCAATCGTCTCTCCATGGCACAGATGCGGGACGCCATCGGTTATCGCTGCATGACGCCGCAAAAGTGGATAGAGCACTGTCAGGATCTGGAGTCGGTGAACCGTGTGCAGATATATGAGGATCGGGGCGAGGGCTGTAAGGAGGAGGAATCCTATTTTGTGAAGGAGGCCTATCAGAGTGAACAGCTCATCGAGCTGGAGCTGGCGGTGGATGGCAATGTGCATCTGCTGCGCATTGATCCGGCCTTTGACTGCTGTATGGTCAAGATTCTGGAGATGAGTTTTAACGGGGAGCGGGTGCCTCTGGAGAAGCGCAAGGTACTGCAGACCAACGGACGGATTTTGAAGCCCTCGGAGCGGGAGGAGGGGCGTTATCAGCCCGGCATTGTCTTTCCCGTGACAGACCCCAATATTTACATCGATCTCACCCTTTTGGAGAGACGGGCGGAGAATACGCTGTGTACACGGATGGAAATCGTCCGCCTGCCTCTGGACATGGCGCAGGATATGGCTAAAGCGGTGAAAAAGCTACTTTAATATAAGGCCTGAAGGAGAAATAAATGACCAGAAGAAATCTGAACGAAGTAATTCGACTGAGTGATGAGCAGAAAAAACAAATCGCCGGTGAAATAAAGGCTTTTTATTTAGATGTCCGTGGCGAAGAGATTGGACTTATTGAGGAACAACAGATTATTGAATTGTTTTGTGAGCATATGGCGCCAATTATCTATAATAAAGCGCTGGATGCTGTCATGCGCTGGTCAAAAGAACAACTGGGAAATCTTGAATCTGATTATTACTTGTTGTATAAGAATAGCCGATAGACGAATTCCGGTTTGTCGGGTAGCTATTCAAATATTGATGATTAGTGGTATTAAAGGCAGTACACAGGAAAGGGTATATGGGATTAAAAAAGCTTGTAAAACAGATATTGATAAATAAATATAACAAGTGTTATGAAAAAGAACTGGACAGTCACCTTGTCAGCTATCAGGATTGGATTACTGATTTGGAGGATAGCCAGGCGCCTGATTCTGCGCCCGTTTCCGATTCGGAGGAGTTTTTTGTTATCCGCAGTCCCCGGGGGCGGGAGGCTGTGCATGCGAGAGCGTGGGTCGGGAGCTGGTTTGCCCGATTTCCCGAGGCGCTGATACTCTACGGCGACGAGGATGTATGGCCGGAGGGAGAGGAGCGCCAGTCACCGTACTTTAAGCCGGACTGGTCGCCGGATCTGTTGGCCGGGTGTTTTTATCCGGGCGGTTTTGTGGCTGTGCGGAAGGAATGGTTTGAGACATGTGCGGGAGAGCTGCCGGAATTGTCGAAGCTTCAGGATTCGGCGGAGGCTTTTGAGAAATATCGTTGTAACTGTCAGCGTCTTGCGTGCTGTCTGATGAAGCTGGCAGGGGGATATGAAAAAGGGCGTGGGAGGAAGACGATTCTGCACATTCCCCATATTCTGTTTCACCATGAGAGCGAGGCGGACAGGGAGGCATGGATGCGTTATGGAGAGCAGTTTGTTCCGTGTGAACCGCAGGTGGATTTGCCGGAGGACGGTGCCCTTGGGATGCTGTCTGTCGTCATTCCATCCAAGGACAATCCCGATTTGTTGGAAAAATGTATTCATGGAATTTTGGAGACATCCGCGGATCTGCGCTATGAAATTATCGTAGTTGACAATGGCTCATCGCAGGAAAGCAGGGTGCAGATTGAGGCCTTGCTGAAGGCTGTGCGGCGCAGCGGAGCCGCAGGACTCGCCCGGCTGCTCTATCACTATGAGCCCATGGAGTTTGATTTTTCCAGGATGTGCAATCTGGGGGCGAGAAAGGCTTCCGGGGAGTTGCTTTTATTTTTGAATGACGATGTGGAGCTGGTGGAGCCGGGATGCCTGAAGGGAATGGCTCAGTTGGCGGTCAGACCCTTTACAGGGGCCGTGGGATTAAAGCTTCTGTACCCGGATGTAAAGGAGCTGCAGCGGATTCAGCATGCGGGCATCACCAATCTGCCCATGGGGCCGGTACACAAGCTGCAGTTTTGTTCGGACGAGAAGGTGTATGCCTTTGGCAGAAACCGAGGAAGACAGAATGTGCTGGCGGTGACGGCTGCCTGTCTGATGGTGGAGAAGGAAAAGTTTTTGGAGACCGGAGGCTTTGCCGGGGAATTGCCGGTGGCATTTAACGATGTGGATCTGTGTTTTCGGCTCTATGAGCTGGGTTATGAGAATGTGTGCCGGTGCGACAGCTTTGCCTTTCATGATGAATCCTACAGCAGAGGGGACGACGAGGCACCGGAGAAGCTGGAGAGGCTTTTGGAGGAGCGCCGGAGATTATATGAGAGACATCCGCTGCTTGAGGGGGTGGATCCCTATTATTCCGTGTACTTGAACCGGGAGGGATTGGACACTCGTATCCGTCCGAGGTATGAGACACAGGGCAATCATGTGCAGCAGATAAAGGAATTGACGCCATGCAGTGCAGGGCAGGAGCCGACGGATTATCGTCAGGATCCCTGTCTGATGGTGAGGGTGGAGTCCGCTCTGGAAAATGCGGAGCAGAGCGGTGTGAATATCACTGGTTGGAGTGTGGTTCTGGGTGATAATAACGCATGTTATGAAAAAGAACTGATCCTGCGGGAAGCAAAAGATACTGCGGCGGATGAGATGTTGAAGAGATACTACCGGATTCCTTTAGAGGGGCAGTATCGGCCTGATCTGTCAGAGAATATGCCGGATCAGGTCAATGTAGGGCTGTGCGGTTATCTGGTTGAGCTTATGCATACGGTTCTGCCTGCGGGCAGGTACAATGTAGGAATTCTGGCCAGAAACCGGGTGACAAGCACAAAACTCATAAACTGGAGCAATCGGGTGGTAGAAATATGACGGGGACAACAGATATGACAGACGAGGCAAAGACAGTGGACACAGCGGATATGACAAGTGAGACAAAAGCAGCGGATACGACGGATGGCGCGGTATCGTGGAGAGAGGAATATGAACGGGAGCATCTGAAGTGTGCGGATTTGGCGTCCCGCATTGCGGATCTGGAGTCTGCCAATGAGGAGTTGAACTGGAAACTGAACCGCATCAAAAACAATCCTCTCTGGAAACTCAGCAAGCCTTTTCGCAATATCATGCACTGGGTCATCAGACAGCGCGACAGACTGCGAAACTGCGGCGGTGTCAGGGGTGTGTTCCGCAAGCTGGACTATAAGAAGCGGGAGCGGGCGGTCATGAGCAGTTACGGCACGGAGAGCTTTCCCGATGAGGAGCGGGCGCAGCGGGAGAGGAATACCGAATTTCCCCGCATGGTGAAAATCAGTATTTTAGTGCCCCTCTGGAACAATCGGCGGGAATTCCAGATAGAGATGTTGGACTCTGTCATGAATCAGACCTATCAGAACTGGGAACTTTGTCTGGCGGACGGCTCCGACGAGGAGCATGCGTACATCGGCGAGCTGTGCAGAGAGTACGCGGCGCGGTCTGACGGGAGGATTGTTTACAGGAAGCTGGAGAAAAATCTGGGGATTGCGGGTAATACCAACGCCTGTCTGGAACTGGCCACAGGTGAGTACATCGGACTTTTTGATCAGGATGATATTTTGCACCCCTCGGTGCTCTATGAGTATGTGAAGGCCATCAACGAGCAGGGCGCAGACTATCTTTACTGTGACGAGACCACTTTTAAAAGCGGTAATATCGATAAGATGCTCACCATGCATTTTAAGCCGGATTATGCGCCGGACAATCTGCGGGCAAATAATTACATCTGTCATTTTAGCGTGTTTGCCAGAAAACTTCTGGATGGCGCAGAACTTTTCCGCACGAAATATGACGGGAGCCAGGATCATGATATGATTCTGCGTCTGACGGACAATGCGGAAAAAATCGTTCATGTGCCGAAGCTTATGTATTACTGGCGAAGTCATGCAGGCAGTGTGGCTTCCGGCATCGACGCCAAGCCCTACGCCATTATGGCTGCCAAAGGGGCGGTTGCGGAGCATTTGAAAAAGCACGGTTACGATCATTTTCATATCACCAGCACCCGCGCTTTTGAGACGATTTTCCGTATCCGATACGAAATAAAGGGAACACCCAAAATCAGCATTGTCATCGCAAACAAGGATCATGTAGAGGATTTGCGCCGCTGTGTGACCTCTATCCGGGAGAAGTCTACCTATGACAATTACGAAATCGTCATCGTGGAGAACAACAGCGAGTCATCGGAACTGTTTGATTATTATGGGGAGCTTTTAGACTGTGACTTTGCAGCCTGTGCGGAAAAGGCCTCCGGGCAGGGCAGGACGAACAATCCCCACGATGCAGGGGGCATCACAAACGAAAACATAACGGCTGTTATATACAAAGGCGAATTCAATTATTCTGCCGTGAACAATCTGGGAGTACAATATGCGGCAGGAGATTATATTCTGCTCCTGAATAATGATACGGAAGTCATCACCGTCAATTGGATGGAGGAGCTTCTGATGTATGCCCAGCGCGAGGATGTGGGTGCGGTGGGAGCAAAGCTCTATTACGGAGACCGCACTATCCAGCACGCAGGAGTGGTCATTGGCCTGGGGGCGCATCGCACGGCGGGACATACCCATTACAAACAGTCCAGACAGAATCTGGGTTATATGGGGCGGCTTTGTTATGCGCAGAATGTCAGTGCAGTGACAGGCGCCTGCCTGATGGTGAAAAAGAGCCTGTTTGAAACAGTGGGCGGACTGGAAGAGAGCTTTGCCATCTCCTTGAACGATGTGGATTTCTGCCTGAAACTGCGTGAGAGAGGTCTACTGAATGTGTTTACGCCCTTTGCCGAGCTCTTCCATTATGAGTCCATCTCCCGGGGAGCGGACGACAGCGGAGAGAAAGCTCAGCGCTATAATCAGGAGTCCGAGAGATTCCGGGAGAAGTGGAGAGCCATGCTGGAGGCGGGCGACCCCTATTACAATCCCAATTTCTCGTTGGATCGCAGCGATTTCTCTCTGAAACTCAACGGGCAGTAATGAGCTATTCCAGAAAGACGTGGGGCGCAGGAATCAAATGATTTATTTCGGGGCATAAACTCCTTTTCAGAATTGTAAAAGTGTGGTAAAATATTTAAGCAGGACAATCTCTGATAAGAGTTGTTTTAAAGAATATAAGGAGGAAGTACAGATGGGTTATATGGAGGAATACAAGTTCTGGCTGGAGGACGATTATTTTGATCCGGACACCAAGAAGGAGCTGGAGGCCATCAAGGACGATGCGGCAGAAATCGAAGAGCGTTTTTACAAAGAGCTTGAGTTTGGCACCGGAGGAATGCGCGGTATTATCGGAGCAGGTACCAACCGCATGAATATTTATACTGTCCGCAAGGCTACGCAGGGACTGGCTAATTTTATTCTGAAGCAGGGTACTCAGAGCAAGGGCGTTGCCATTTCCTATGACAATCGCCGCATGTCTACTGAATTTGCAAATGTTGCCGCGCTGTGTCTGGCAGCCAACGGTATCAAGGCGTACATATTCGAGAGCCTCAGACCCACCCCGGAGCTTTCCTTTGCACTGCGCACGCTGGGCTGTACCGCAGGCATTATGGTGACGGCGAGCCACAATCCCCCTGAATATAACGGTTACAAGGTATATTGGGAGGACGGCGCACAGGTGACTGCACCCAAAGATAAAGAGATTATCACGGAAGTTTTGAATATCACCGATTATCACAGCTTAAAGACTATGGATAAGGCCGAGGCAGAGAAGGCTGGTCTGTATCAGGTCATCGGCAAGGAGATTGATGATGCCTACATGGTGGAGCTGAAGAAGCAGATTATCCATCCCGATGTCATCGCGGAAGTGGCAGACGATATCAAGATCGTATATACGCCTCTCTGCGGAACCGGCAACAAGCCCGTACAGCGTGTGTTGTCCGAGCTGGGCTTCAAGAATGTGTATGTAGTTCCCGAGCAGGAGAATCCCGACCCCAACTTCACCACGCTGGAGTATCCCAATCCCGAGGACCCCAAGGCTTTCACCTACGCTCTGAATCTGGCCAAGGAGAAGGATGCGGATATCGTTCTGGCCACCGACCCCGACGCAGACCGTCTGGGTGTGTACGCCAAGGATACAAAGACCGGCGAGTATGTGGCTTTCACCGGAAATATGTCCGGAATGCTCATTGCAGAGTATGTGCTGCGTGAGAAGGCTGCCACAGGTACCATGCCTGCAAATCCCGCGATGATTACCACCATCGTGACCACCAACATGACTTTCCCCATCGCTGCAAGCTACAATGTGAAACTCATTGAGGTTCTGACAGGCTTCAAGTTCATCGGCGAGCAGATTAAGCTCTTTGAGCAGAGCGGCAGCAACAATTATGTGTTTGGTCTGGAGGAGTCCTACGGATGTCTGGTGGGAACACATGCCAGAGATAAGGATGCTATCGTGGCTGTAATGTGTCTGTGCGAGGTTGCCGCTTACTGCAAGAAGCACGGTAAGACCCTCTGGGATATGATGCTGGAGACCTACGAGAAATACGGTTATTTCAAGGAGACTCAGTACACCATCACCCTGAAGGGTATCGACGGTGCGAAGCAGATTGCCGAGATTATGGATAAGCTGCGCAAGAATCCGCCCAAGGCCTTCGGCGATTTAAAGGTATTGAAATTCCGCGATTATCAGGAGGATGTGATCTTGGATATGGAGACCGGCGAGAAGACTCCCACCGGACTGCCCAAGTCCAATGTGCTCTATTTTGAGCTGCCTGACAACAACTGGTGCTGTGCCCGTCCCTCCGGTACGGAGCCCAAGATTAAGTTCTATATCGGCGTAAAGGGAAACAGCATCGAGGATGCGGCTGCAAAGAATGCGAAGCTGACCGAGGATATCAAGGCATTGCTGTAAAACAGCCCATAAATATTAAGAGACGTAAATACTATTGAGAGAAACAGCGAATCCCTGTCTTCGCAGCAATGAGATACCAAGCGGGGATTTGCTGTTTCCTTATATGGAGAAAAATTATCAACCAGGCATTCAAAACTGCGTGCGTGAGAGGAGGGGACTGTGAGCGCGATAAATCCGGCAAATATAAAGAGAACCATATATTATCTGCAGCGCAACGGTCTGCGCAGCACATGGTACGCAGTGCGGGAGCGTCTTGAGGACAAAAAGGTGCCGCCCTATGTCTATGAGCCGCCCACAGAGGCGCAGTTGGAAAAACAGCGGGAGACGGTCAGGGAGAAGGCTTCGCAAGGCGTGTATGACGGAATCACCTTCAGTATCGTGGTTCCCGCCTATCGAACGCCGCCTCAATATCTCGGAGAGCTGATTGCCTCCGTGCAGGCTCAGAGCTATCCTTTCTGGGAGCTGATTTTGGCGGACGCCACAGAGGATGACAGCGTGAAAACGATTGTGGAGGAGTTTTCAGGCGGACAGCCCGATGACAGACAGTCTGTCCGGTATGTCAGACTCTCGAAGAACGCAGGCATCTCCGGCAACACCAATGAAGCATTGGAATATGTCCGAAACTCTTATATCGGTCTTTTGGATCATGATGATCTTCTGACGCCGGATGCTCTCTTTAAGATGGCGGAGGCTATACGCCGGGGGCGGAAACAGGGTGAGAGTCCGCTGCTACTTTATTCCGATGAGGATAAGTGTGACGGTGAGGGAAAACTGTTTTATGAACCTAATCGCAAAGAAAAGTTTAATTATGATTTGATATTGAGCAATAATTACATATGTCATTTTATGGTGACAGAGCGGAATCTGATGCAAAAATTGAAGTTTCGCCCGGAATTTGACGGCGCGCAGGACTACGACTTTATTTTGCGGGCGGTGACGGAATTGGAGATTCCCCGCCGGCCGGAGAGAGAGTCTCTCGTCTGCCATGTACCCCGGGTGCTCTATCACTGGCGGTGTCATGCGGCATCCACTGCGGAGAATCCCCGCAGCAAGGCCTTTGCCTATGAGGCGGGACGGCGTGCGCTGCAGGATCATATCACTCAGAACGGTATTGCGGGAGAGGTTGTCGCTTTAAAGCATGTGGGCTTCTACCGTGTGAAATATGGAGGAGATTTTCCGGATGCCATTTTTTCTGCCAGACCGGATTTGGGCGCTGTGGGCGGGCCGGTGGTCAGGCGGGGGAAAATCATGGGCGGCAGGATGGATGCGGATGGAAGCCGAGTCCGCTTTAAGGGACTATCTGTCCACTATAGTGGCTATCTGCACAGGGCTGTGCTCACACAGGACGCGGAGGCCGTGGATATCCGCTGTATTGCTCTGCGAAAGGAGCTACAGGGGCTGTTTGAAAATATAACAGGTGTTTCCTACCGGTGCAGACCGGGGGAGTCCATTTTTGATGTGTCTTTGCTGCCTGAGGATGCAGACCTGAAAGAGTTGAGTCTTAAGCTGTGCCGGGCAATCAGGGAACAGGGCTATCGCATCCTCTGGTGCAGGCAGGTGAATGCAGGAGGTGATTGATGATGAATAAGATAACAGTTGTGATACCTAACTATAACGGAATAAATTATTTGAAAGACTGTCTGGAGGCTCTTTATGCTCAGGAAGCGGGCACCCCGGATTTTCAGGTGCTGGTGGTGGACAATGCTTCGGAAGATGGAAGCGTAGAGCAGGCGGAAGAGCTTTTCCCCGATACCCGTATCATTCGTCTCTCAGAGAATACGGGGTTTTGCCATGCGGTCAATGTGGGTATCCGGGCGTCCGACACTCCCTATATCATATTATTAAACAATGACACAAAAGTTAAATCCAGATTTGTCAAATCTCTCTACGACACCATCCGAAAAAACAAAAAGGTATTTTCCGTCAGCGCAAAGATGCTGATGTGGGACAGACCGGATTTGATTGATGATGCGGGAGATCTGTATACCGTTCTGGGCTGGGCTTTCGCCCGGGGCAAGGGGAGGCCTGCGGAAGATTATGATAAAAGAATGAGTGTGTTCTCCGCCTGCGGCGGCGCGGCCATCTACAGACGCAGCATTCTGGAGGAAATCGGTCTCTTTGACGAGCTCCATTTTGCCTATCTTGAGGATTTGGATTTGGGATATCGGGCCCGCATCCACGGTTATCGGAATCTGTATGAGCCGGGTGCTCAGGTGCTTCATTTGGGCAGCGCGTCTACCGGCTCCCGTTATAATCCGCGCAAGACGCAGCTGGCCTCCGCCAACAGTGTCTATGTCATATATAAAAATATGCCTCCCCTGCAGTTGATTTGGAATCTTCCCTTCCTGATCCCGGGCTTTTTGATCAAATGGCTGTTCTTCTGCCGAAAGAAGATGGGTCTGGTTTATCTGAAGGGTCTTGCGGAGGGCGTACAGCGCTGTCAACATCCTCTGGGACGTGCGGCGAAGGTGCCTTTCCGGTGGAAAAATCTTGGACATTATCTGGAGATACAACGGGAGCTGTATGTGAATCTGGTGGGACTTTTCACCGGCAGATAAAAGAAAAAACCGGAGATAGCAGAAAATATCAGGCAGACACAATAATGGGAGAACCGAAATGATCTTGAAAATCAATCTAAAGCAGATAGGTGAGCGAAAGCAGAAAATCGCGCCTGTTGATTTTGAATATCATCCTGTACCGAAGACCGTTCGCGAGCTGATCACTCAAACAGTCACAAGCTGTGTCAATTCCTATAATGAGCGTGTCCGCGAGGGAGAAAATAACGCAAATCCCCTCTCGGAAAAGCAGGTGACTGACATGGCGGGCATCGGTAAGATTGCGTTCGGGATAAATTACGGCGGCAAAGAACAGGCGCTGGACAAAGCCATCGATAACGCGCTGCAGTCTTTCGAGGACGGGATTTACCGCGTGTTTTTGAACGATAACGAGCTGGAAAAGCTTGATGAGGAAATTGATGTAAGCGAAAACGATTCACTTACATTCATCAGACTTACAATGCTTGCGGGGAGGATGTGGTGACATGGGAAAGCTCACAAACGAAGAGAGAGCAAGACTTGACGGACTTGCGAAAGCTTACGCTGAAAAAGCGAAAGCAAACTGGAATAAAGTATATAATTCTCTTAATGATGACCAGAAAGTGTTTATAGGCGGCTATCAAGGCAAAATCAATGACGAGCTCATGCAGTGTCTGAACAGTGGCAAAAAGCCCTCCGATTATTTTGCGACAAAGGGCAAATGGCTGTTTGACGGCTGTATTCTCAAGCGCCACAGGGACGCTTTTTTGTATATTGTCGATAACTGCACGGCCTATGTCTATCAGACGGGCTGGAGCAGAAGGTCGTTCCGCTCCAGCGATTATTCCCTTTATCGGGGCAAAATCGGCGATATCATTGCGAGCTTCCGGCAGATGAACAGCATCGATGTGGATTATGCGGACTTTCTTGAAAATAATCTGACCGAAGAGCTGGCAGCGTACAAA
>JAIDDH010000044.1 GCA_029055435.1 Acetatifactor sp.
CGCTACGGCGCATCCAAAGACCGGGATTATTGCTATGACAAATATAGGGACATTCTGGACGCCATCCTGGAAGCGCTCCTGGAGGCAGAGAAAGGAATTGAATTAAACACTGGCAGTATCCGGTCGGGCATGCGGGATTTCCACCCCTGTCGGGAAGTCTTGCAGCGCTATCGGGAGTTGGGCGGCGAGATCATCACTGTGGGCAGCGATGCCCACGAACCGGACTATCTGGGGCACTGCTTCGACGACGCAGCAAAAGTTTTGACGGAATGCGATTTCCGCTATTACACGGTATTTGAGAAACGTGTTCCTGAATTCAGAAAATTGTAGGAGGTTACTTATGAGAAAGAATGACAGTATTTCGATTCCCGTAATTTTAAAGGTGGGAAATGGCGCTCTGGAAGGACTCGGGCAATGTCTTAAGGACGAGGGACTCACCGAAGTGGTGATCTGGTTCGGAAACGGCCTTATCGACCTGTTCGGCGTAAAGGTTATGGAATCCCTGAAAAAATCCGGGATAACGGCTCTGGAGTATCAGGAGCTCGACACAGTGGACATAGATGATATCATTACTCTGGCCTTCTCTCTGTCCAATCAGGCCAAGGCTGTGGTGGCCATCGGCGGCGGCAAGGTGATCGATGCGGGCAAATACGCCGCATTTCTGCGGGGCCTGCCCTTTATCAGTGTCCCCACCTCCAGCGCAAACGACGGCTTCTCCAGCGCAAGCGCCTCCCTCATTGTGGATGGCAGACGCGCCTCCGTCCCCGCCAGGCTCGCCTATGGCATTCTCGTGGACACGGAGGTCATCCGCACCGCTCCCGAAAGGTTTATCTACTCCGGTATCGGGGACATGGTGTCCAAGATCACAGCCCTCTACGACTGGGTCTACGAGGCGGAGCACGGTGTGGGAACTTTAAATGATTTTGCCGTCATGATAGCAAAAAAGGCGGTGAACAGCTTTGTGCGCACCCCCTATAAGAGCATCAAGGACGAGATATTTTTAAAAGAGCTTCTGGACTCCCTGTCCATGAGCGGCATCGCCAACGAGATTGCGGGAAGCAGCGCTCCCACCAGCGGCAGCGAGCATCTGATTTCCCACGCGCTGGATAAGCTTCTGGAGACGCCCCAGCTTCACGGCATCCAGGTGGGCATCGCCACCTACATCATGGCGAAGGTGCAGAACCACCGCTATGTGCGTGTCAACACCGTACTCACGGATACCGGATTCTGGGACTATGCCGAGACTCTACAGATGAAACAGAGCGATTTCCTGCGGGCCATCGACCTTTCGCCCACCATCAAACCTCACAGGCACACCTATCTCCACGAAGAGCAATATCGTCAGGCAGCCAAAGAGCTGGTTATGAAGGACGAAATCCTGCAGCGCGTGCTAATGGCAGACTAACCATGGCAGATTAACCGCTGTCTACTCCTGATACATTTCATCGCACAGAACCACGATGCTCTCAGGCGTGGTCTGTGCGGGAATGCTTCTGGTAGAATTAGTATAGGTCACCACCAGATTATGGTTTGCAGGACTGCCTTGAAAATATTGATTATTGGTTGTGCGAAGCGCCACGGAACGATCCATGTGCAGTTGCAGCGTGCGCTCCTCGTTTACCAGCGCGGCATCATAATAACTTACATTCATCATGCGGTCCCGCCTCTGGGGTGCCGCCACGACAGCCGTATACTGAGGCGGATAGATCAGAATCGTCGGCACGTCCGTCCGGTACCAGAAAATACACTTCATCCCCACGTTCAGCGGTTTATAATCCACCACATAAGTCTGCGGCGTCACCATGAAATTCACAATATTTCCGTTGTCATCCTCCACCGTAAAATACAGAATACAACTGTCTGAACGGCCGTCACCCGCCCTCGCCGGCACCATATCCACGATCGTGCCCTGCACGGAGGCATAAGAACAACTTTGACAGGAACTCATATTTCTCATTCCCTCCCGATTTCTGTTTTGATTCCTATTATAATTATAATCCATCTTAAATTTTTAATATAAAGTTTAAAACTTTATTTCTCCCATAACATATCACTTTAGTGTATGTGACTCTCCGCCATATGGGAACCTCTTCTATAGAATTGTGCCGCCTCCCAGCACATACTCCCCGGTATAAAACACGATGGCCTGCCCCGGCGTGGCGGCGCGCACAGGTCTCTCAAAACAACAGCGCAGCCTGTCCGCAGAAAGCTTTTCTATCGTACAGTATTCTCCTGGATGATTGTATCGTATTTTAGCCCACACCCGCATGGGCTCCTCCAGATCCGAAACCGCCATGAAATTTACGTCGCCGCAGAACACCTCCGTGGAAAAGAGCTCTTCATTCTCTCCCACCACCACCTCATTGGTCTCGGGCCGTATGGCCGTCACAAATACCCGCCTGCCCATAGGCAGCTCCAGACCTCTGCGCTGTCCCAGTGTATAATGAGTAATTCCCTTGTGCCGCCCCAGAATCTGACCGTCCGAGGTGACGAAATTCCCTGCTTCCAAAACACCGCCTGTTTCTCCGCGGCTTTCCACTTCCCGCTGGATAAAGGCCGCATAGTCGTCATCCGGCACAAAACAGATCTCCTGGCTGTCCGGCTTGTCCGCCACAGGAAGCCCGGCCTCCCGCGCCATTTCCCGAATCTCCGCCTTGGTGCAGTCCCCCACGGGGAGCAGAGTGCGGGCGAGCTGTTCCTGAGTGAGATTATACAGCGCGTAGGTCTGATCCTTCCCCGCTGTCACGGAATTGCGGATGGCAAAACGGCCGTTCTCCAACCGGTCGATCCGGGCATAATGCCCCGTGGCAATATAGTCCGCTCCAAGCTCCATGCTGCGCCTCAAAAGCGCCTCCCACTTCACATGACGATTGCAGGCAATGCAAGGATTGGGCGTGCGCCCCTGCAGATACTCCGCCACAAAATAATCGATGACATGCCGCTTGAATTCCTGTCTGAAATTCATGACATAGTACGGGATATCCAAAGCTTCCGCCACGCGTCTGGCATCCTCCACCGCAGACAGCCCGCAGCACCCTCCGTTCTCCGCCTGACACTCTGGCGTCTCCTCCTGCCATATCTGCATGGTGACACCGATGACTTCATATCCCTGTCTTTTCAAAAGCAAGGCTGCCACGGAGGAGTCCACTCCGCCGGACATGCCCACTACCACCCGTCTGTTCATTCTTCCTCTCATTCCGCCGCGCAATCACTGGTCAAAATTGCCGAAATTTACGATGATATAGTCCTCCTGCTCCACGATGGAGCCCTTCTTGGGCCACACCGGGGCATCCCGCATCAGCTTCTGCGCCTGCCTGTAATGATCCAGATTGCCGTCCTCCGTGAAGGTAAATCCATGCATCTTCCAGAATTTAATCAGCTCTCTGTCAAAGCCATAATAGGCTTTATTTGCCCAGTTGATAAAGGATAACTGCGGAGTCTCCGCCACCGCATATCCCTCCGGTGTGTCGTATTTTTCAAAAATCCTCTCATCCACCGCACACACCAGCCATTTCACCAGGTCGTACTTTTTCGACCACTGAGGGCAGTACACATCCTCCAGAAGACTCACCGGAGTCTGTCGGTTTCCGATGACACAGATGGGCTTGTCTGTATCGTATTCCGCCATAAGCTCCAGCGCCAACGCATCCAGAGTCCGCTTGTCGTCCTCATATTTCATGACATCAATCAACAGCCATTTATTCATCTCATAACCCTGATGATACAAGAGCAGAAAAGCCAGAAACAATGCCACGCCCCGTACCAGACGCGGACGCTGTGTCCGACAGAGCTCGTATCCTGCCGCCAGCATCGCGAAAGCAGTCAGCAACGGCACATACTCGCTGGAGCGGTAATATGTGGCGGAGCCCTCAAGAATCGGCATCACCCATGGAAGCAGCAAAATGCCGAACACCGCCGCCAGAATCCACCCGTCCTTTCGGCGCACCGTCCAAAACACGCCCCAGACAATCAGCACAAGCTCCGCCAGCACCAAAATCAATACCGGCAGATAGACGATTCCGTGAATAGTATATTTCACAAAAAATTCCTTCAGAACCAGGAATAATTCATCCGCACCGCGGCTTCCGTCAAACCAGCCCCCGATCAGCCCTGCAATATCGCCAAGCCCCCGGCTCTTCAGCACCAGCGCCTGCTCCTCCAGCCCAAAGACCGCGCTGATTCCGTTGATGAACAGACTGCGGAAGACCATGCCGAGACCGCATATCAAGAGCAGTTTCCACAGCCATTGCAACGGGCTCTTTTCATACCGCTCCGGCACCAGCGCCCGATTTAACAGGAATATCATGACCATAGCCATGAGAAACACGATCATAAAAGCCTCATAGAATCCCAGCGCCACAGCCAGAAGCAGTGCGCTGAGCACAATCTGCCGCCAGGGACGCCGCTTTGCCGCAAATGCCTCCATGGCAAAGAGCACCGCCAGCGCCGTCACGCCATAGCCCAGATAAATGCCGTCCTGCACATACCACACCACCACTTCGCTCAGGATAGGGCTCGAGATCATCACTCCCGCAAAGATCGTATACACAAGCACCGGAATCCCCTGCCCGAACATCCGATAAAAGATTACACACCAGAGAGATACCGACAGGCAAAAAAACAACAGGCCCACGGTCTCCACAAAATACGGATTATAATCCAGAGGGAAAATTTTGTGAATCATATAAAGACACCAACGCCCCATGGCGGGGGAGACTCCGTCGATATAATAAAGCTTGAAGGAAGTATCGTCGATCCCCACTGTGGGGTTGGCAAGCAAGGTTGCATAACTGAGGAACATCATCCCCAAAAGTCCCGCCGCAAAAAGCTTCCGGCTCCAGAAATATTTTAAATCCTTTATGATATCAGACATTGAGACAGTGTTCCTTTCCAACAATAATTGTTCTTATTATACACCACAACTGTTCAAATGTCAGCAAATTCTTCCACCCCTGCCCGGGCGGAGGGGTAACAGTTCCGTCTTACATATTGCGATTGCTGCTTAAGCAGGGGCGGCAGGAGGCGACAGGGCGGGTTTGGCAGACAGCTTCGGTTGGGTGTTTTCTAATAGTGCTGTCATAGAATACTGTAATCTGCGGGTCGGTTCTAAGGTGCTTCCATGCACCATAGAACCTGAAATGCGCATCCATGCGCATTTCACCCTGATCTCCGGTACGCACTATAAGAAAACACTCCAACCTTCGCCAATGCCTGCCAAACCCGCCCTGTCGCCTCCTCCTCGCTGCCTGCTGAATGCAGTAATCATAATATGAGAACTAAATTGTTACAGCGGAAGTGTTACGCATCAGGGTGCTCCTCGTGGATGTCTTTTTTAGGCTCTTTGAGGCCTTCGATCACAATATTGTTTTTCTGTGCGTAGTCCCAGAGGGCGGCATGGATTGCCTCCTCCGCCAAAAGGGAGCAGTGTACCTTCACCGGAGGCAGTCCGTCCAGCGCTTCCATCACCGCCTTGTTGGTCACCTGCATGGCCTCCTGCACGGATTTGCCCTTGACAAGCTCTGTGGCCATGGAGCTTGTGGCTATCGCCGCGCCGCATCCGAAGGTCTTAAACTTTACGTCCTGAATGATGCCGTCCTCATCAATATCCAGATAAATGCGCATGATATCGCCGCATTTGGCGTTTCCCACAGTTCCCACGCCCTTGGGGTTCTCCAATTCTCCCATATTTCTGGGATTTGAAAAATGATCCATCACTTTCTCGCTGTACATATCTATGCCTCCTTGTCCAATAACTCTTCCGGTCTTTCCGACTTGTTGTTTTTCAAAAAATCCTCGTAGAGCGGCGACATCTGGCGCAGAAGGTCCACCGTTTTCTTCACGGCCTCCACCACGGTGTCGAGCTCCTCTTTGGTATTCTCCTCCGACAAAGTAAAGCGCAGGGAACCGTGGGCTTCCTCGTGCTTAAGCCCGATGGCCAGAAGCACATGGGAAGGGTCCAGCGAGCCGGAGGTGCAGGCGGAGCCGCTGGAAACGCAGATTCCCTCCATATCCAGCCGGATGAGCAGAGATTCTCCCTCAACAAAAGAAAAGGAAAAGTTCACATTGCCGGGCAGTCTCCTGCTCCTGTGTCCGTTTAATCTGCACCATGGCACCTCAGACTCAAGGCGGTCGATCAGATAGTCCCGCAGGCTCTGCTCTCTTTTCTGTTTTTCCGGCAATATGCGTGCCGCACGCCGGGCTGCCTCCCCGAACCCTACGATGCCGGGCACATTTTCCGTACCGGCCCTGCGGCTCCGCTCCTGTGCGCCGCCGTGCAGGAAAGATCGGATTTTGACATCGCTGCGAATATAGAGACAGCCCACACCCTTGGGGCCGTTGACCTTGTGAGCGCTGGCGCTGAGCAGATCAACATTCATAGCTTTCACATCCACAGGAATCTGCCCGAAGGCCTGTACTGCATCTGTGTGAAAGAGTATATTGTGCTCATGGGCCAGCGCACCGATCTCCGCAATGGGCTCTATGGTGCCTATCTCATTATTGGCAAACATGACGCTGATGAGGATAGTATCCGGCCTGAGAGCCTCCCTCACATCCTCCACATGCACCAGACCATCCTTGTCCACATCCAGATATGTGACCTCAAAGCCCTGCCGCTCCAGCCATTTACAGGTATGCAGAACGGCGTGGTGCTCGATTTTGGTGGTGATTATGTGCTTTCCCTTATCTGTATAGGCCTCTGCCACAGCCTTTATGGCCCAATTGTCCGCCTCCGTCCCGCCGGATGTAAAATAAATCTCCTCAGGTTTAGCCCCCATCAGAGCGCTGACATGCTCCCGCGCTTCGGCAACCGCCCGTCTGGCTTTGGCTCCCAAACCGTAAATCGTACTGGGATTGCCATAATTGTCAGCAAAAAACGGCAGCATGGCATCTAATACTTCCGGCGCCATCCGCGTGGTTGCCGCATTATCTAAATAAATCATGGATATGCCTCCTTTTTATTTCCTAGTGATTTGCTAGGTTTTCATCTGTTAATATATCACCGGAATACGGTTCTGTCAACTGCTCCGCAAAAATATAATAGATATAAGTTCTGCAGTAAGGGCTTTACATCATGAAGAAACGATTTTCTCTCGCGGGACGGCCTCTGATTATGGGCACCTTCATTCTCACTGCCACAGGCCTCGTCACCCGCACCATCGGATTTTTTTACCGCATCTACCTCTCTCGGCTATTCGGGGAAGAAGGCATGGGCATTTATCAGCTGTTAAGTCCTGTGCTCGCCCTCTCCTTCTCTCTTTGCGCGGCTGCCTATCAGACAGCCATATCGAAATTTGTGGCGGAGTATACCACCAGAAAAGGACAGCGCTTTCGGCCCCTGATCACAGGACTTGCTATCTCCGTTCCCCTCTCCCTCCTGTGCTGCGCATTCATCTATAGTCAGTCCCATTTTATCGCAGTGCAGCTGCTGCTTGAGCCGCGCGCACAGTCCATGCTGCGCATTCTGGCTTTCTCCATCCCTTTCAGCAGCATCCATTCCTGCATCAACGGCTATTTCTATGGCATCAAAAAAACCGGGCCGCCTGCGGCAGCCCAGCTTCTGGAACAATTGGCCCGAGTCGGCTGTGTGTATCTGGTGTCCGCCTCTGTCATCGCAAAAGGGCAGGCTCCCTCCATAGACGTGGCGGTGTTGGGTCTCACCGTGGGCGAGTTCGTCTCCATGTCCGTATCTTTGATAGCGATTTTTCAGGTATTGCACAGGCACACCGCAGTCACAGCCGTCTCCGGCGGTACAGCTCTGCGCACACGCGCATTACATAACAGCGGGATGTTTCGCAGCATTCTCGCCATGGCCCTTCCGCTCACCTTAAACCGCATCGTGCTGAACTCCCTGCAGAGCGTGGAAGCCGTGTCCATCCCGGCCATGCTGCGCCTGTACGGCTATGACACCGCCACCGCACTCAGTGTCTACGGAGTACTCACCGGCATGGCCATGCCTCTGATTTTTTTCCCGAATGCATTGACCAACTCTGTCTCCGTGCTGCTCCTGCCCCTGATTTCCGAAAATTATGCTCTTGGAGACCTGCAGGCCGTAAAATCAGCCATTCTCCGCACCGTGAAATTCTGTGGCATACTGGGATTTACTTGCATGTCCGTCTTCTTCCTGTCAGGGAGCTTTATGGGCAGAACTCTCTTTGACAGTCCTCTGGCCGGACATTTCATCACCACACTGAGCTTCCTGTGCCCTTTCCTCTATCTGGACACCACCCTCTCCAGCATTCTGCAGGGACTGGGCAAGGCCGGAACTATTTTCGTTATGAATGTGATTGCGCTGCTGCTTCGCCTGCTCTTTGTATTTAAGGCTATCCCAATATTCGGCATCACCGGATATCTGTGGGGAATGCTTGCCGGACAGATTGTACTGAGCGTCCTGTATCTGCTCTGTCTGCGCCGTTTCCTGCGAAGGCACATGCCCCGATAAAATACAGCGCGCTTGCAAAACAGCAACAAAAAAGGAAGTAGACTGATAAATCATCTGCTTCCTTCACTTTCCTGTCAATTCAGTTCAGAACCTTCTTTAACTCATCCATGAAAGTATTGATATCCTTAAACTCCCGATAGACGGATGCAAAACGGACATAGGCCACTGCATCCATGATCTTGAGCTTGTTCATCACCAGCTCACCGACAACCTGACTCGGGATTTCATGCTCCTCCATATTGAACACTTCGGTCTCCACCGAATCCACCAGCTCCGTAATCTGCTGGGCACTGACAGGCCGCTTGTGACAGGCCCTCAACACTCCGGCCTCGATCTTGGACCGGTCATAGGTCTCACGATTATTGTCCTTTTTGATGATGATCAGAGGAATAGTCTCGATCTTTTCATAGGTCGTAAAGCGCTTTCCACACTCATCGCACACTCGGCGGCGGCGGATGGAATTGTTATCCTCCGCAGGTCTGGAATCGATTACTCTGGTGTTTTCATGACTGCAAAAGGGACACTTCATTTGTATACCTCCCTGCCCGCTCCCGGCGGACACTAATTCAAAATCGCATGTTATTTTTTATTATAACAGCTGCAATCTTTTATGTCAACCAAAATTACCTCCGGACCAATCTGACAGATATCCCGATAGGGAATCTCGATATCCGGCTCACAACGCAGGAAGCTGAGCATTTTATTACACCCGGGAACCATAATTTTACAGATGCAGCCCTTGCACTCGTCAAACTCCAGATCGCACACTCTTCCCAACTTTCTGCAATCCTTCACATTGATGACATCCTTACACCGAAGCTCCGAAAAAAGCATGTTTTTCCATCCTCATAATATCAGTTGTCATTTTTATCATATGCACCCTTTTTCAAAAGGTTTTTTGTCCCCTTTAAAAAACTCAAAAATAATTATTTTTGAATTCCAGCTCAGAATATTGAAACGGCTCTCGGTACATACTTGTTAATACCACTTTTGTGAAGAGTAAAATACAGGAGGAATCGTAAAATGGCACAGGGAAGGGTCGAAATCTGCGGTGTGAATACATCCAGGCTGCCGCTGTTAAAAAACGGGGAAAAAGAGGCGCTTTTTGCGCGGATACAGGACGGAGATATGGAGGCCAGAGAGGCCTATATAGAAGGGAATCTGCGGCTTGTCTTAAGCGTCATCAAACGCTTTTCCTCAAGCAATGAAAACGTGGATGATCTGTTTCAAATCGGCTGCATCGGCCTGATAAAAGCTATTGATAATTTTGACACAAGCCTGAATGTAAAATTTTCCACCTATGCCGTCCCCATGATTATCGGCGAAATCCGGCGTTTTCTGCGGGACAATTCCAGCTCCATCCGCGTGTCCCGCTCCCTGAAGGACACTGCCTACAAGGCGATTTATGTGCGAGAGGCCCTCACCCGCAAAAATCTCAAGGAGCCAACCATAGAAGAAATCGCCTCGGAGGTAGGCATCTCCAAGGAGGATATCGTCTATGCCATGGACGCCATTCAAAACCCCATGAGTCTCTACGAGCCCGTCTTCACCGACGGCGGAGACACACTCTATGTCATGGATCAGATTTCCGACAAAAAAAATAAGGAAGAGACCTGGGTGGAGCATCTCTCCCTTAGCGACGCCATGAAAATGCTCAGCGACCGCGAACATGAAATCATCACCCTGCGCTTCTTCGAGGGCAAGACCCAGATGGAGGTAGCCGATCTCATCGGCATCTCCCAGGCACAGGTCTCCCGCCTGGAGAAAAACGCCCTGCGCACCATGCGCACCTACCTGACGGCGTAAGCCGTCAGGCATCTCCGGATGCTAAAAGAAGCCCTAGCCCGCTTCGCCAAGTATCGGCAGATAGCAAATGCTTTGAATGGCAAGCACAATTACAATCGAATAAAGTTATCTTATACACAATCCGTCCCCGCTTTAATGCATCGCTCAAAAATGATAACCGTCTGATCGATCGTGGCATTGACACTCGTTCCCACAAAACCTATAGCTACTGCCGTAGAGGTTTTGCCGATTTCATTGTTAAAAACCGAATGAAGTCTCCATCCCTGCTTAGCATGGGCATCTAATTCCGCTTGAATTTGTCCCCGATCGACTTGCCCATCAGAAAAATTGTTTACTACAACAACCTCATATTGATATAAAGGATTTTTAAGTATTTGTACCTCCAGATCCTGCTCTTTCCCTTTTCTCACCACCTGTCCATATTTAAAACTATAACTACAGTTAAAACATACCTCCATCGTATCCCCAAGCATCTCTCCACAATTCGGACATTCTCTCATAGCAACTCTCCTCTTAATATAACTGTTTTATGGATTTAAGTATACCAAATCTATGAGCAAAACTCAATCCCCCGCTACCCCGCTTGCTTCCGCCGGTACTCCTCGTAGAGAAGCGGCATCAGCACAACTGTCAGGACAGAGTAAACCACAAACAGAATCGGAACCGCCCCCACTACCTTTCCTCCCAGTTCATACAAGTCAAAGCTTTTCAGCGCAACATGAATCTGCAACAATCTGTCCGGCAATATCCCCAGCACCTTGTTCGCAGCAGCACTATTCAAATTGCCGAGAAAAGACGGCAGAAAAATCCATACAAAGGGCGTCATCACTCCCAGGACGGCCGATTTAAACCTTGCGGATACATACATAGTCATAAAACCGATAAGCAGGCAGCCGATATAACCGCCTCCGATCACCAGCAGATATTCCTGCCAGACCTGAATACCGTAAAAGCACTTCCAACCACTAAAGTCCGCCTGGACGGGACAATTCCAGCCACTGATCCCCAGATATCCCAGCACTGCCGCCGAGAACGACAAAACCGCCGTCCAATACAGCGTTGTGACTATCAAAAAACCTGCCTCAAGCTTCGCCGCCACCACTCTGCCCCGCCCGTGAACTGACGAAAAGAATATGGCGTCCGCCTTCCATGAAAACTCATTGGAAAAAATTCCAGCCACCAGATATCCCAAAATCAGCATCGCAATCATGATAATCATAGATATATACTCAAACAACTGTACCCAGCCTTTCATATAATCATAATAAAAGGGTGTTTCCAGCGTTTCATACCGTTCTATCAAATACTCCTTTTCCGCATCCGAAAGCCTATACACGGCATCACTGTCCCCACCCTCTCCTGCCAGCCATTCCTTTAACAATCTGACACGGTTTCCATAGAATTCAGAGGCGTCTTCCGGTCTAAGGCTGTCCGCCCGGTAGTAATCATAAGACCGAAATCTCTCCTCATAGGCGCAATTCAACAAAGTCCGGATTCCGTCAATGCCCTGCTTCCACCCATATGCAATATTACTCTCCCGAACATCAGAAGACTTAGCCTGCGGCGTCTGATTGATACGCCGATTCTCTTCGATAACCTGCCGCAGCCGCTCCTCGTCCAGCACACCGGCCCACTCCCGCTGTGCGTCCCGCAGCCTGGAGACAGCTGCATATCCCCGCTCCTCTACACCGTTCTCATTCACCCAATAGACATCCGTGGCAAATCTACAGGCAATGCACCAGACAATCACCAGCAAAAGCAGCGCAATTTTACTGCCTGTCCTGGCAAACACCTTTTTCAATTCATATCTTATCATCATCCATCCCTGACCTTTCTCCAAAATAATATAAAAACACATCCTCCAGAGTGGCAGTTTCTGGAACAGCGGAGTCCTCCGGGCGTTTGGCCGACAGAATACGGAGTCTGGCGCCGCCTTGAACCGTCTTTACATTTGCTATCTGATAGGATTTCTGGTAGGCGTTCACATCCGCTCTGGCCACCTGCAGACTCCACACCTGCCACGGCATGGCCGAGGTCAGCTCCTCCACAGAACCGCTCTGCACAAACCGCCCTTCTTTCATCAAAAATATCTCATCGGCAATGTACTCAATATCTGAGACGATATGGGTGGACAAAAGCACAAGACGATTCTCCGATAATTCACTGATCAGATTTCGAAAACGTATCCTCTCGCTGGGGTCCAGCCCCACCGTGGGCTCATCCAGAATCAGTATTTGGGGATCATTCAACAGAGCCTGCGCAATTCCCGCCCGACGCTTCATACCGCCGGACAGACTTTTCATCTTTTTGTTCGCAGCCTCGGTCAGCCCTACCCTCTCCAGCATCAGATTTACACGCTTTTTTGCCACCGTCGGACGCAATCCCTTGATAGACGCTATGTACATAAGATAATCCCGAACCGTAAAATCAGGATAATATCCAAAATCCTGTGGCAGATATCCGAGAAGTCTGCGATACTCCCCATCCATCTCAAAGATATCCCGCCCTTCCAGACAAATGGAGCCGTCCGTGGGCTTCAGCAGAGTACAGAGCATCCGCATCAGCGTGGTCTTGCCCGACCCGTTTACTCCCAGAAGTCCATACACGCCGTTTTTCAGGCTGCAGGACACATTGTCCACCGCCGCTGTATTCTGATATTTTTTTGTAAGCCTCTCCAATCTCAGTTCCATCCTGACCCGTCCTCCCATTTCCCTTCAAATTTTATAAAACCTCTCGCAACACTATATATCATATACAAAAGCGACGCCCCAAACATAGCGACCCAGACAGGCCCTGCAAGAACGCTATAAACTCTGTCCTCCAGCACAATCCGCCCCCACAGCCACGTCCATAACATGCACAAAAACAGCGCCAGCGTCTGGGAAGCCCCGCGTCTGCTGTAAAAAGTTCCGAAACAGATACAACAAGTCACATTAAAAGGCAGCAGAAATTGTATCATAAAACTCTCGATACTCATTCTGGCAGTCAGAGAAGCCGCCAGAAAAAATACGCTGAGCAGCGCCATATCCACCCATGCAAACAGCAAGAGCCGCGCGCCGTAAATCCGGCGCAGAGAATAATACGCCGTACACTCTACCTCCCATGAATTGGCATTCCGATTCTTCCAGAGCTCCGGCAAAAGCAATACCGCAAACAGAGGCGCCGCAATCCCCATACACCTCTGCATGTACATATTGCTGTCCGAATATTTTAAAATCCACCACAGAAGCGCCAAAAGCAAGCCCTGCAGCACCCACCAACGCTTATGAATATAACCGCTCTGCCAATACAAAAATTCCGCTCCTGACAGTAGCTCCCGGCTCTCCTCCTCATAAAAGGCTTCCCCCGCCCGTCGAACAGTCTCCTCTATTTTACTCTCCCGGACCAAAACCTCCGGCTGCCCTGCCAACAGCTCTTGCAGCCTGCGCTCCTCCGCCCTCATATATCTTCCTCCTCTCCAAGATAATCCTGCAGCAACATCTTTGCCCTTCCCACCCGATACTTTACCAGCGGAAGGCCGATTCCAAGAATCGCCGCTATCTCCTTTTGTCTGAGCCCCTGAAAAAAGAACAATACAGCCGCCTCCCTGCACTCCTCCGGCAGCCTTTTTAACGCCGCATGCACATCCAACGCTTCCTCCAGCCGCTCCATTCCCCCGTCGCCCCGCTCGGGCAACTCAGCCATGGGAAACTCCTCACGCCTCCGATAATAGTCCTTACAGGCATTCGCCGCGATGACATACAGATAATTGGCAGCCTTCCCGTAATGCCGGTAATTTTGAAACGTCCTGAAAAAACGCTCAAATGTCTCCTGCGTCATATCCTCCGCATGCCCGCCGTCCCTGATATGTAAGCGGCAATACCGTAAAATCTGCGGATAATACTTTCGGACAAACACATCGATGGCCCGCTCGTCCCCACTCTTCATTTTTTGTATCAACAGAAAATCCGAATCCATACCCATCTCCATCAACAATACGAAAGAAAATGCATGTACATATTATATAACGACACCACGGCAGGAAAAGATAGTCGAGTGAAAAAATAGCCGTCAAAAAATTATTCCCTAATTCCCCATGAACATTTTGTACAAAAATAAAGAAGAGACTCCTGCGGAATATCCCTTCTTCCCTAAAAGTGTTATAATCAATTACCCGTCAAACGGGAATTTAATCCCACCAATAATAATAAATAGAATAATCATCACTGAATAGCTTTGTACCTGGAATTAGTTCACCATTACCACCAATCAGAAAAGTTGGTTTCGAAAAATCTGTTTCCTCCCCAATATCACTTGGAAATATATCTTGCGGTTCATTAAAAATTTGTTTTATCTCATAAAGCGATAATTTGCTGAAAATAATCAAGGTGTCTGCACAAATGCACTGCTCATCATTATCTTCTTCCAATCCATAGACTTGTACAAAAATTTTTGCAGTTCCATCTATGCTAAGCAAATTTTCAATCAAAGCAATGTACTCTTGTTTCCCATCAAGACGTTCACATGAGAAATCCGTAAAATCGTCTGCCGGGTCTAAGAAATCCTTATATGCAAACCAATAATTATTCGTATAGTTTCCGTTCATTTTATCAACTTTCAGCAATGTTAAAATAGCGCCTTTTTGTTGGTTATCCATGTTGTTTCTCCCTTAAAATTGCGATTTGCCCGCATATTATATCAGGGCATCCGATAACTGTCCCAATTCTTCGACGCCTGCTCAAAGCGATCTTTCCCCTCAAAATACCTGTCATTCATCCAGTCCACGGCGTCCGTCACCCCGTCCTCGTCAAAGGAGAACAACTCGCTGCGCTTCTCCTCCTCCGGCGTGGTAAAAAAATTAAAAGGCTCCGGCCAGACAGTGGCCTTAAGCTTTTTCTCCTCCCCGTCGCTCACACGCTCCAACCGATAACGCATCCCCCGGAAACTCCCGGTAAACTCCGACATTTTCAAATATTCCATGGACAGGATATCACTTTTTTGTATCATGATTTGCTCCTCTCTGGTACCTCTGCTTCATTTTTTAGTATACAGCCGCTGACAGCGGGATTCAAGCACTTTTCCAGACACTTTACTACTCTCTGTCCGGACTGCTCTACGGCAAAGATTGACTAATGGCGGCATTTCAATCTGGAACAGTGTAATTGTGTGATTACTACATTCAGCAGGCATCGAGGCAGGAGGAGACAGGGATAGATTTGCAGTCATTGGCGAAGGTTGGTGTGTTTTCTTATAGTGCGTGTCGGAGACCAGGATGAAATGCGCACGGATGCGCATTTCAGGTTCTACGGTGCATGGATGCACCGTAGAACCGACCCGTAAAATCACAATATTTTACAACTGCACTATTAGAAAACACCCAACCGCAGCCGACTGCAAATCTATCCCTGTCTCCTCCTGCCGTCACTGCCGAATCAGCAATCACACTCTTTTAATCTGAACCGTCACTCCCCTCAGACACTCATCTCCCGCTTGAGCTGCCGCATGATTTTTTTCTCCAGTCTGGATATGTATGATTGAGAGATGCCAAGCCTTGTGGCCACCTCTTTCTGGGTCATCTCTTCCCCGTCCGCCCGGCCCAGGCCGAAGCGCAGATTGATGATGGTACGTTCCCTGTCAGAAAGCTTCTCCACCGCCTGCATGAGCAGACCTCTCTCCACCTCGTTCTCGATGCCCTTGTAGATCACATCTTCATCCGTGCCCAGAATATCGGACAAAAGCAGCTCATTGCCGTCCCAGTCCACGTTCAGCGGCTCGTCGATGGAGACCTCCATGCGGGTCTTGTTATTACGCCTCAGATACATCAATATCTCATTCTCGATACAGCGGGACGCATAGGTGGCCAGCTTGATATTTTTGTCCGGTTTAAAAGTATTGATGGACTTGATCAGGCCAATGGTGCCGATAGAGATCAAATCCTCTACACCAACATTCGTATTGTCAAACTTCTTGGCGATATAGACCACCAGCCGCAAATTATGCTCGATGAGGATAGCCTTTGCCTCGTCCTCGTACTCCGTCCCCAGATCGCTTATGACCTCGTTCTCCCGCACCGCATCTAACGGCGCCGGAAGCACCTCCGCGCCCCCGATATAATGAACCTCTCCCTGCCTGCGCAGAAAGAATTTTTCCCTGCAGATCATTTTAAATTGCCGTTTGCCCGGCATTGCCACTTTCAGTATCATATTCTTTCCCCGTTTCTGATTTTTAGCCCTCAGGCTTTCTCAGCCTTCCGGCTCTTTTTAGTTTTTCAGCCTTTTTAGCTTTGCAACAAAATGCTACGCCTCCTCCAGCACAGACGGATTCAGAATCATGCCAACCTGGCACTCCTCCTCGCAGACTGCGACATACACATCGCGCAAGCTCTTGCTGACGCCGTCCACCTCCACCTCCATCTGAGGCAGAAGATACCCGCGCAGAATCCCCCTCGATCTGCCGATACTATGATAGGGTATGGCGCGATAAGGCCTCTGCGCATCCCTCCACAATTTCCGGTAAATCTCGGCATCTATAATAGACACCGGTTTACCGCTGACAGGTTCCCTCAGACTATTGCCCGAGTCCACAAGAGCAGATACACTCACGCGGATTCCGTCGCAGATCAAGGTTGCTTTACAGGTGCTGTCGCTCCGTCTCCTCCTGTCCGCCTCCTGAAAATAGCCCGCCAGCAAAAATCCTAAGGCCCCTATTCCCAGAATTCCGCAGATTCCTGTGAGAAAACGCTGTAAAAAAGGCATGGCGCTGCCCACAAACAAAAGCAGTCCACCCATGAGAAAAGAGTACCAGAACAGTTGTCTGAGAATCTGCAAAAAAGCGCGAAGGCTTCTGGGACGGAATGCGATGCCGATCATAAGACCCGTTCCCGAGAGAAGCGCCAGCGACCATTTCAGCCATGCCGGCCATTCAATCAGAAAAGGCAACAAATAGACCGCCGCTCCCGCACAGGCTCCCAAAACCATTCCTCTGCGCGTGGCAGTACGCAGAGTGCTTCGGTTCACCAGTATCAAAAGATACAGATTCATCACAGCATTCACCAAAAACAGACTGTCTACATAAAGTTCATAAACCATATCATGCCTCTTTTCATAATCATTATAAAGGGCATGCTATGAGTAATTTGTCAAAACCCGTACAGGGAAAATCATTTTCATTCGACACCGGGCTGACATCAAAAAAAGACACCTCCTCGGACATGCTATGTTCGAGAACAGGTGTCTCTGATAATCATTATTACATTTTCCACAGATTATTTCTTCTGCAGGAAATCAGGAATCTTCAAGGTCTGATCCTTCACGGAGCTGCGGATATCCGCAGGCTTCTGAAGACCGGGCAGAGGCTGAATGGTGGATTTACCGGAAAGCCCCTGAGAGGTGTTCGGCTGCAGATTGAAGCCCTTTAAGGAACTGGGGGTAATATGCGAAGTCGGCTGTCTGTAAGGAACCCCGGCGCCCATCCTGTTCTGCAGAGGATTCTCTGCGGCCGCCTCAAGACCGGTGGCAATCACCGTAATCCGGCAGCTATCCGTCTGGGACGCATCATACATGGCACCGAATATGACATTCACTTCCTCGCCGGTCAGATCACGCACATAGTCCGCAGCATCCGCCGCGTCCGCCAGCGTGATATCGCCGGAGACATTGAGGATCACATGGCTTGCGCCGGAAATCGTAGTCTCCAGCAACGGGCTCTCCACCGCCATCTTGACAGCCTCCAGAGCCTTGTCATCGCCTTTGCCCTCTCCAATACCGATATGCGCGATACCCTTGTCCTTCATGACAGTCTGAACATCCGCAAAGTCCAGATTGATGACTGCGGGTACATTAATCAAATCCGTAATGCCCTGCACTGCCTGCTGCAGCACCTCATCCGCTTTCTTAAGCGCCTCGGGCATAGTGGTACGCCTGTCCACGATCTCAAGAAGCTTGTCATTGGGAATCACGATCAAAGTGTCCACATGCTCCTGAATGCGCTCAATACCGCCCAGCGCGTTATTCATGCGGGCCTTCGCCTCAAAACGGAAAGGCTTGGTCACGACTCCTACCGTGAGGATTCCCATATCTTTTGCAATCTTGGCCACCACAGGAGCCGCTCCGGTTCCTGTGCCGCCGCCCATACCACAGGTGACAAACACCATGTCCGCACCCTTCAGTGCGCTCTCAATCTCCTCCATGCTCTCCTCGGCAGCCTTCTCGCCCACCTCGGGCTTTGCACCTGCGCCCAGTCCCTTGGTAAGCTTCTCCCCAATCTGAAGCAGTCTGGGAGCCTTGCAGAGCTGCAGAGCCTGCTTATCCGTGTTCACCCCGATAAAGTCAACACCATCAATCTGTTCGTCAATCATTCTATTTACAGCGTTATTACCTGCGCCGCCCACACCGACTACAATAATCTTGGCAGCGGATTCCGCATCGTTCGTCTTAATTTCCAGCAAAGGTTTGTCCTCCTTTTCCATAAGGAATCCATTTACATCATCCTATTACTTTCTCTTATACACATATCAGCGCCCCCGACAAGCTCATGAATCGCGGAAGC
>JAIDDH010000045.1 GCA_029055435.1 Acetatifactor sp.
ATACGATATCGAGAAAATAGTCTTCTACTCCGGTATCTTTTAAATGTTTTTCCACTTCCCAGCGAGGGGAAGATGATGCAACTACCATTTTACACTGTTTACTTTTCAGAAAGTCAAGCAATATATATAACCCATGCTTTACCGGAACTGTATTCTCATCATAATATTTTTTCAGAAATTCCTTTGTATATTTTCTTAATTCCTCTTGGTTATACCTGTCACCGAATTCTTCCTTCCATACATCATAAGAAGCCACTATATTCATGCCTAATGTCTTATATACCATAAATCCGGCTTTTCCTATGCCAATTTTGTCTCCTGCGTAATCCCATGCTTTTATAAAAACTTTTTGGGTGTCAAACATGAGCCCGTCCATATCAAAAATAATATTCATATATTTTGTCCCCATCTCAAGCCAATTGATATAACTACCGTTTTTCGTATTATAACATCAAAGCTGTTATATTGATATAAATATTTCCGCTTGACTTCATCAAGAAAGCTGTCCAGCTTGAATTGATGTTTCATTATATCGGATTTGCCATGATGCCCAGATTATTCGGCGGAGTATTTGCCGTACTTTTTACAATGCAGATTTAAAAAAAGATATCCTTTTGCATAAAGAGGGAAATCGAGAATAAATATTGTGATAATCAGACGAATTTGAATGTGACTACATACTCAAAACTTTCTGGTTTATGAATATTTTGCATTTTCGAGTGAGGCGGTCAAAACAATTATTCCGCCATTTCTTGGCATGACAGCCTAACAATGGCGGAATAAGAATCTCTGCTTGGATCAGAGGGAAATGTCAGTCTCGTAGTTTCAAGATAAAATCAAAAACAAGCTGTTCATTTATCCCACTCACAGTTCCGTTTTCCAAAGTCCCCTGACCCGTAAAGGTCAATATGGTTTGCCCATCCTTAATTTCTACATGGGTTGAGAGAACTCTTGGGTAGTGGTATGTAGTAAGAAGATAGCGTTCCATCGCGCCTTCCTGCTCGGAATAGATCGCAATTTGCTAAAGAACAGTCTATATCACTTACAGTCAGATAAATGAGAAATTTAAAGCTCATTTATTCGACTTCCTGTCACACCTACACAATAAACCTGTTATCAAAAGGGGCGCAGCCAAAAGATGTCCTTCACCTTAATCTTTTTTATTCAAATCGTCTTTTCAAGAAGAACATACTCATATTCAAAATCTCTAAGCTGATCCATATAATCCTTGTTACAGTTGCCCTCACGAATCAGCGCTCCGACGGAAGGCACACGCTGCATCTTCAGCTCCTCGCGGACGGCTTCGGCAAGCGCCTTTCCCAAACCGCGGTGGTTTTGGTCAACGCCCATATAGAGCATTACATAGGAACGCGGCTTGCGTTTTTCCATGAGAATTCGGAGCATTTTCAGCGGGTCAAGTCTGCCGTAAATGCGGTTTCCGAAATTCGGTACAGAAATGAAAAATCCCACGGGCGTTCCCTCAAAATACGCCATTTTCACCATGCTGTAATTAAGAATATGCCGCAAGTAATCGTACATCTGACAGAACTCCTCCTCTGTGATACGCTTGTACACAGGGAAATCACTGTACAGCTCTATCAGCAGAGAATATACCTCACGCAATGTCTTGTCAAATGTACCGTCATCGGGACATTTGATCGTGTAACCCTCGTTCAGCTTTTCTGCGAGCCGCGCGGCGTATTTTTCACAGCCGTCATCATTCTCCACGATTTTGTAGTGGTTTGAGGAATAACGCTTGATCACCTCAAATCCGTTTTCATACCACAAATTGGCGTAATACTCCTTGTTGTAGGGCTCACCCGTATAAGGCGAGCCGAAGCGGTTGGTTTTCAGCCTGTACTTTATCCAAAAAGAACAGTCAACAGGCCCCGTTAATTTTACACAACCGTTTTTCGCCGCTATTTCGCCTGCTGTTTGAAACAGAAGCGCCGCGGCTTCGCTGTCGTTTTCGCTCTCGAAAAAGCCGACATACGCGGTGCTGTCGTTCGGGTAGAGCGTGACCGCGACGCGGCTTACCGCACGGTCTCCACGGTAGACCAGAATAGGCGTAACGGTGAAATATCGGCTCAGGGCATGTGTGCCGTTCAAGAGTGCAAGCTCGTCCGCGGGACTTTGCGTGAGCTCGCCTGCCGAATAAATTCTCTTTGGAAGCGCGAGAAAGTCACGCACTCTTTTTTTGTCACCACCGTCAAAAACGACTACCGTTAAACTCATTTCAAACGACCTCCGTTCGCTTCTGATTTCACATAAACGCGTTTTATTTTCTTGAATTTCGGAAGGTTCCCGTTGATTTTCTCGATAAATTCGAGTGCTTCACGTTCGGGAATATCCGTGTAAATTCTCGCGGAAAGATGATGATCCTCCTCGAAAACCGCCGCCGACTTTATCTGCTCGTTTTCCATGATCAGCGCTTCAAGCTCGTCAAGATAAACATTTTCGCCGTTTGCGGAAATCATCATGCGGCGCTTCCGTCCCTTTAAGAACAGCCTGCGTTCATCGTCAATGTACCCCAGATCGCCCGTATGGTAGAAGCCCTCGCTGTCAACCTCGCCGTAATTTTCACCGCGGGAAATGTATCCCCCAAAAACGCTCCCGCCGCCCACGATGATCTCACCGATACCGTTCTCGTCGGGCTCAAAAACGCGGACGTCCAAGCCGTCGAGGATCGTACCGTTACTTGTGATGATGCTGTCATCGGGTCTATCAATAGTTATCACCGAGGACGTTTCGGTCGTGCCATAGGCTTCCAGAAGCCGGACGCCGCTGTCAATAAAATACCGTTTCGTCTCGGGATCGGTAAAGCTGCCGCCACAATAAAGAAATCTGACGTTCCGCAGACAGTCCATAAGCTCGTCCGTCATAGCAGCGCGAATACGCATCAAAATCAACGGTACGGTGCAGACGATCGTCGGGCGGACTTCTATCATTTCCTCTGCGATCTTCGTTTTGTCGGAGCAGAGATAGACCTGCATTCCCGAAATGAGTGTGTATAAGAAATTCGCCACACCCGCATAAACATGACTGAACGGCAAGAAAATATACGAAACGTCCTCCACAGACATAGGCGTGCGAGAGTAGAGTGCGTCCCAGTTATAAAGAAGATTGTACATTGTAAGCGGGATAGCCTTCGGGCGATTTGTCGTGCCCGAGGTGAACAGTATCATTATCGGGATATGCATGTCCGTGTTCCCGACAAGCTCGAGAGTGCTTTGCTGTCCCTTTTGGATCAGCCTCGGGAACTCGCTATCAATACATACAAAATGCAGCTCGGGGCACTTTGTTTGGAGCTCGTCGATCTCCTTCTGCTTGTCCGCAGAATAGAGTATCGCGCCGACCTCGATGACGGACAGCGTTCTCTCGATGTCAAACGCCGTCCACTCACTGTTTATGGGAACGATCGTGCCGACATATCCCAGCACAGCCAGGTCCGCCACCGCCCAGTAATAGCTGTTAGGCGAGTAAAGCATCACATTTCCCCGAACGCCCTCCAAGATCAATCCGCGGGCAAGAGCTTCCGCGTCGGCGATAACCTCGCCGAATGTCCGCGCGGCGAACCGCCCGTCCGTTTTCACGCTAATATACGGAAGGTCTCTCCATTTCACCTTGTCCTCTTGCAGGTACTCGTAAACACTCTTCATTCTGTGCTCCTCTCTATCACCGTTATCCGTCCCGAAGCTCCGTCGATCTCAACCGTATCGCCGTTTCTGAGGATACTTGCCGCACCGTCAACTCCGACGATCGCAGGCTTTTTCAGCTCCCGCGAGATGATTGCCGTGTGCGACAGAAGCGACCCCTTTTCCGTGATGATTCCCGCCGCGCCAACAATGAGAAAGACCCAACCCGGATCAGTCATTTTAGCGACGATTATCTTTCCTGTTGTGTCGGGACAGGAGGTCGGATCGGTGATGACAATCACCTCGCCTCGCACCTTTCCCGCGGAGCACGGCGTGCCCTCAAGCATATTTGCGGTGCGGTTCGTTTCCATTCCGCCGACGCTTTTCGGGGCTCTGTCAAAGACCTTTTCTGCGAAGATCAGACGCGTGTACGCAGGGAGCTTCTCAAATCGCTGATACATCTCGCGGCGCTGTTCAACGATTCCCCTCATGTCTTTTCCGCTTTTCACCGCCGTTTCCACCTCGGAATATTCGAGATAAAAAATGTCTCGCGGCGCGGAGATCACATCGGCGGCGCTAAGCTCCTCACCGACTTTAAGCATCATCGAGCGCATCATTCCGTAAAGTCTCGAACGGTTCAATCGGGACTTTTCACGGTTCTTTATGCCGACTGCCGCCCTCTTCGCGAATGCTTTGCACAAGCCCTTCGGCGTGCTTTTTTGTTCGGACTCGTCTGGTACTTCCGCACCTGCTTCCGCGTACTGAACAATCTTCTGGGCAAGAAGCTCGGGGTTTGTACGGAACGTCAGGCTTTCGAGCTTGAGCTCCTCGGCGTTGCGGTCTCCATAACACTCGATGTATGCCGCGAGCCTTTGTGCGAGCTTGCCGTTTTGCATGTACTCGCGGAAATCCTCCGTGTTATGTATTCTCCCAAGCCGCACAAGCTCTCCGCTCTCTTTCGCATGCCGCGAGAGCTCTATGAGCTCCGCCACAGGCTTCATGCTCTCTATCCCGTTAAGCCCTGAGATGAGGCGGTTGGCTTCTGCGGGATTCGACTTAAATCGAGACTTCAGCAGTCCCGTGAAAATGAACGTGTACATATCATTCGCCAAGGTTAGATCCCACTTCGCCGTAACCTTGTCAAGAACGTTCCGATAATGCAAAAGGATCTCCTCCGCTCCCGCGGAATCGAGATCAACGGACTTGAAAAACCGTATCATTTCCTGAAACTCAACATCCAGCTTCTCCATAAGCCTCGGGCACGCGAGTATCAGCCAAACAAACGACAGCGTGACCTTAACGTGAGTTACAAAGCCGATCTTTCGGGCAAGGTGAGACGTGACGTTTTTGTTCTTCACGCCGAGCATTTCCTGCCACACGGGGATTATTTTCCGACTGAACGGCAGGAACAAAATAACATCATACCAATTGCTGATACGGTAGTAGATTCGTCCGCTCGCAGCATCCACCATGTTTCGGAGAATGTCGTCGATCATGGCGACGGTTTTCGGCTCGTGCGTCAAACGAAGCAGCGCGGAGAGGAAAACGCGGTAATACGCAGTGCGGACAAAGCTCTGCGTGAGCGGCAGCGTAATTCCCGGGTAACTTTCGACGATGTTGCTGTTGTCGAGAACAATCGGAGAACTGCATTTCAACGAAGTGATCGGACGTGCTTGCAGGATAAATATCTCACCGTTTTTTATTGCGAACTCAATGTCGCACTCATGACCGAAAAGTTCTTTTATTTTCTCTGAGATCTCAACAAGCTCTTTCAGAACGGCTTCCGATATCTTCGGGACATCTTCCGTCTGTTCGCTGTAATAGAGCCCGTCCGTGGTATTGTAGTAATACGTGCTTGTTGGGGTTTTGTCCTCGACTACATTGTCACCCGTTCCTCTGCCGATGACCACTACCGTTTCATTTACGATACCTTGTGGATTTGCAGTAAAGATCACTCCCGACATATCGGCGGATATCATTTCCTGAACAATAGCGCAGACGGTAATCTTCTCGGGAACAATTCCATTCGATTTGCAATATTCAAAAAAGCCTTCGCTTTTCGGCACGGAGCAGACACGTTCCACAGCGGCGCGAATCTCACTCATACAGAGCCGGAGCTCCGTATGAAATTGTCCCGCAAACGACACACTTGCGCCATCCTCAGCGCTGGCTGACGAGCGCACCGAAACGAGCCTTTCCTCCCCGAAAAAGTCCAACGCATATCTCTCCAAATCACATTTTTCTTCCCCAAAAACGCAGAAAAACGGCGGGACGTTAAAGCCGTTTTCCCGCAGCTTAAAGAGATTTCCCGCCTTTGCGCCAATGGGCTGCCGTTTATAATTTTCAGCACCGATGATCATACTTACACCTTTCCGATAACCAGGAACGCCGCTACCGTAAGGAGCATCATCGTTTCCTGAATGTATGTGTAGCGCTCCACCTTATCGACGATCTTAAAGCGTGTCGGGTCTTTTATGAACTGCATGAATTTCAGCGTCATCCAGCCCGTGTTGAGAAGAAGCGCCACAACGGATATCTTGTTAAGGTTCCACACAAGGAGCACGTTTGTGAGAATGTCCACCCAAGTGAGCACAAGCACGAACACAGTTGACTTTTGGTAGCCGAACAGCTTGGAGTATGTAACGTATTCCGTCTCGTCCTTCGGAGCGCGTATCTTTCGCGAAACCTCCCAGATCAGCGCAGGGAAATAGAGCGTCCACGCGGCAAGGAAGTTCGTGAGTGTCCACGCGGAAAGACCGTATTTGATACAGGTGAACGAAATGATGTAAACATTCATTATCATCTGCACGGGATTGTGCGTTACAAGCGCCAGCGGCAGACTTTTCTGTATCTTTTTCTTGCTGAAAAACCACAGCGACATTAATGTTCCATAAACATACAAAAACAGGAAAAACCAGAAGTTGTTCATAAAAACGGCGTTCAGCGCCACCGTCACGGCGATGAGAATTCCCACGAAAATGGCAAGATCGCGCTTTTTTACGCGGCCCGACGGAAGCGGTCTGCTCGAGAACAGGCGACAGTCAAGCTCGTAATCCTTGAAGTCATCCGCGATACGGAGCCAGAGAAGAAAACTGAACACCGTAAATCCGCCGATAAATTCCTGATAATTAATCCGGAATTCCGTCACGCCGTTGTTCAGCAGTACGATGAAATATATCTCGCCGAATACGATAATTCCGAGCAAAAGACGTGGAATGATCGGATACATTTCCTTGAAATAAATGTTAAGACGCTTTAGCATTTTATCCTCCTCGCTACTCTCTTGCCCGTTTTCACGAGCGTTTCCGTGCCGTTTTCAGAATTCGAGCGTATGTCGTCATCGAGTTCTATCACGCCGCTTTTAAAGAGCTGTATGATCGTCGAACCGCCAAAACTAAAATACCCCTTCTCGTCCATTCGAGAAAAGCTCGTGACCGCGTGATTGGTAATCTTTCCGATCTGCAAAGCCCCAACCTCTATCTGTATCATCTCTCCGAAGTGCTCGGTTTTGAGCAGGGAGCAGACGCGGTGATTGCGCGAAAAAACGCGGTACTTTTCCGAGATCGGGCGCACCGTGTGGAGCTCTCCGTGAAGCTCCAACCTGCGGACAAACTCGCCGTCGTCGCAAAAGACGTACCTGTGACAATCTTCCACGGCGAGACGGTAAACAAGACAAACTCCCTCGCCGAAACCCGAAACGTCAATACCGCCCGTAAGCTCCGACAGTGTGTATACGCTGCGCTTAATCTTCAGTGTGAGCTCGTCAGCTATCGGATACGCAGCAAGCCTCCCGCAGCACGGCGCTATCAGCTCATCGACGGAACAGTCGGTGGTGAAGCGGCATCGACGTGTGAAAAAATCGTCGAAGCTGTTGAATTCAGTGCGTTCGCACAACGAAAGATCAATGCCGTATTTTTCGATAAAGGGGCCAATCTTTCTCACTGAAAACCTGCTCTTCATAAACGCTCCGTTTATTTGGGAATAGATACCGCGGCAGAAAAACGCTTTCAGCAGCACCCTCCCAAACACCGTGTTATAAAGAAAATCAAGGCTCCTCCCACCGTATTCAAGCTCCTCGCGGAACTCTCCCGCGACTCTGTCATATATCATCATAAAACATCTCTCACCAAAATCAACGCGATAATCCCCACAGCAAGCGCGCCGAAAATAATGTACCATACTCCGCGCGGCTTGGCGATCTTCACGTTCAGGATAAACAGCACCGCGATAATCACATATTCCGCCGCCCATATCAACGCGGCGTTGAATTCGGGGAAAAATCCCAGAACCGCATGCGTTACGGGAAAAATCAGCGCCGCATATGTTACGGGAAGCCCGTCGTAATGCGTCCGCACACCCCCTGCCGCCGCAGAGGTATTGAACCATGCAAGACGTATGATCCCACACAGGACATAGCCGAAAAGAAGCGGATATTTCACAATACCCGCGCCGTCCGCAAGTCTCATGCCCAGCACCGCAGGCAGAGCCAGAAATCCCACAACGTCCGCGAGGCTATCTATCTGCACGCCGAATTCCATTTCAGACTTATCACGCTTGCACCGCCGTGCAATAACTCCATCAAAGAGATCACATATTCCCGCGATGGCAAGCGCGATCATTGCGGGCGCAATCATGCCCTCAACGGCGAAAGCTATCCCCGCGAACGCCGCCGCAACTCCGACGTATGTTAAAATCACAGATCTGTTGTATTTTCCGATGAACATTTTTCCCTCACAAGTTTTTGCGAATTCGTGTGGCATATAGTATTAAGTTGACGGCAATGTGCGTTCCCGCACCGAGGAGAATATACGCAAAATATTCCCAAACCGTCATCGGAAACAGCGCCGCGAACACTCCCGCAACTCCGAAAAGCGAATCCACCTGATCGACGACAAAGAACACCACGCCCTTGAAACCGCCCACCGTTTTCCCGCTCGGAATATCGAGACGGCGCTTGACAAAGCTGTTTGGGAGCTCGAAAAGAACATACGCAAAGCCCATTGCCGCACCCGCCGCAAGATTAAACAGCAACGTGTTCCCGAAGCGTGAATAGATCGGGCAAAGCTCTGGAAATCCCATGCACACGAGCCCCCACAGCATCTGCGCCGCCGCTCCGAAAAAGATCATTCCGAAAAATCCCGCCCACGTCTTGTTTTCCCCGAAAACCCGCTTGCCGTCGCGAAACGTCCTACCGCCGTCAATCGGGTAATTAATCCGTTGATACAACGGCGTTTTCACGAACAGCATATTCAGTATTCCCGCGATGATTACAGGAATCATCGTTATGTACATTTTCAAAATAATCATAACAAATTTGAGATTAGTATCGCGCCCTCAGCGCCAAAAAACGCAATTCCCGTGACAAGCACCGCGGCCGCCGACACATCCTTGATAAACCTCACATTCTCGTCATCCTCGGGGCAAAAACT
Organism: Acetatifactor sp.; assembly: GCA_029055435.1. Taxonomy (GTDB): domain Bacteria; phylum Bacillota; class Clostridia; order Lachnospirales; family Lachnospiraceae; genus Acetatifactor. The sequence goes on from JAIDDH010000045.1 coordinate 9,065, forward strand.
GTCGCACAGACGCTCTATCGCAGTATTGATGTATTCGGCGGAGAAAGCCCCGCAGGCCAGTGCGAGCAGGATAATGTAATCGTACAAGCCCGACGATGTGATAATATTCAGCGCGAGAAAAACAAGCGCAATGACCATATATATCTTAAAATTACGCTCCGCGCGAAACCCGCTTGTCACACCCTTGACGGCACACTTCACGCTTTGCAGAAAGCTTTTGTTTTTCATAATTTAAGCCCCACTATTCCTGTTGTATTATAGCGCAAAGCGGCTGCATTGTCGAGTGCCGAAAAATACCCCTGCGGTCAATCGGCATGCTGATATAAATATTCACCCACAAACTGCATCCATGTCGGATTGAAATGCCTGTCTTCAGAATAAATATAGTAACAGTTATCCTGTGTTGACAACACGATACACATTCCTTTTCCTTTGTAGTTATACTCCGTTTGTACAGATTCCCTGATACGGTGTGGGAATACAAGCCGCTGATCGGCAAAAGTTAAGATAAATGCATCCTGATTAAATACCAACGTACCTCTGCCGCAATCAATAAATCCTTTGGAATTTGGCAGGGCCTCTACATGTACAGAATAAACAATTTCCCGATTGCTGCTGTTCCATTCATCGATGGCACAGCTTCTCTCCCACTCATACCATAATGGGATTGTTCTGAGCGCTTTCGTATCGGCAGATAGGTTTTCTGTTCCACTGCATTCCAATTCTCCAAGTGTCGTAAGATTCCACATCGCATGACATACCCCGCATCTGATACCTTTTTCATCAGACGTCATCATAATATTGCCCGGCGTATCATTACTCAGCGTATTTTTACTTTTACAATGCGGACACTGGTATAATACCTTATGCAAGCCATTAGCTCGATTACGCTTTAAACAAATTTTATTTTCCTGCTGCCATGCGTATTCATCATATTGCAAAGCACCTGCAATTTTCTTCTGTATCTCTTCCTCACTGGCATTTATCATCTCATCTTTCGTATAAAGGCATTCCAATTTTGCTGTAATCGGCGCTTTTCTGCTATATTCTTCATCCCAAAACGGGCTTTCCAGATAGCTGCCATGGGCTGATAATATGACGACGGGAATGTTTAGATATTTAGCGAGTTTCCCCAGATTATCCGGTAAGTAAGAAGTCGTACCTGCATTGCAATGTCTTGACTCCGGATAAACAACAACATTCTGTTTCATCCGAATACATTTCTTCATATTCAATACTACGTTGACATCGGGAACAAACCGGCGTTTTCCAATACAGCCGATGCTTCGGTACAGCCATTCGCCAAATGCCGCATAGCCCTCCACATCTGACACATAATTTGCCCGATAAGGAAATAGCGCCAACGGCGCAATATAATAATCCGAAAAACCCTGATGAGTAGCAATCACCAAAAAGGGCGGTCTGATCCCCCGCAGATTCTTTGTGATCCTAAGATGATTCTTTCTTGTCAGTGCATAAGAACCCAGCCAAATCAACGGCATCAAAAACGGATTCTGATTCTTAGGAGGAATATGCATATCAAACGGTTTTATATGATCTGTTTGTTTCTTCTTCATTTTATGTATATTAAACTCCCTTTTCAAAAAAGTATTCCTACCGCGTTTGAAGCATTTTTTCGGATTATAAAAAATCAATATTTGCTTTTTTTGCCTGACTGCACAAATCACGGACATTCAAGGTATAGTTTTTTCCGTCCTTAACAAAATGTGTTCCGCATTGCCGAAACTCAAAATGCACATTATGGGAAATACATTGCTCCCGTATGGCAAGTACCCATTCATAATCAAGCGGTCTGGCATTTTTATCCGATTCGCCGCCAACTACAACCAACTCGATATTATCTAAATAGGCTGATAGGTCTATGCTCTCTATCAAAGGCTGGCAAATAATATTTTTATGCCTGATAGGAAGCTCCTTAAAAATGGAAAGTCTGTAATCTGCCCTGTCCTGATTTTCAACCGTACAGCCGACAGTTACATTTTCATACCCACCGCCCCAATCGTCCGGAATACAATCCATAAAACGCTCAATCCGTTTTGTCAGAAAGATAAAGTGCAAATCGGAACGCTCCCGTATCATCTGCCAACATTCTGTACGCCACACATCAGCATCCTCAATCAGAAAATCCGTGGAAAAACAGAGATAAACAGTCTGTCCGGATTTGATTTTGTATGCTCCCGATTTGTTTTTAGCGATAGGAGCGTAGAAATTATCTGTCTTTACAATATTGTTTGTATCAACCCCTCTCTTGAAGTCGCCTTTATGAATGTAACAATATTTACAGCCCTCACTATACCTGTGGCAGCCACGCCACGGATTCCACATTGCCATAATTTCATCACCTGTAACCATTTACTTTTGAGGCCACTCTTCATGAATTAAAAAATAGACCAATTCCTCCAACGTATGCGGGGACTCCCAATAACCGCAGCACAACGTTTGTAAATCTTCTGCATACCAATCTACGCCAGTTAATTTTCTCATTTCTTCTACTTGTTTTTCATCCGGCTCGTCATAATATTCGGCGATTTCATTGATCAGCTTTTTTATTTTCTCATTTTTTTCTGCATCCATCATTATAAATCTCCTCCAAATATTTCTCGGAGCTACCTATCTCAAAGCCACGAATCTTGCATCCTTTTCTTTGAAATAGTCGTCCATATTACTACTAAATCCGCTTGCTTTCCATGCTTGTTCAAATGTAATATTTTCTAGGTTACTTAGAAAAACAAATGTACTATCTTTAGCTGCCCCACCCATTCTTCCGGTTATCTCTAATCTATATTTATATGTATGAGTATCTGTTTTCCAGGTGCCATCACTCATTTCATAATACTTAACCATAGTAACCAACTCATCATCCTTGAAAGCTAGTTCTGCGTCAGTAACCTCATAAATTTTAATCACGGATGGCTCTTTTTGAGAACATCCACATAGACTAAGTAACATGAGTGTTATCAAAATCATTCTGATTATTTTCTTCATAGATTTTACACCTCCAACTTCCCACACTCTTTGAACATCGCTTTGAAAAACAGCTTTTAAATCCCCCTATAATCCCAGCTCAGCAATCTGCGCGCGGATATCGTCGCTTCTTTCGCTGAGCATCAGCTCCTGATTGTGGCGCTGATAATCCGGGCTGCCAAAGGTGGCGATAAACTCCGCACTGGCGCTGTCCACCGTGAGCTCTGTCACCAGAATCAACAGCTCATTGCCCTGGGCAAAGGCCTCCTCCACAAAGGCAAACAATGCGGAGAGCTCCTTTTGCACATTCCCTGTCTCCTGCCGCATAGCTGCCACACAGGCATCGTATTTCTCCTTCACAAAGGCAAAGGCCTCCTCCCCCGTGACCGCGTTCCCTGTGTAGAGCTCCTTCCTGCGCTCCTCCAGAAAGCGAATGAGTTTTTGATGCCTGCGCCGATCCGCATCGGAAAGCGAATTGGCCGTCTGCAGATTTTCCAGAAGCTTCTTTTTGCCCTCCGCCATCTGATCCAGCATAGAAAGCACCTGCTCCACCTGCGCTGCCTTGGCCGTATCCTGCCCCTCGCCCGAAGCTTCGCTCTGGACTCTGCCTTTTACCGCCTTCAGACAAATCTGCAGGTCCTTCAGAAAAGCAGCCTGCTCCATGACGGCATTCATGTCCGCCTGTACTCTGTCAAGCAGCATTCCCAGCAGCGAAAGCCGCTCGTCAAAAGCCGCCTCCTTCGCTTTGGCAATGGCCTGTACCGGTGCACGGCCCTCCAGTATCTCGTTGATGCGATAATCCTTTTTGTATTTGTTATACAGGTCATAATAGGCTGTAAACTCTCTGACAATCCGCGGGTTTCTGATATACTGCGCCACCAGACTCTCCTCCGCCGCAAGCTGCTCCTCCTCATAGAGATAAAGCATCTGAGACAAATCCTCCCAGCCTCTCGCCGTCACATAACTGCGCCCTGCGGCAGTCATCTCAATGCGGTAAAAATACTCTTTTTTCAAATCCAGGAAATTGACGATTGCAGGGTGAATCCGGCGCTCTCTGGCATATTCCTTCCAGATGCGAAAATCCGGCTCCACCTCCAGAAGCTTTAATCTGTCCATGGTCACCACATCGAATTCGCGCACCGATTTATTGTATTCCGCGGGATTTCCCGCAGTGACGATTACCCAGCCCTCGGGCACCTGATGTCTGCCAAATACTTTATACTGCAGGAATTGCAGCATGGAGGGAGCCAGCGTCTCCGACACACAATTAATCTCATCCAGAAATAAAATCCCCTCCCGGATACCACTCTCCTCCATAGTGTCATAGATGGAGGCGATGATCTCGCTCATGGTATACTCGGACACCTGATACTGTCTGCCGCCATAAGTCTTCTGAGTGATGAAAGGCAGGCCCAGTGCGGACTGTCTGGTGTGATGCGTCATGGAATAGGACACCAGCGCCACTCCCAGCTCCTGGGCAATCTGCTCCATGATAGCCGTCTTGCCGATTCCGGGCGCTCCCAGCAGAAAAATCGGGCGCTGACGCACCACCGGCACACGATACTCCCCGAACTCATTTTTCTTCAGATATAAATTCACGGAATTCTTGATATATTCCTTTGCCTGCTTAATGTTCATCCGCTTCCTCCTCCAGTTCCTCGCTCTCTAGAATGACCTTAAGACTCCAGGGCGGCGTCGGAGCCCTGTTCTCGTCCTCGTCCAGAAACGCAAAAATCACGTCATAGTCCGGCATGTGTTCCGGGTATATGCCATAACCATCCGTAAAGTAAATCAAACCTCTCAGATTTTCAAACTCTCCTTTTGCCCTCAGTTCATCCAGATACACAAATACCGGCCTGAAATCCGTGGCTCCAAATCCGGTGAGCTTTCCATATTTCATAAAAGTCTCAAAGTCCTCATCGCATGTAATTTTCGTGTCGCTCTGCACCTCATTGTCACACTGCAGGATGTGGACATTGATTTTATGAAAAAAATTCTCCTCTTCCTTCAAAATGGAATAGGTCTTTTGCAAGAATGCTTTCACCACAGGGCCTCTGCAGGAGGCTGAAGTATCGATTGCGATGGCAAACTCCTTCGCCCTATGTGTCTCCTTATATTCCAGAGGCTCAATCAGGGGCAGATTCCCGTAGTGTTCCAATCCATAAGTATAATAAATATAGTCAAACTCCTCGTCGTTTACGGTGATATCCTCCCCCATCACTGCAAAACGCCTGAGAATATCGCTGTAGTCATATCTATCCCGGGTGGTCTCCTCAAGATTTTTCTCCAGAGTCTCCGCATCCGTCCTTGCCTTGGTGAAGGACTTTAAATCGGTCTTGATGCGCTCGCTGATTTTCTTCCACTGCTCCAGCGTCATCTCCAGATTTTCCGCAGGCTTCCAGAGACTATGGATGTCCTTCAAAAACAGTCTCTGAAGCTCCTCCCGCTCATGGGGCGTAAGAGGATTATGGCGCAGATAGCGGTAGATGCGCTCCGCTGTCAAAGGACCTATATCCTCTCTCAGAATCCTCAGCTTCCTCTCGGCATCCGCATCCTGCTCCAGCGTCACTCCGGGCAGCCCAAGCTCCAGTATCACACTCTCCACCGCAATGTCTGCCGCCAAGTCCCACAAATCCGTCTCCAGTTTGTCATATTGAAAGCTGTGGGCAAACACACAGTGCAACAGCATGTGCAGATAGATGCGAGGAATTATTTTGCCGTCCGCCTGATAGGCCTTTAACAGATAAACCGGATCAAAATAACAGACACTCCCGTCAGTGGCCATGCATTCTATACCCGGACGCTCTCTCCACGGAAACCGGGCAAGCGCCGTATCCAGAAAACGCAGATGCATCATCAGATCATCGTGGGCAAGCTGCAGTATTTGATTAGAGAGGGCTGTCGCCTTTTTCGCGTCTATTTCCATGATGATCTCCCCGTATATCGCAGCTCCTGCCGCGATACCTGTGTTACTCATGGTTATTATACTGCAATTTTACGCCTTTACACAAGATATCCTCCAAAAGTGAATTGATAAATATATTGTGACCGGCAGATAAATAACGTATAATCAATACATATCGGGGCTTTAAAGGAGAACCGAAGGCAGGGAGTATAGAAATGACAAACGACATGACACAGGGACGGATGCTCCCTATTCTCGTTAAATTTACGATTCCGCTGGTGTTGGGAAATCTGCTGCAACTCACCTACAATGCTGTAGATGGCATTGTGGTCGGCCGATATGTGGGCAAGGAAGCGCTTGCAGCAGTCGGGACCAGCAATCCTCTGCTGACACTGATCATTCTGTTTGTACAGGGAATCTGCCTTGGCGCAGGGATTCTGGTGGGTACGCTTTACGGCGCGAAGGACTACAAGACACTGAAACGGGAAGTCAGCACTGCAATGATTTCCGGTGTTGCGTTTTCGCTTGCCCTTACTGCAGTCTGTCTAACGGCAGCCCCCGCTCTTTTGAAAATTCTGCAGGTGGACGTGACGATCAGACAGGAAGCGGCAGCATATCTCAGAATCATTACATGTGGTCTGGTTTTTAACTTTATTTATAACTTCTTTGCCAGCACTCTGCGGGCGATGGGAGACAGCAAATCACCTCTCTATTTTCTTGGAATCAGCGCGCTGATCAACATTGTCGGCGATTTTATATTTGTTGTGTTCTTTTCCATGGGGACGACAGGCTGTGCTGTCAGCACCGTGCTGAGTGAAGCACTGAGCTGTCTGCTGTGCTGGTTATATATCAGAAAACGGATACCTCTTTTGAATTTGGGTAAACAATGGCTGCACTTTGACCGGGCACTTTTTAAACAGATCATCGGATACGGATTTACCAGCGCAATGCAACAGTCAACCGTTCAGCTCGGCAAAATCGGCATACAAGGGATTGTCAATACGATGGGCGTGACAGCAACTGCAGCGTTTACGGCAATCAACCGGATTGACGACTATGCATATATACCGGAGCAAAACATCGGACATGCCATGACCAGCGTAATGGCGCAAAATCGCGGCGCCGGAGAAACAAAGCGCGTTCGCACGGCATTCCGCGTGGGAATGTATATAGAGCTTGTATATGGCGCAGTCATGGGAATCTTTTTACTGCTTTTTGCAAATCCTGTGATGAGGCTGTTTACACATGATGAGGCGACAATTATCCAGGGGGAGGCGTATCTTCATCTGATTGCGATCATGTACATTGTCCCTGCCATCACTAACGGCATCCAGGGATATTTCCGCGGAATGGGAGATCTGAAGATCACCCTGTGGAGCAGCTTGATCAATATGGGGGTGCGTGTGATTACCTGTATTTTGTTAGTGTTCATCTGTAAAATGGGAATCACCGCGCTGCCATGGGCATATCTGGCGGGATGGGCAGCCATGATGCTGTATGAGTTACCATTTCTGATCGTTCGCCCGCGTGCAAACAAAGATGGCGCAGCCCTGTGAAGGACTGCGCCATTTAATCTAATGAATTATTTTAGAGCCAGAAGGATGTCAGGCGCAGATTCCAGATGATGTCATTCAACTGTTTCTGGCAGTCGAACAGCTCTGTCGCCACATCCGCCACCTTATCGCCCAGTTCTTTCATGGCGTCTCGGTTTTCCACCATAGCCTTCATAAACAGGGAATAGGTTTCCAGATTTCCCTCAAACTGTGTCTTAATCTGCATCAGAAGGGATTCCAGCGCATTGCGGTAATCCTTGCTGTAGTCCTCGCACATACTGTCCGCAATTTCCACCAGCATCTTCTCCACATCCTGGATAAATCCTGCCTTATCCAGATATTCACCCTTGAACATCAGGAATTTCTCGGTTCGGCAATGAGAATCATACAGCTCACCCCAGTTAGTGATGCCAGGCCTTACCACCTGCGGAACAGGTACATCCAGGAAAAACTTCTTGGCGGCTTTGCTGATATTGCCGCTTTCCATAATAGTCTCTTTCACGGCATCGATAAAAATATCTCGCTGGCTCTCCAACAGAATTTTTCTCTGGGAGAGGAACTGATCTGTGTACTCGTCGATGGCGCGATTGATCATATCACGGACATTGTCCTTGTCGCGATCCCTGACCTTCACTCTTCCCAGAATCCCCAGGAACCAACCTCGCAGCTCTTTGTCCATGTAGTTTTTGGTATTGCCTACAATGGCGCTATAGAGAGTCGCTCTGTCCAGTCCCAACGTCCTGCTTGCTTCTTCTGGGAGCGGCATGTTCTCAGGAATGGAGGATTCATTATATTCCTTCTCGATAGCCTCATTGATGGTTCTGCGAAGCTCAATAATATTCTTCTCGATTTCCTTGATTTCCTCGCGATTACTCTCTCTCAGAGACACCGCGCGATTGCTCAGCTTGGACAGCGCCCTGTCCACACTGTCAATGAGAGCGGAAGCCTTCACTGCAGAGGCATACTTTTCACCATACTGCAGGATTTCACTCTCCAGCGCATACAGACCGGCCGCCACCTCCAGTACGGAGATGTCATCCTGCTTCTCCTGAGCGTCCTTCAGCGCATCTTCACAGCGCTCAATCATGCGATTTGTCGCAAACTCGGACATGGCGCATCTATCCTCCCGATAGCAGTAGCCACCGAATTTATCGGTCATATTGTTCAGACCTCTGTTGAATTCCGACTGATCCTTCTCGGATGCAATACCATTCTTTACGGCTCTCGCTGCATATCCGTACTTTGCGGAGATGAAGAACAGCTTTTTGTCTGAGAGTCTGATGGAGAAGGAATCGTCGTCCTTGTACTTAATCTCCTCGTGTTGCAGATCACGTCTGGCGTCAGAATCTATGCTATCAGACCAGTTGATGACAAACAGGGAACGTCCGATATCAATACTGGTCTTGCTGTCCTTCTCCTCCACTTCCTTCAGATACTTTAACAGAGCATTATTGCCGCTGCCCTCCGTCTTGTTGGGTGCAGCCACAAAAATCAGAATGGACTGCTTCTGCTCGGACAAAGCATCCATCAGCACTGTCTGGTGCTCTGCATAATTACTGTCCGTCCCCGGCGTATCATAAATGATATACTGCACGCTCGGACTGTCCAGTGCCACAGGAAAATGGATTCTGATATCCGCGGACACACCATCTGTGCCGTTTAACATTGTCAAAATCGCACAAATCTGCTCATGCTGCTTTAATTGCTCCCCCGCCACTCTGCTGACTTCCTGCTGAATGGCGTCCCTGATCTCATTCCCGGAAGGCCCCTGAGAAAAGGCAAAGCAATGCTTAACCTCATTCCACTCCAGCTCCGAGTAAGCACCTTCAATCTCAAAGGCAATCATGACCTTCTCGTCGGGCTTGGGACTGGAAATGCGGAACATCTTCGCGGTCTCGGAAGTAATCTTCTCAGGCAGAATTTTATATCCAAGCAATGCATTGATCAGCGTGGACTTTCCCGCACTGTACACACCGGTAAAGCACAGGCTCACCGCATTGTCGTTCAGACTGGCAATCTTGTCATGAATATTTCTGCGCTCTTCATCAATCTGCTCGGCAAAGCTCTCCGCACTCTTTCTGACATTCTCGTTCTCCAACGGAATCTCAAACAGATTCTGCCTGTGCCTGCGCAAAATCTCCGTTGCCTGCTCACCATATTTCTTTACCTCGGCAAAGGTGTGCGCCATATCGGGCAGCTCCGCGATCAGGCTCGGCGTAATCTTACATGCATTAGGCTCGGCATTGTAATACTCCACCATCTGCACAAAATCTTCATAATCCATTTGGGTTGTCACAACCTGCATCTCGATTTCTTTCAGGCCGTCGAATGAGCTTGTGATGTCCTCAAAGAAAGTATTTCCATAGTCCTGCAGAACAAATTTCCCTTTTAACCCCATGTAATGCATGAGTCTGCTGTCATTTTTGATAGCAATCTCCTGTCCATTCTGAAAACGATGAAATTCAACTTCCTTCTTGGCCGGATGATACTTCATCTGTAAAACTTGGTTATCCATGCTTACCTCCCATATGGCCGCGGCATAATCGCCTTCTTGCCCCAGTATGAATGTCTATATTATAAACCATCCGGCCGAGAGAATCAATCCTTTCTTAACATCTTCCGGATATAATATCGGGATTATTTTCCCTACCGGGCAGACAAAGCGGACAGGATAGATTTCTCTGTCCTGTCCGCCCCGATACCCGTAAGCTTAAAACATTTTTTCAAGCATTGTCAATATAAAGGGCTTCTGCACAATCCTGAAGTTCACGGTCTTCGTTCCGCCATAGTTGCCGATGCCGCGGATCGTCACCTTTGCAGTGCCTTTCTTGATGTTGTTCGTGTAACCCACGATCTCGTAATCTCCGGCATACAGTTCATCCCTGCCTATCTTGACAGTCATCTGGTCCATGCCGGGCTGAATCTCTGAACCGGTATAGGTCTGAGCCCTCACTGTCACCTTCGCGGAAGCAATACTCTTTTTGCATACTCTGATGTAAGTCTGCGTATTGCCTTTATAGCCTCCCGCGCCGGTAATCTTCACAGCAATCAGCGTCTCCACCGGGATGACGTCTTTCTGAATATTTACAGCCGCATTCGCCTTTTTAAATGTTCCGTCCGCCAGATATGTGTCATTCACATATGCATAACTTACCCTGTAGTCCGTACCTTCCGTGAGAGTCTTTCCGTTTACATCTGTCACAGTGGTTTTCGAGCCTGCAACCACACCCGCTTTATTTTGATACACAACATCTGTAGCGGTCGCGGAGAGCTCTTTAATATCCTGCTGCACGATCGTAAACTTATTGTTAATGGTTCCCTTGTAGTTCTTCTTCCCCTTTACGGTGATATCCGCAGTACCCCTGGCCGTATTATTCTTGTAGGAGAGAGTGTAATCCGTTCCAGCCACCAGTATCCTGCCGCCGAGAGTAAGCCGTATGGAGGGCTTTACCCCGCCCTGCTCATATGCGTAGGAAGAATCCTCTTTGATATTGCCCGCGCTGTCAAGGAAGGTGATAGCAAGTAATGAAATATTCGCGCTCTCAATCTTAAAGGTCTTCTTGGTCGTTCCGGAATATCCGCCCATTCCTGTAAAGGTGATGGTTGCTGTTCCGGCGTCCGTATTCTTCTTATAGGAACAGGTATAATCTACATCCTTCACAAGCGGCTTGCCATTATATTGAGCAGTTACATTAATTCCCTTACCAATTTCATATGCGATTCCCGTGTAGGGTACACTGGTCTTATCCAGCGTAAAGCTCACTTTATTCAGGGTAGCGATCGGCGTAATCTTAAAGGTGGCCTTCTTCGTACCGCAATAGCTGCCCTTACCGCGAATCGTTATGGTTGCTGTTCCGGCATTCACATTATTACTGCCGACAACTTCATAATCCGTTCCCTTGACAAGCGTATCACTCCCTACCTTCACAGTAAACTCCGGGATAATCGCCTCGCCGGTATAAGGACAAGCAGAAAGACCTGTAATCTTTGCCTTGGCGACAGAAACTCCCTCCTCAAGGATGAAGTTCACAGTTCTTTCACCCTTAAAGTTTCCCTGCCCTTTCAGTTTCACTTCATACTCGCCTTTATTCTGATATCCACCGAGTGTAGTTCCAAGATATTCAACTGAATAGTCCTTCTTGTTCTTCAGTTTTTTCTTTCCGTAATACAACACAGGCACCGGCTTCTGAAGCTTTCCGGTCGCATTGGTGATTATATCCTCTGCAGAGAAATCCTCTCCGCTGATATCCTGCTGACAGATTGTAAACTTCACCACGACCTTGCCCTTATAATTGCCCTTGGCAGTGATTGTCACGGTAGGTGCTTTCTTGGCAGCATCCTTATCCCCGGCATTCGTATTATTAGCATACTTTACGGTATAGTCCGTCTTTTCCTGCAAAAGCGTCTTGTGATCATACACTCTCAGATTAAAGGTAATCTTCTGACCGGTGTATACCGCCTCCTCAACACCTGCTACCCAGATGCCTTTCGGCACATCTGCAGCGCTGCCGTACTGCGCCTGATCTGCGGGAGAGATATCTCCCCAGAACGTGTTCTCATCTATTATGGTATACATGAATATAGCCACTTTGCTATACACACCGTTCGGCTTTACAGCCACTGCCATTACAATCAGATTGCGATCGATGACAATACCACCCGTATATGGGGCACTCGCCTCCGTGGGTATCGTTCCATCCAGTGTGTAGTAAATGCGCGCCCCTGGCGTGTCTGAAGTAAGAAAAAGCTTGGTCCCTGATTTGACCTTGGAGCCGCTCTCAATGCTCGCGGTGGGAGCCTCCGTCGTGCCGCCGTCCCACACCGCGTAAAGGGTTCTGTCTCCAGAGCTGCCCGCAGCGATCGTGGTCACCTTGCTCTTTGTATTCTCGGGATCGTTGTACCAGCCCTTAAAAGTAAATCCTTCCTTCGTAGCATCTTTCAGCGTAATTTTATCCAAAATGGTGTAGGTCGTAGGATTATCTTTGTGGTTTTCACCACCATCCAAAACATAGGTTATGGTATATGTGTCAATTTCCCATTTAGCGTAAATTGTGATATTCCCCGTGCAGCCTTCCACACCCTTAATTTCGGTCTGGAAATTCTCATCCAGGTACCATCCCTTAAAGGCATAGCCTTTGCGAGTCGCGGGAGCAAAAAGGAAAGTATCTCCCGCCTCATATCCCGCGGGATTCTCAGGAGCATTGTTTCCTCCATCCAGCACATAAGTAATCGTCAAAAGCTTTGAGGAAGTAAGTCCATTATCCTCAAGCCACTTTTCTGCATAAGAGCCAGGCACCACAAAGAACTGCACATTGCCACAGCCGTCGAAAGCATCCTTACCAATGGAAGTAACAGAGGCCGGGATCACAACCTTTGTCAGAGCAGAACAATTCTTAAACGCCGTCGCTCCGATCTTGGTCACGCCGTTAGGAATAGAAACCTCCGTGAGCGCGGTACAGCCCTCAAAAGAAGATACCCCGATTTCCGTGAGGAAGCCGCCAGCCAGCTTGACAGAAGCCAGCCCGGTGTCATTCAGGAACGCCTTGTCATTGATTTTGTTGACACCCGAAGGAATCACCACCTCCGTAAGGGAAGGGCACTCCTGGAAAGCGTTACTGCCCAGGGTGTCGAGAGATGCCGGAATGCTGAACGGCTCTGCGCTGTCAGACCCCAGTTTTGTACAGCCCGCAAACGCAAAGTTTCCAATCGAGGTTACAGAATCCGGCAGATTGCAGCTCGTAAGGTTTATACATTGATAGAAAGCATACTGCCCAATGGTGCTAAGCTTGGAACCATCCGCAAATACCACCTTCTGCAGATTTGCGATGTTGGGCAGCGCGTAGTTGCCAATCTTCTCCACAGACGCAGGAATATAAATGGAAATCAACTCTTCCTCACCGGTCGCGGTATTTGTTGAAAACTGCGCTCCCCTGAAGAGATTGTCAGGGAAAGCACTCACCTTTTCGCCGATTAATATCCGCTTTACATTACATTTTGCAAATATATTCTGATTAGAGGTCGTTACATGAATGGCATTATATGTAATGTCTGTGAGAACTTCACAGCCGGAAAACGCAGAGGCTCCTATCTTTGTCACATTCTCCGGAATCACAATGGAAGAAATCTTGATACAGCCCTCAAATGCATTTGCGCCGATTTCCTCAGTAGTCTCAGGGATGGTAAAGCTCTCCAGCGCCGTACAATACATAAAAGCCTGAGCTCCGATCGTGGTCAGCTTGGTACCCTCTTCAAATTGTATGGTGGACACATTCACCTGAGTCGCTTTTGTTCCGCCAAAGGCACCATTGCCAATCGTGGTCACCGTGTTCGGTATAGTCATGACACTGTCAGTAGTGAAAGTTGCCTGATTGAACAAATTGCCAGGAATAGTCGTAATTCCCTCCGGGAACCATACCTCTCGCAACAGACATTGGTTAAAAATGCCCACTCCACACTTAGTCAGTTTATCTGTCTTAATGGTCAAAATATTGATTCCATGACAATTCTGAAACGCCGTTTGGCCTATACTGGTAACATTTTCAGGAATTGTCAGATTATAAAAGGACTCACAATTAAAAAACGCACTGACTCCTATAGTTTCCAAGGTCTCCGGAAAAACATTTGAACTCAGACTAAAGCAGTTATAGAAAGCTCTGTCTTTGATTTCTGTCAGGCTCTCGGAATAACGGATGTTCAGCAAACCAGTACAACCCTCAAACGCTTTCATCCCAAGACTGGTCACACTGTCAGGCAGTCTCACCTGGGTGAGTTCCACACAATCCATAAAGGTCTCATCGCCGATAATCTCCATCGTACTTGGGATGGTCACTTTGCGCAACTCCTTGCAGCCCTTAAACTCACCCTTTCCGGTGAAAGTAAGACCTTCGGGCAGATCCACTTCCTTCAGAGCTAAACAGTTGGCGAATACATAATCCCCGACCGTGGTAGTCGCGTTGGACAGCTTCACCGTAGCCACGTTCTTGCAATCACAAAACACCTTTGCATTTAACGTTGTAACAGAATCAGGAATCACCAGTTCTGTCAGCCCGAGACAACCCTCAAATGAGGATTCACCGAGAGACTGCACCGTGATGGGAAAGGTAATGCTTTCCAGCAAAGTACATTTATAAAAAGCCCTTTTCCCTATAGTAGTCAGTGAACTGGGTTGCGAAACAGTATCTTCGAGGGTAATCTTCTTCAGATTGGATTCGCCGAAAGCCCCCTCACCGATCTCCTGAATATTACTGGGAATCACGATATCGGCGTCCTCTGCAAAAGTCGCCTTATAGAACAAATTGGCAGGAACTATAATATTGTTTTTGGAAGTATCCCCCGCCACATTCCTGATAGCGAAGTTAATCGATTTGATATTACAGTTGTTAAAAATTCCCTGAGCAGCATTTCCATATGCCGTCAGGCAGACCACATTTGCCGTCTCCAGCGTAACGCTCTCCAACGAGGAGCATCCGCTGAAAGCATATTCCTGCACTCTGATCAGACCGGGCACCAGCGTGACACTCTTTAGCGCTTTACATTTCTCAAAAGCATAACTGTAAATAAACTGTAAATTATCGTGGAACTTTACCTCCTCAAGGCTCTCACACTCCGAGAAAGCCCGAGTACCAATCTGCGTCAGAGACTGGCAGTTGGAAAAATCAATCTTCTTCAAATTCTTACATTTCGAAAAGCTCTGCGTTGAAATCGCTTTGACGATTGCCCCGGATTCAAATCGCAGTTCCGTAATATCCTCCCATCCCGAAAAAATAGAGGAAGGAATATTATCGATGCCCCTCCTGATGGTGACAACACCGTCGCTGTCAATGCTGCCGATCAGAACAACCTCTATTTCGCCGGTTTCTGTTTCACCATTCGTAACCCAAATGCTGCCATCCTTCTTAATCAGGACACGGTCGTTCACTTGTTTATCTTCCCCGTCCCCAGATCTCCCAGCGCGGGCGCTGTACACGTCTGCCGCCACAGGACTGTCGTCCTCATCTGTTACAGGATCTCCCACGTCCCCGTTGGAGACAGCTGCACCGGCAACGACATCTTCCTCAAGGAAGCCTTCCTCAACCGCAGCTTCTACGCCTCCTTCTGCAGCCACAACCGTCAATGCGCTTTCCCCGACACTCTGTGTCAGCATCAGGGCAACACACAATCCAGCTAACATTCGTCTTGCTTTTCGTATTAACATTTTTCCCCTCCATCTTAATAGTCGATATCCCAATTGTAGACAAATAAATCCAATTATGCAGTTTCATTTTACAATAGAGATTAGGGAATGTCAACTTTTCTGGTCAATTAACATAACAAAAACTGCATGTTCCTGTAACACTAATCAAAAACCACCGCAGATTCCTCCACAGTGGTTTCCCTGTCACAATATGTACTTTCCCTCGCTTAATCCTGATGACTCTTGTGCAGATACTTCTCTCTGGTGGCCAGGCCTCCCCTGATATGCCGCTCAGACTTGTTCACATCCAAAACCTTTCTGGCCTGAGCCGCCAGCGTGGGATTAATCTGCGCTAGGCGGTCCGTCACGTCTTTATGTATGGTCGTCGCTATTTGGAATGTTATTTTCAATCAACACCGCTTCATCCAATCCCAAATCACCGAACAAACGCAGATAAATCTCAACATTCCCTTCCTTATCTACTTCTATCTTCTGAATCAGTTTCTTGAGCTGGATATTCGTCATTTCCCGCACGTCGGCAATATCTTCAATCTGCTTAAACGTGCTGTTCAAGATATTTTCTAATTGTTCCCCCTTTGTCAAATGATAGGACACCATTTTCAATTCGTTTTCCAATCGTTCTATCTCTTTGCGCATTCCGCCGATTTTCTCATTTAATTCCTCTCTGGAAATCAGATCATCGGTATACATATCCATATATTTCTGTCTGGATTTCTGCAGTCTGCCAAGCTGTGTGTTCAATTCTTTCTCATAGGCAATATTCTCATCCTTTGCCTTATAAACTCTCTGAAACTCACCGACCACATGATCGATTACCTTCTTCTTCTGTTTCAGAATATCGGTAAAATACTCCTGTAGAACCTCAATTAATTCCTCTTCATCTACGGTGATTGCATTGGGGCAACTGTCCGCTCCCCGCCCATTATGCCCGGAACACACCCAGCGGACATAGGTATTCTTATAAGTACGCACGGTTCTTCGGAAAGACCAGCCGCACTCTTTGCAGCGAATCAGTGTGGAAAACAGATATTTGTTGCTCTGTCGCTCATGTGAGATATGGAATGCCTGATTTCGGGATTGCAGGATTGTCTGCGCCTCCTCGAATACTTCCGGCTCAATAATCCTTAAATCCGGCCTGTCCACAACTATCCATTCATCTTCGTCCTTGTCTTTCCGCTGTCCCGTCAGAAAGTCTGCCACCTCCTGCTTGCCGTTTATGATTTTTCCTGTGTAAAGTTCATTTGTCAAAATACGGCAGATTGCGTTCTGGCTCCACTGACAATTGCGCTTTGTTTTACAGCCTCTGTCATTCAGCATACCGGAAATCTTGGCGGCACCATAGCCTTCTTTGGTATACCATTGATAAATCTGACGGATAACCTTCGCCTCTTCTTCATTGATTGCTAAATTGAAGTAATCGCCAATGGTCTTGTCATAACCGTAGACAATATTGGGAACACGGCCTTTTTCCGCATTCATTTTCTTGCCGAATTTTACACGCTTGGAAGTGTTGGCGCTTTCCTCCTGCGCCAATGCTCCAAAAATCGTCAAAACAAATTCGCTGTTTCCCATGCTGGTCATGTTGGCGGTGAGGAATTGAGTTTCGATGCCCAGCGCTTTCAGTTTGCGGACATTCTGAAGCAAGTCCACTGTATTTCTGGCAAAACGGGAAATGTCCTTCACTACCACCATGTCGAATAAACCATGTTCCGCATCAGCCATCATATGAAGAAACTCTTTGCGGTTCTTTATTTTGGTGCCGGAAATACCTTCATCAGCATAGAGGCGCACAAGGTTGTCCCCCGTGCGCTTTGTGTACTCCGTGAAGAATTCTTTTTGTGCTTCCAAGCTGTTGAGCTGGTCTTCTTTGTCGGTGGAGACCCGGCAA